>CANITX010000016.1 GCA_947470575.1 Rhodospirillales bacterium
CATCGCCGCGAACCCGATCCGGACAATGCGAAATATTGGTTCCGCCGGGCTGGTCTGCATCCGATTCACCGTGAACTTCTGCATTCTGCCGTCGGACTGGGCAACGGCTCGGTGGCGGCCAACAAGATTGCGGCGTGGCAGGTATGGGACGCCATCGGCTTCGTCGATCTTTGCACCGCCCATGCAGGTGATGGTTCGGCCGACGAAGCCTTTTGCAAGGTTGTCCAACAGCGAGAATGGGTATTGCTGTTCGACCATTGCTTTCAGCATCGGCCGGGATAGGCGTCGCGCCGGCAGTCCTCAAACGTTATGCTCGTCGTCGCGGTGCCTGTGCGGTAAAGGCTGTCGCAGGCGATGACGCCGTGAAACAACCGAAGGCATAGCGCGATGCTCGATTACCTTGGCCTTTTCGTCGGAGGTATCGAGCAAGTCGTAACGATAGCGGCCGTCGCTATCGTAATTCTGGCCTTGACCGCCCTGGGTGGCCTGACGGCGTCTCGGCATCGATTGCGTTCCGGCGATGCCGTTTACGGCTGGGCGATGGCGGTTGCCGTTTGCACGGCCGTCGGCGTCCTGACGCCTCTGCCGTTCACGGAGGTCGCTATCGTCCTGGCCGGCCTGGCCGGCGCCGCAGCCTTTCAAACCCGTCGCCGCGATGGTCGCTTCCTGCCCCCCGGTGCGCTGCGGATGATGTTTCTGGCCGTACCTTTGATAGCGCTGGCATCGGCTATGCGAGCCAGCCAATGGGACGAATTTTCCCATTGGCTTCCCTCCGTCCGCTTCCTGCTGGAGACGGATGCCTTTCCCGATAGCCGGACGCCGCTGACGGGGGCCTCGTTTCCCGCTTACCCTTACGGTTGGAGCCTGTTGCCCTATTTGGCCAGCCGTATCGCCGGCCGGTTACTCGAAGCGGCGGGGCCGCTGCTCAACATTGGGTTGCTCGTGACCTCGGCCTTGCTGGTGGTCGATGTCGTCCGCCAAAACAGCGGCGAACGCCGCCAAGCCAGCTGTCGGGAAGCCGATCGGTCCCATTCCGACCGCCGCGCCGCGTCCTCGCCGCCGTCATGGGGTTTGTGCGCGATGGGCCTGGCGGCGGTCACCCTGCTCAATCCGACGTTCGTGCAGAAGGTGATTCTCACCAGCTACGCCGATTTCGCCAGCGCGACGGCGTTGGGCTTTGCGGTCGTCCTCGGTTGGATGGCTCTCAACAGCCTGTCCGCGGGGCGGGCCGGGCTGGCACGCCGGCGGGCCTGGGAGATGGGCTTGGCCTTGGTCGTGCTGGTTTCTCTCAAGCAGGCGACGTTGATCCTGGCCATCCTGGCGGTATCGTCGGTTGTCATTGCCGGCCTGCTCGATCCGGCGATAACCAAGCGGCGCTTGGTCGGGTTGTTGGTGCCGATGGTCGTGCCGTTCGCCGTTGTCTATGCCCTCTGGCGTTACCACGTGGCGATGGAACTCAGCGGCGCCGAGTTCGTCATCCGGCCCTTTGCCGAATGGTCCGTGGTCATGATCCCCGATATCCTGGCGACCATGGCCGCCGTATTGGCGAAAAAGGGCGCCTATCTCGCCCTCATGCTGTTCGCCACCGGCGCTGCGGCGAAAGCCGTCGTGCGGTGCCGCACGGCCTTCGACCGGCTGGCGCTGATCGTCGGCGGTATCTTCGTCGGATATAACGCCTTCCTGCTGTTTGCCTACGTCGCGGCCTTCGGCGCCGACGATGCGGAGCGCGTCGCCTCCTTGTGGCGCTATAACCAGCACCTTGGCCTCGTCGGGGTCGTCTTCGCTTGGTATGGCCTCGCCTGCCTGTGGCGGCGTTGGCCCCTGCCGGCCCGCTACCAAGGATGGCTTGCCCGTCTGGCGATTGTCCTGGTCCTGGCGGCTCCCATCGCGCTGGCGCATAAGGTGCGCTTCGATCAGGAGCCGGATAAGCCTCACTACCGCGCCGTTGCCGACGTCCTCGGGCCGCTGCTCCCCCGGGGCGTATCGATGATCGTCCTCGATCCGCTCGGTACCGGGGAATCGGCCAAGATCACGGAATTCCAGCTCGGCAAGAAGGTCGGCCAGGTCCTCAAAGTCTCCGCCTTCGACGATACGCGGGTCGAGATCCTTCGCGGGTTCCTCGCCGATCGGAAGTTCGGCGCCATCCTGGTCCATTCGGTGACGCCGGCAGTCAATGAAGCGCTCGGCTCCACCTTCGCCGAAGAGGCGAGCTATCTGCTTTTGTCCGATGGCCGTGGCGGCTGGCGGCTGGCGGCAACCTGGCAGAAGCCGGCCGGTTAATCCGGCGTACCGAGAAAGGTTCGGGTTTCCGCCACCGCTTCGGCCAGGCCGACGCGGTGCACGGCCACGCCTTCGGGAAAGGCGCCGAGCAGGCGGGTTGGCAAGGCGCGATCCAGCATGACGAAGACGCCACGGTCGTTGGCCCGGCGCACCAGCCGGCCGAATGCCTGCTTGAGCTTGAGACGGGTCAGCATCTCGTCGTAGGTCCGACCCCCGAAATGTTCGCGTCGCGCCCGATGCAAGATATCGGGTCGTGCCCAGGGAACCCGGTCGAAAACGATCAGGCGCAGCGAGCGTCCCGGTACGTCGACGCCGTCGCGCACGGCGTCGGTGCCGAGCAGGCAGGCGTCTGTCTCCTCGCGGAAGATATCGATCAGCGTGCCGGTGTCGATGCCGCCGATGTGCTGGGCGAGCAGCGGGATGCCCTTGGCCTCCAAAGGTCCGGCGATGCGCCGATGCACCGTCCGCAAGCGGTTGATGGCGGTGAACAGCCCGAGCGCGCCGCCGCCGGCGGCCAGGAATAGTTCGCGATAGGCTGCCGATACCTGCTCCGCGTCCTCGCGCCGAACGTCGGAGACGACGTAGACACGGGTCAGCGCCGGATAGTCGAAGGGCGATTCAATGGTGCTCTGTACCGGCACTCCCGGCAGGTAGTCGGCACCCGTCGATTGCCGGGCGCTGCGCCAGTCCGCATCCTCGTCGCCGGTGCCGTCGCGCAGGCTGGCCGAGGTAACCAGCAGGCCGTGGGCCGGCTCCGCCACCGTTTCGGCGAAGGGCTGCATCGGGTCGACCCAATGCCGGTGAAAGCCGACGTCGATGTCGCGCCCGTCGTTCCGCTCCACCCCGAACCAGTCGACGAAGGCTGCCGGCGTTTCCTGAGTCAGGTCGGCCAGCATGGCGCGCCAGGCTTGCAGTGTCAGCATGCCGCGCCGTTCCAAGCCGCGCATGGTGGCTTCGATACGCAGGCGCGTACCGCTTTCCAGTGTCTCGGCTTCCTTGTCGAGCTTGGCGGCCAGTGCGGCGGCCAGCGCCGTCAGCGGCCGGCGCAGCCGGTCGAGCGCCGTGCTCAGGTGCGCGGCGGCATCGAGCAGGCCGGGAACCGCCGGCCGCGGTTCGGTTTCCAGGCTGAACGGCGCATCGGCGTCCCGATCGCGGGCGTAGACCTGCTGGCGGACCAGCGCCAGAAAGCTTTCCGCCGGACCGACCGGCGCGCCGCCGGCGATGCGAGGCTGCCAGCCGACACCCGGTAGGGCACGTGCTGCGTTCAGCGCTTCCTGCAAGCATTCTCGTGCAGATTCATCGCCGTCGATCAGTTCGCCAACGCGTTCGCTCAGACCGCGGGCGCGCGACCGCCGCTGCCCGTCGCCACCCAGGATCCAACGCCGCAGCTCCGCCGCCTCCAGGCCCGACAGGTGCGCTGAAAAAGCCGAATCGGCGGCGTGGAACAGATGATGGCCTTCGTCGAATACATAGCGCGTCGGCAATCCTTCCTCGCCACCGCCCATTGCCGCCTGGATCATCGCCAATGCGTGGTTGGCGACGACGATCTCGGCGCGCCGCGCCCGGCGGATCGACCGTTCGACGAAGCAACGGCGATAGTGCGTGCAGGCGGCGTAAACGCATTCGCCCCGCGAATCGGTCAGCTCCAGGGTCGCCCCCCGGCCGAGCAGGTCGGCCAGCCAGGCCGGGAAATCGCCGCCTACCATGTCGCCGTCGCGGCTGGCCAGCGTCCAGCGCGCCATCAGTCCCAACGCGACGATATCGCCCCCGCTGGCCTGGACGCGGGCCACCGCTTCGTCAAGGTTGAGCAAGCACAGGTAGTTCTCGCGTCCCTTGCGGACCACCACTTTGCGGCGCTTTTCCGCCGGGTCCGGATAGACCTTGTCGAGTTCGGCGTCGAGCTGGCGCTGCAAGTTGCGGGTGAAGGTGCTGATCCATACCGTGCCGCCGTTCTTCTTCGCCCAGATGTGGGCCGGCGCCAGGTAGCCCAGCGTCTTGCCGACGCCGGTGCCGGCCTCGGCCAGCACCAGGTGCGGGTGGCCCCGCTTGTCGCGCGGCAGGAAGGCGGCTGCGACCACGGCGGCGTAAGCCATCTGTTCCGGTCGATCCTCGGCCTGCGGGCCGCGCAATTGCACCAGCCGGGCTCGCGCTTCGACCGGTTCCACCGGACGGTTGTCGGGCGGCGGCGGCGGTCCCGGATCGTCCCACTCCTTCAGCCGGGTCCATACCCTAAGGCCGGTTGCGGCCGTGGCGCTGTGCGGCGCGTCGCCTGTCGGGTCGAGCACCCCCAGCACCGCCGGCCCCCAGCTCCAGCCGGCGCGCGCCATGGCCCAGGCGACGCGTCGCGCCTCGGTTTGTTCGGCACGGCCCATGCCAGCCAGTGTCGCGAGCAGGCTGCGGGCGGCGGCATGTAGACTTGCTGCTTCCGCTTCCAACCCGATGGGCTCGTCGAGTCCGAGCACGCGCGCCAAGCCACGGGGTGTCGGCAGGCAGAACGTTGCCGGCCGGACGAAAGCGAAAAGCTCCAGAAGGTCGAGTCCCGTGAAGTGCGCCACGTTGAGGCGTCGCGCCGTGGCACGGGTATGACAGACCAGGGGTGGAACACCGCTGCGCAGCCTAGCGGCGGCTTCGGCTGGCGCCATGAGCAGCGCTTCGCCGTCGGCAGAAACCCAGGCGGCACGATCCGTTCCCGCCACGATCGCCGCGGCATGGAGTTCCCGGACGGCGGCTGGCGGGTGCGGAGCGATCGGCGTCATGCGGCGGAGTATAGGAGGCGCTCCGATTCCCAGCCAGCGTTCAGGATGATTCGGGGACCATCGCAAGCTCCTACCTGCTCTTGGCCGGACGCACGGTCGGTGCTATTCGACGCAAGACAAACGGCGGATGCAGGAGCGACGGTATGATCATCACCACCACCGACGGCATCGACGGGCGGCGTATCACCTCCTACCTCGGCATCGTTGCTGGCGAGGCGATCATGGGAACCAATATCTTCCGCGACTTCTTCGCCGGCATCCGCGATATCGTCGGCGGGCGTTCCGGCTCCTACGAAAAGGAACTGCGCGAAGCGAAGAAGCTGGCCATGGAAGCGATGGCCGAGGAAGCGACGGCGCTAGGGGCCCACGCCATTGTCGCCGTCGACCTGGACTACGCGACCATCGGCGGATCGGAAAAGACCATGCTGATGGTGGTGGTCAACGGTACCGCTGTCACCCTGGCCTAATTCCGCAGCCGGCCGATGGGGCGGTAACCGAAGGTGAGGCGAGCGGCCCAGTTAAGGATCGTCGCAGCATTGCTGTTGTCGATTTTAACCCTGGCGTTCTTTGCCTGGGACGAGCGATTGCAGCCGGTTGGCGGCGGCGGTCTGTCCAACCCGGATTTTTTGCAAGGCGGCAGCGGCTGGTCAGCGACCCCCGGGGCTCTTCTGCTGCCGGATCAAGGGCCCGCTGTTGCACTAGTGACAGGGCCTTCGCGCCAGATCGCCTACATTTCCCAGGATGTCCCCGAGCCGCGGCGCTTCGATTTTTTGCGCATGAGCGCCGAAGTGCGGCTGGAGAACGTCTTCGCCCGGGACAAGGATTGGCAACGGGCCGGCATCGTTCTGCGCCCCTTCGATCGATTCGATCAACGCCTGCGCTATTGGCCCTATGTGATGTTTCTTGGCGAAGGCAGCGGCGATTGGCAGCGTTATCAGAAGACCTTCCCTGTCTCCAAGGCCGCTGGGCGGTTGACGTTATTTCTTTATAACGCCGGAGAATCCGGGCGCTTCCTGGTGCGCGGACTGACCCTTACGGCGGTTGCCGAAACGGATGTCACGCGCGGGACTCGGTATGCCTTGATCGTCTGCTGGGCGGGTTTGGTGCTTTCGGCGGCGGCGGCCATGTTCGTTCGGACGGGAACTTGGAGCCGTTGGGTTTTGCTGCTGCTTGGCGCTCTCATCCTGGCCAGCACCCTGGCGCCGCAACCGGGCCTGATCTACCTGGTCGGCGATTCGGCAAACCGGGCGTTCGGCGTGGTGGATGCCACGGTGGCGCGGCTGTCGCCCGAACAGCCCCCGGCAGTTCCTCGATCGTTACCCCGGGAGCTGTCGGGGCAAACCGCGACGCCGCAAGATCAGCCGTCTCCCACCGATGATCGGCGGCCGTCCGACCGGGACGGCACCATGGCGCCATCGACCCCCTCCCATGACGAAAGCCCGGCAGCAGCACGCCAGGGTGTAGCATCGGCCGCAGGGGAGGGGGATATCCGTGCCGAACCGCGTCGTCCGCCGCCGACTGCCGTTCTGCGGCAATGGCTAGATAGCGTGCTCTACGAAGGCCGGCCCATCCTGGGCCTGGACAAGCAGGTCATCGCACACCTCGGCGCCTTCGCTCTCTTCGCCGGCGTGCTCGCCCTATCGGTCTCCGGCATCGCCGCCCTGCCGTTGGCCGGCTATCTGCTGCTGGCCGCTGCTTCGTCCGAGGTTCTGCAGTCATTCGTTATCAGCCGCGATGTCGAACTGGCGGATTTTACGGTGAACGCGATCGGCATCTTTACCGGGATGGCCGTCGGACTCGCTGTCCGGCGCTGGCGCCGAGTCGGGCGGGTTCCAAAAGCATCCGGCGATGGGGGGCCTCGGCTGCGCCCTTCCCCATGACGATTGCCGTTCTAGGCGCCGCTATCCCGCGCCGTCTTCAGGATCCAGGAGCGGAAGGCGCGCATCTTCGGCGACATGGAACGCCATTGCGGCCGCACGAAGCAGTAAGATTGCGGCCGCGTGAAACGTAGCTCCAGCGGACAGACCAGCAAGCCCGACCGGATATCCTGGGCCAACAGGTGCGGCTGCCCCATGGCGACGCCCAAACCCTCGATGGCCGCCTGATAGGCCAGGGCTGAATTGGGAAATTCGGTCTCGGCGCTGCCCTTGAGATCGGGATGGCCGGCATGGGCCAGCCACTCGGACCAAGCCGTGGCGCGGACGCGTGAATGCAGCAGCCGGTGGCGGGCGAGATCGCCGATCTTCCGGATCTTTCCGGCCTTGAGTAGGGCCGGGCTGCAAACCGGCGTGATCACGTCCGGAACGACGGGGTCGGCGATATATTGCGCCGGCCAATCGCCTGCGCCTAGCAGGATGGCGGCGTCGACATCGTCTTGGGCGAAATTCACCGGGTTGTAGCCGAGCGTCAGCCGGATGGCGATATCCGGATGCCGCGCCTCGAAGGTTGCCCAGCGGGGCAGCAGCCATTTCGCTGCGAAGGTCGGATAGACGCGGATGGTCAGCGGCTCGTCTTGCGCAATGTTGAAGACCTTGTCCGTCGCCGTCCGCACCTGTTGGAATGCGGTGGAGATATCGTGCCCATAGTCCCGGGCGACGTCGGTCAGGGTCACGCCGTGGGTCTCACGGCGGAACAGCGGAACGCCCAGGTAAGACTCCAGGATGGCGATCTGCCGGCCGATCGCCGACTGTGTGACGCCCAGTTCCTGGGCAGCTTTGGAGAAGCTCTCCAGCCGGGCGGCCACCTCGAATACATGCAAGGGGTTCAGCGGAGGCAGCTTGGCCATGACCGATGTCCAACACGGTTCGTGCGAACGCCGGCGGATGCGGCGCGAACGGCGGCATCCGGGCGTAACCAGGGACAACAATAAGCCAAGCGCCCGTGAATGGAAGGCACGGCAAGGGATGGCGTTTGGCCGTTCCACGCACCGAGAGAACGGTAACGGCCGGCTAAGGCCGCGATCAGGCGTCGGAAATCGTGATCCGATGACCGAAGCGGCGCTGCGGGAAATAATCCCACACCGCGTAATGATGGGCGCAGCGGTTGTCCCACATGCCGACCGATCCGACCTGCCACTTGAACCGGCATTGGAATTCCGGCGACGCGGCGTGGCGGTAGAGCATCTCCAGCACGCCTTCGCTCTCGTTGGGCGACAGCTGAACGATGTGCGAGGTGAACAGCTTGTTGACGAACAGAACCTTGCGGCCGGTCTCGCGGTGCACGCGGATCACCGGATGCTCGGTTTGCGGCAGTGGGGTTGCCGGCGCCGGCCGGCCCTTGCCGACGTAGACGCGGGCGCCATCGTGGATGGCGGTCAGCCCTTCGAGGAAGCTTTTCATGCTGTCCGACAGCGTCTCGTAGGCGTGGTACATGCTGGCGAACATGGTGTCGCCGCCGCCGTGCTCCGGCACTTCCAGCATATAGAGCATGGAGCCGAGCGGCGGGTTCGGGTCCGATGTCGTGTCGGAATGCCAGATGTCGCCCGAGACCGCCTTCGAGTTCTCGTCGGCGAAGATGGCGATGACCTCGGGGTCGCCGTTCACCGGGCGGCGCGGGTTGGGCACCTTGTGCAGCGGACCGAAGCGCCGGCCGAAGGCCTTCTGTTGCTCGATGCTGAGCGTCTGGTCGCGGAAGAAGATGACCTGGTTCTCGAGGAACGCCGTACGGATCTCGTCGAACTGCCGGTTGCTGAGCTCGCGGCTGAGGTCGACGCCGAAGATTTCAGCGCCGATGCGCGGCGTCACCTTGCGAACCTCGATGGTCTGGTAGGTCATATCGTTTATCCGATCGTAAGCCGAAGGGGCACCCGTCCGAAGGCCCAGGACAGTCCCTGTTATCACGGTTGCGTTGCGCCGCAGGGCGACTATTCGTCATGCCGGCTGAACTTTAAGTCAATATCCTATCGGCCGGTGACGGCTCGCGACAGTGGGCCATGAGCCTATTCGGCGGCGCCCTTAAGCAAAGCGATGGCCTCCTCCGCGGCGAAAGGATCGCGACGTTCGGGCAGGCTTAGGAAGCCGTCAAGGATGTGATGCACCCGGTGGCGGTTGAAGCCGAGGTGGGTCGAGTGCGACAGACCCGAGACCATGACGAACTGTTTGTCCTTGCTCGGCAGGCGGACGAAGAAGGCCAACAGGTCCTCGTCGTCGGCGATGCCGTCATGGTCGCCGCGCAGGATCATCGTCGGGCAACGGATGTCTTTCGGATCGACCACCGGCAGGTTGGCGCACATGTCGAGGTAGGTTCCGGTCGGCACGGTGCCGCCGAAAGGCTTTTCGAATTCGCACATCGCTTTCGGCACGGCCATGTCAGACAGGCCCGGCCGGTCGCGGGTGAACATGCTGTCGTAGAATGCCGGATCGACCTTGCGCACGTTGCTCGACTGCCATTCCTTGAGCCGCTCGCGGCGCTTGATCAGTGTCGGCGCGCCGTCGCCGGTCCAAACGAAGGCAGCCAACACCAACCGCTCGACCCGTTCCGGATTGCTGGCGGCGTAGGCCGCAGCGCGCAGTGCGCCCGAGGACTGGCCGAACATCTGTACGCTCTCGGCGCCGGTTTCGCGCAAGACAATGGGAATCGATGCCTGCAGGTCGCGGACGCCGTCGGCGATGTTGGAATTGCCGCTGGTCTTATCCGACCGGCCATAGCCTTCGTGATCGACGGTCCAGACGTCGTAGCCGCGCCGTGCGAAGGCATCCATCACGGAATAGTCGTCCGCGCCAGGCACGGTCAGGTCGAAGGCGCCGCGCGCCGACATCGAGGAGCCATGGACCAGGAACAGCACCGGCCGCTTGCCACCCTTGGGCGGCGCCGTCAGGCGCTTGCGATACATCTGCAGCCGGACGGCGCACTTGCGGGCCTCGTACTCGGTGAAGGCAATCGTGCTCATCGGCGGTGCCCCCTTCGGCAAGCTTGCGTCAGGCCCTGTCGGCAGCGTCTTCCTTTGGCATGAAAGCAATGGCGATGTTCGCCAGCAACATCGATCCGGCCAGCATGTAGAACACCGCGACCAAACCATAAATGTCGGCGATGATGCCGCCGCTCAACGACATGAACATGGCAAATACATATTGCGTGGAAAACATCAGGCCGGTGGCCGAACCGCCCATCTCACGCGGCGTGATATCCATCAGCCAGCTGTGCATCACCGGCCGGATGGCGAACAGCACGAAGCCCAGGATCGAAACGGCGCTGACGAAAACGATCGGGTCCTCGATCAGCGTCAGCGCGATGATGACCACGGTCGAGGCGCCGACGCCGCCCATCACCACCGGGCGGCGGCCGATGCGGTCCGACAGCACGCCCAGGATCGGTGCGGCGATGATGCCGCCGATGAACAGCCCGGTCATCGCGAAGCCTGTTTTCAGGGGATCGAACTTCAACTCGTTGACGAGATAGAGCGGCAGGAACAGGGTCAGGCCGACTTGGGCGACCGAGCGCAGCCCGGCGACCAGGCAGAGGCCCGCAACCACTGGGCGGCGGACCATGGCATTGATGCCGCTGACATAATCCTTGAAGCTGACGCCGCGCTTGGCTTGTCCGGGTGGTGTTGTGTCCCGGCCGATCAACGTCACCAGCATGATGGCCGAAAAGGCCAGCATCGGCAGGGCCAGACCCATCGCCGTTCCCCGCCAGCTCACCCAGGTCAACAGGGCGCCGGCTGCCAACGGCGCCATCGTGTCGCCCAGGCTGGCCCCCGTGCCGTGCATGGCGATGGCGAAGCCCCGGCGTTCGGCGAACTCGCTCGACAGAAACGAGATGGCCGGCGGATGCCACATGCTGATGCAGGTACCGGTGATCACCAGCATGCTGCAAATGAAGATGTAGGTACTGGCGAAACCAATGGCAAAGAAGCCGACGGCGCAGATCGCCAGCGCGACGACCATGAACAAGATCCGCTTGCCGGTCATGTCGACCAGTGGCGCGCCGCCGATATTGGCGACAATCCCGCTGACCTGCGCGATGAAGCCGAAAATACCGGCTTGGGTGTAGCTCAGGTTCAGTTCTTGCTGGATGTAGGGGATCACATTGTAGAAGCCCTGGCCGGCGAAGTGCGTGGTGCCGTGCGCGACGCTGATCAGCAAGATCATCGCCGTGGCCTTGGCGCTGGTGGAAGGTACGCTGACGGAAACGGTCATCACGGGCTCATCGGTGGGGGTGAGGGAAATTTCGGCAAGTGCCTTATTTTGAACCTTTCCAGGATCGTTGGCCAGAGGATTGAGAGTCCCTCGCATTGCTGCTCCGTTTCGATGTATGGTCTGCTTAGGGTTTCACGTAGTCTTGGCCTTCCCCCTATAGGTGTTCCATGCGCCCCATACTCGTCGTCGTCGCGTCGGCGGGGGCGCTCATCCTCAGCCTCAGCATGGGCGTGCGCCAGACGTTCGGCCTGTTGCTCG
Organism: Rhodospirillales bacterium; assembly: GCA_947470575.1. Classification (GTDB taxonomy): domain Bacteria; phylum Pseudomonadota; class Alphaproteobacteria; order Rhodospirillales; family CAMCUA01; genus CAMCUA01. Next base: position 11,432 of record CANITX010000016.1, read on the forward strand.
AGCCGATGACCCTGGCCCGCGACTGGAGCCGCAGCGAATTCGCGATCGCCATAGCCGTTCAGAACCTGCTGTGGGGCTTGTTCACGCCTGTGGCTGGCGCGTTGGCGGATCGCTTCGGAACCCTGCGGGTTCTGTTGGCCGGCGGGTGCATCTATGTTCTGGGCATCTTGCTGATGGCGGTTTCAGCCTCGCCCTTTGCCTTCATGCTCAGCGCCGGCTTGCTGGTCGGCCTTGGCGTCTCGGCCACCGGCTTTCCCCTCGTGCTCGCCGTCGTCGGACGCATGGTCGATGAACGACACCGCTCGCTGGCCTTAGGCGTGGTTGCCGCAGGCGGCTCTTTCGGTCAATTCATTCTGCCGCCGGTTGTGCAGGCCACCATGCAGGCATTCGACTGGCCGGGTGCGCTTGTCGCCTTGGCAACGGCCTCCGCGCTCATTGTGCCGCTGGCCTTCATCCTGATCCGTCCGGGAACAGGTGTTCCCGGTACCATGGGTGGCCAAAGCCTGCGCCAAGCGGTGGCCGAGGCCAGCGGCCATTCGGGCTATCGGCTGCTGACCGCCGGTTTCTTCGTCTGCGGTTTCCACGTCGCCTTCGTCGCCACTCACCTGCCGGCCTACCTCACCGCCTGCGGCATGTCGCCGATGGCTGGCGCCTGGGCGCTGGCCGGTATCGGTCTGTTTAACATTCTGGGTACGCTGACCGCCGGCGCGCTCGGCGGCCGGCTCAGCAAGAAATACCTGCTCAGCGCCATCTATGGCCTGCGTGCCTTGGTCATCGTCATCTTTCTCGCCCTGCCGGTCACGGAAATCACGGTGACGGCCTTCGCCGCGGCTTTTGGCCTTCTGTGGCTGAGCACGGTGCCGCTGACCTCGGGCATCGTCGCTCAGGTCTTCGGCCCGCGCTACGTGGCGACGCTGTTCGGCATCGTCATGATGAGTCATCAGGTCGGCGCCTTCTTCGGCGCCTGGCTCGGCGGCTATATCTACGATGCGACCGGCGGCTATACCGGCTCCTGGTTGGTTGCCGTCGGGCTCGGCTTCTTCGCCATGCTGATCCACCTGCCGATCCGCGAAGCGCCGTTGCGCCAGCCGGCGTGAATCTTGACTTAGCTAAGGTATTTGACTAACTTTCTTGCCGATATTTCCCGGCGCGAGAATTCCCATGAGCGAACCGAAAACCGTCAACGTGCACGAGGCCAAGACCCACCTTTCCCGTTTGCTGGAACAGGTGGAAGAAGGGCAGGAAATCATCATCGCCCGGGCCGGGGTGCCCGTCGCTCGCCTTGTCTCAGCCAAGCCGCGCACGCCGCGAAAGCCGGGCCTGATGAAGGGTGGCGTTCCCGACAGCTTCTTCGATCCGTTGCCGGAGGAAGAGTTGGCCGCCTGGGAGTCATGAACCTTCTCCTCGATACCCACGTCCTTTTGTGGTGGGTATTCGACGAACCGCGCTTGTCGGCATCCGCTCGCGACGCGGTGGCGGACTCCGACAACAGGGTTTTTGTCAGCAGCGCCAGCGGTTGGGAAATCGCCACCAAGCAACGGATCGGTAAGCTACCGGGTTATGAGGGGATGGTTCAGGCACTCCCCCGTTTGTTGCGGCGAGCGGACTTCGACGAACTGCCGATCCGGCTTGACCATGCCTTGCGCGCGGGATCCCTTCCCGGCCCCCATCGCGATCCCTTCGATCGCATTCTGATTGCCCAGGCCCAGGTCGAAGGACTGGCGGTGATGACCGCCGATCCCGTTTTTGCGCGATATGGCGCTACCGTGATTTGGTAGCGATGGCGCATCGTCTCACCGGTCGTACAGCAGGTTCGGCGATAGCCAGCGTTCGGCCTGTTGCAGCGGTACGCCGCGCCGCTTGGCGTAGTCCTCGACCTGATCCTTGGTGATGCGCCCGACGCCGAAATAGGCGGCCTCGGGATGGGCGAAGTAGAAGCCCGATACCGCCGCGGTCGGCATCATGGCGAAGCTTTCGGTCAGCACGATGCCGGCATTGCGGGTTGCATCCAGCAGGTCGAACAGGATCGGCTTCTCGCTGTGGTCCGGGCAGGCCGGATAGCCGGGCGCCGGGCGGATGCCCCGGTAGCGTTCCTTGATGAGCTCTTCGTTGGCGAGCTTCTCTTCGGCGGCATAACCCCAGAATTCCTTGCGCACCCGTTCGTGCAAGCGCTCGGCGAAGGCCTCGGCCAGACGGTCGGCTAAGGCCTTCAGCAGGATGTCCGAATAGTCGTCGTGCTGGGCCTGGAACGCCGATAAATGCTTCTCAATGCCATGTCCGGTGGTCACTGCGAAGCCGCCGATGTAGTCGGCGACGCCGATGTCTTTGGGCGCAATGAAGTCGGCCAGACAATTGTTGGCCCGCCCCGATTGCTTGTCCATCTGCTGGCGCAGGAAGTGGAAGGTGGTCAGCACCTTTGTGCGGGTCTCGTCGGTATAGACCTCGACATCGTCGCCGACCGCATTGGCCGGGAAGAAGCCGATCACCGCCTTCGCGGTCAGCCACTTCTCGCCGACGATCCGTTGCAACATGGATTGAGCATCGGCGAACAGGTTGCGCGCCACCTCGCCGACCTTGGCATCCTCCAGGATCGCCGGATAATTGCCGGCCAGTTCCCAGGTGCGGAAAAACGGTGTCCAATCGATGCGGCTCACCAGTTCGGCCAGGTCGTAGTCCTCGAAGGCCTTGACGCCAAGGAACGCCGGGCGGGTCGGTGCGTGTGCCGTCCAGTCGATCTTCTGGCGGTTGGCCCGCGCCGCGGCGATGGTCAGCTGTTTGCCGCGTGTCTCGCGGCCCTCATGAGCGGTACGCAGGTCGGCGTATTCGTCGCGGATGCGTTCGACGAATCCATCGCGCTGGCTGTCGCTGACCAACTGGGTGGCGACGCCCACGGCACGCGAGGCGTCGAGCACGTGGATCACCGGACCCTTGTAATTGGGCGCGATCTTCACCGCCGTGTGCATCTTCGATGTCGTCGCCCCGCCGATCAGCAGCGGCAGGGTGAAGCCTTCCCGCGTCATTTCGCTGGCGACCATGCACATCTCCTCGAGCGAGGGCGTGATGAGGCCGGATAGCCCGATCATGTCGGCACCCACCTCGCGGGCGGTCTTCAGGATGCGGGCGTGCGGCACCATGACGCCAAGGTCGATGACCTCGAAGTTGTTGCACTGCATGACCACGCCGACGATGTTCTTGCCGATGTCGTGGACGTCGCCCTTGACGGTGGCCATGACGATCTTGCCCTTGGCTTGCGCCTTACCGCTCTTTTCCGCCTCGATGTAGGGGATCAGGTGAGCCACCGCCTGCTTCATGACGCGGGCGCTTTTTACCACTTGGGGCAGAAACATCTTGCCCGAGCCGAACAGGTCGCCGACCACGTTCATGCCGTCCATCAGCGGTCCTTCGATGACCTGAATAGGTCGGGGGAATTTCAGCCGCGCCTCTTCCGTGTCTTCGATGACGAAATCGCCGATGCCCTTGACCAGGGCGTGCGTCAGCCGTTCCTCGACACTGCCTTCGCGCCATGACAGGTCGATCTTGCTATCGCGTACCTGGCCCTTGGCCTGGTTGGCGACCTCCAGCAGCCGCTCCGCCGCATCCGGGCGGCGGGCCAGCACCACGTCTTCGACCCGCCCGCGCAGGTCTTTGGGGATATCCTCGTAGATGGCGAGTTGGCCGGCATTGACGATGCCCATGTCCATGCCCGCCTGTACCGCGTGATACAGGAAGACGGCGTGCATCGCCTCGCGCACCGCGTCGTTGCCGCGGAACGAAAACGACATATTGCTTACCCCGCCGCTGGTGAGCGCGTAGGGCAGCTCCTTCTTGATCGCTTTCACCGCCTCGATGTAGTCGAGGGAATAGCGGTCGTGCTCCGGGATGCCGGTGGCGATCGGAAAGATGTTCGAATCGAAGATGATGTCTTCCGGCGGGAAGCCCACGGTCTCGGTCAGGATGCGGTAGGCACGCTTGGCGATGCCGATCATGCGTGCGAAAGAATCGGCCTGGCCCTGTTCGTCGAAGGCCATGACGACGACAGCGGCGCCATAACGGCGAACCTCGCGGGCCTGGGCGATAAAGGGCTCTTCACCTTCCTTCATGCTGATCGAATTGACGATGCCCTTGCCCTGGATGCACTTCAGGCCGGCCTGGATCACCGACCATTTCGACGAATCGATCATCACCGGTACGCGGGCGATGTCGGGCTCGCCGGCGATCAGCTTGAGAAAGCGGTCCATGGCCTGCTCGGCGTCGAGCATGGCATCATCCATGTTGACATCGATAACTTGTGCGCCGTTGAGCACTTGCTGGCGGGCCACTTCGAGCGCCGCCGTATAGTCGCCACCCAGGATCAGCTTCTTGAAGCGGATCGATCCGGCGACGTTGGTGCGCTCGCCGACGTTGACGAAGCCGGTCACCTTGTTCAGCGTCAGCGGTTCCAGTCCGCTCAATCGGCAATGGCGCGCAGTGTCGGGAAGCGGGCGCGGCGCCGTCGTGCGCACGGCTTCGGCGATGGCCGCGGTATGCGCCGGCGTCGTGCCGCAGCAGCCGCCGACGACGTTGACCAGCCCGGCGCTCGCCCATTCGCCGATGGCGGTGGCCATAAATTCCGGCGTGTCGTCATAGCCGCCGAAAGCATTGGGCAGGCCGGCGTTGGGATGACAGCTGACGTGCGTGCCGGCGACGCGGGCCAGCTCCTGCACGTACTGGCGCAATTCGGCCGCACCCAGCGCGCAGTTCAGCCCGACGATCAACGGTTCGGCATGGGCCACCGCATTCCAGAACGCCTCCGTGGTCTGCCCCGACAGGGTCCGCCCCGAAGCGTCCGTGATGGTGCCCGAAATCATGATCGGCAGGCGCTTGGCCGTCGTTTCGAAAAAGGTCTTCACCGCATAGATCGCCGCCTTGGCGTTCAGCGTGTCGAAGATGGTCTCGATCAGGATGATATCGGCGCCGCCGTCGACCAGGCCGCGTGTTGCTTCGGTATAGACCGCGACCAGATCGTCAAACACGACGTTTCGGAATCCGGGGTCGTTGACATCGGGTGAAATCGACGCGGTGCGGTTGGTCGGCCCCAGCACGCCGGCCACGAAGCGCGGCTTGTCCGGCGTTGCCGCCTGGGCGCGATCTGCCGTCTCGCGGGCCAGCTTGGCGCCGGCGTAGTTCAATTCGTAGGCCAGCGCCTGCATGCCGTAATCGGCCATGCTGATGCGTGTCGAATTGAAGGTGTTGGTCTCCAGGATGTCGGCGCCGGCTTCCAGGAAGGCGGCATGGATGCCGCCGATCACGTCGGGGCGCGTCAGCGTCAAAAGATCGTTGTTGCCGCGCAGGTCGCATGGCCAGTCGGCGAAGCGCGTCCCGCGGAAGTCGGCTTCCGTCAGTCCTTTGCCCTGGATCATCGTGCCCATCGCCCCGTCGAGCATTAGCACGCGGCCGGCAAGCAATTTGCGCAAGGTGGCCTCGGGGTCCGCATGCGGACTTTTTACCGGCGGCCCGGCGGTCAGCGCGTCGGCGATGGGATAACCGTCCGGCGGCAATGCGGCGTGACCGTCATCGGATGGCTTGGCGCCCGGACCATGGGCGTGGACGTGGCGGTCGCACGTATGCGTTCCGGTTTCGTCGTGCCGCGGTTCGTCGAGCAGCAGGCTCATGGTTCAGGCCGCCTCTTGCCGTGGGTTTCCGCGCACGCCCAGGATGTGACAGATGGCGTAGACCAGATCGGCCCGGTTGAGCGTGTAGAAGTGAAACGCGTCGACGCCTTGCGCCGACAGCCTTCGGCACTGTTCGGCCACCACGGTGGCGGCGACCAGCTTGCGGGTCTCCGGGTCGTTGTCCAAGCCGGCGAACAGATCGGCCATCCAGCCCGGTACGCTGGCGCCGCAGGTCGCGGCAAACTGGATGACGCGGGCGAAGTTGGTGACCGGCAGGATGCCTGGCACGATCGGCACTTGGACGCCGGCTGCCGCCGCCCGGTCGCGGAAGCGCAGGAAAACGTCGGCATCGAAGAAGAACTGGGTGATGGCCCGGCTGGCGCCGGCATCCACCTTGCGCTTGAGGTTATCGAGGTCGGCCGCGGCGCTGGCCGCTTCGGGATGGACTTCCGGGTAGGCGGCGACGCTGATCTCGAAGTCGGCGATCCGCTTCAGCCCGGCCACTAGGTCGGCGGCATAGGCATAGCCGCCGGGATGCGGGACATAGCGGGCGGCGCCTTCCGGGGCATCGCCGCGCAGCGCCACGATGTGGCGGATGCCGGCGTCCCAATAACGTCGCGCCACCTCGTCGACCTCGCCGCGTTCGGCGCCGACGCAGGTCAGATGCGCGGCCGGCTCCAGATCGGTCTCGTTACGGATGCGCGTCACCGTGGCATGGGTGCGCTCCCGCGTCGACCCGCCCGCGCCATAGGTCACCGAAACATAGGCCGGGTGCAGCGGCGCCAGCCGTTCGACCGCCTCCCAGAGGGACTGGGCCATGCGTTCGGTCGTCGGTGGAAAGAACTCGAACGATACCGTCACCTGGCCCGGCAACGGTGCCGTCCTGATCATGTGCGAGGTGGCAGGAGATAAGGAGGTTCGGGGCGTGGCGCTCATGGTTCAGCCTACCGCATGCTGGGGGGACAGATGAGAAGGGGCGGCCGGCCGCTGTAGATCGGCCGGCGATCGGTCGGCGGACCAGATGACGATGACCAGCGGCTTACCGGCAAAATGGCGTACCGGGCCGGCGACCAGCCCAGCGGCTGTAAACCAGCCGGCGACTTCCGCATCGTCGAAGCCCAGGCGGCGATGCGCATGTGCGTCGCGCAGGTGTTCCATGGCATGCGGCGCCAGATCGGCGATCAGCAGGCGGCCGCCCGGACGCAGCACGCGGGCCGCCTCGGCGATGACGTTGGCGGGCCGGTCGGCGAAGTGCAGCACCTGATGCATCGTCACCGCATCGAAGCTGCGGTCGGGATAGGGCAGTTGGTACATGTCGGCTTGGCGAACGTCGCAATTGGCCAACCCGCCGCGCACGAGATGATCGCGGGCCACGGCCAGCATCTCGGTCGACAGGTCGACGCCCTGGGCATGGCCGACATGCGGTCCCAGCACCTCCAGCATGCGCCCGGTGCCGGTGCCGATGTCGAGCAAATGGTCCACCGTTGCCGGTAGCAGGCCGAGCAGGGCGGCCTCGACCTCGCCTTCGTCGGCGTGCAGGGCGCGCAACTCACCCCAGCGCGAGGCGTTGCGGCGGAAGTATTCGGCAGCCGTCTGGGCCCGCCGCTCGAAAATTGCGCGCAGGCGCGCCGTGTCCAGTTCCCGCATCGGGTCCTCGGCGGGCGTCAGTTCCAGCAGCGAGCGGGCGACCTCGGCGGCCCGGCCGCGCCGCGCCAGGCGATAAAACACCCAGCTGCCCTCGCGCAGCCGTTCCAGCAGTCCGGCCTCGGCCAGCACCTTCAGGTGGCGGGAAACCCGCGGCTGGCTTTGGCCCAGCACCTCGATCAGCTCGCTGACGGTCAGCTCGCCCTCGGCGCAAAGGGCCATGATGCGCAGCCGCGACGGCTCCGCCGCTGCCCGCAAGGCCGCCAGCAAGCCGGAAATCCCGCCGTCTTCGCCCGCAAGAGGGGCTTCGTCCATGGATTGCACTCCCTTTAAAAAATTATATAAGTATATCTTTATATATGAATTTAAGATGGGTCAATCCCGCAGACGCAGGATTATCGGCGCGGCCACCAGGGTGGGGCTAGTACCAATACGGATAGGGTTGCTTCCCAGGCCGAAGCTTGACCGACTCCCGCCAACCCTGCGGGGCTGGCCTTGCGAGAAGGCGGCGTGGGAGGGCGGTCAGCGCGTCAGCGGCTTGTATTTGATGCGGTGCGGCTGGTCGGCGTCGGCGCCAAGCCGCTTGTGGCGGTCGGCCTCGTAGTCCTGGTAGTTGCCCTCGAACCACACCACCTGACTGTCGCCCTCGAAGGCGACGATGTGGGTGGCGATGCGGTCGAGGAACCAGCGATCATGGCTGATGACCACGGCGCAGCCGGCAAAATCGACCAGCGCGTCTTCCAAGGCGCGCAGGGTTTCCACGTCCAGATCGTTGGTCGGTTCGTCGAGAAGGATAACGTTGGCGCCTGACTTCAGCATCTTGGCCAGGTGTACCCGGTTGCGCTCGCCGCCGGAGAGCTGGCCGACCTTGGCCTGCTGGTCCGAGCCCTTGAAGTTGAACTGCGACACGTAGGCCCGGCTCGGCATGCTCCGCTTGCCTAGCTGCACCTCGTCCAGCCCGTCGCTGATCTCCTGCCAGACAGTCTTGGCCGGGTCCAGACTGTCGCGCGACTGGTCGACGTAGCCCAGAATCACGGTCTCGCCGATGCGCAGTGCGCCGTCGTCCGGTTTCTCGTGCCCGGTGATCATGCGGAACAGGGTCGTCTTGCCGGCGCCGTTCGGGCCGATGATGCCGACGATACCGCCCGGGGGCAGGCGGAAGTTCAAATCCTCGATTAACAGTCGGTTGCCGTAGCCCTTGCGCAGGTGTTCGGCCTCAATCACCACGTTGCCCAGGCGCGGCCCCGGCGGAATGACGATCTGCGCCGAACCGGAGTCCTTATCGTTCGACTTCGCCAGCAGGTCCTCATAGGCGGAAACGCGCGCTTTGCTCTTCACCTGGCGGGCCCTGGGCGACGCCCGGATCCATTCCAGCTCCTGCTTGAGGATGCGTTGGCGCGCCGATTCCTCTTTTTCCTCCTGTGCCAGGCGCTTCGACTTTTGCTCCAGCCACGAAGAATAGTTGCCCTCGTAGGGGATGCCGCGGCCACGGTCGAGTTCGAGGATCCAGCCGGTAACGTTGTCGAGAAAATAACGGTCATGGGTGACGATCATCACCGTGCCTTCATATTCCTGCAGATGCCGTTCCAGCCAGGCCACCGACTCGGCGTCCAGATGGTTGGTCGGTTCGTCGAGCAGCAGCAGGTCCGGCTTCTGCAACAGCAGGCGGGCGAGCGCCACCCGGCGGCGTTCGCCGCCGGAAATCTTGGTGACGTCGGCATCGCCCGGCGGGCAGCGCAGCGCATCCAGCGCGATTTCCACCGTGCGTTCCAGGTCCCAGCCGTCGGCGGCGTCGATCTTTTCCTGCAACTCGCCTTGTTCGGCCAACAGCGCGTTCATGGCGTCGTCACCCATCGGCTCGACGAATTTGTTGCTGATCTCGTTGAAGCGGTCGAGCAGCGACTTGATCTCGCCCAGACCTTCGGTGACGTTGCCCTCGACCGTTTTGGCCGGGTCCAGCTTCGGCTCCTGCTCCAGGTAGCCGACGGTGGCGCCCTGGGCGGTCCAGGCTTCGCCGACGTATTCGTCGTCGAGCCCGGCCATAATCTTGAGCAGGGTCGATTTGCCGGCGCCGTTGACGCCGAGCACGCCGATCTTCACGCCCGGCAGGAACGACAGGGTGATGTCCTTCAACACCTCGCGCCCGCCGGCATAGGTCTTGCTCAGACCCTTCATCACGTAGACGTACTGATAGCTGGCCATTGGGGGGCTCCGCGGTTCCGCTATGGGAATATGCGGCAGCTCGCCGCGACGGCTTTGTAGCGCCTCGTCTCGGCCGGGGCAATCGGCGTGCGGCGGCGGCGCCTTATGCGCCGAGCTTCAGCGGCTTCGGGTCGATCGGCGGGCTGGTGACGGCAGCCTCGATACGGGCAGCCAAGCCCTGCCGGGACACCGGCTTGCTCAAAAATCCATGGATGCCCAACGAAACAGCCTGATCGAGGTGCTCTTGGCTGGTATGTCCGGTCAGGATGATGACCGGCGTCCGACTCGCTATCGGATCGTCCAGCATGCGCAGAAAACGAATGCATTCCAAGCCGGTCATCGTCGGCATTTCAAGATCGCAGATGATGACGTCGTAGGGCTCGGGGGCCTTGGTGACCAAATCGATGGCCGATGCGCCGTCGGCGGCGGGCGTGATCTTGCGAACGCCCATCCGGGCAAGCATCCGGACCAGCACCTCGCGTATGAACATGTCATCGTCGATGACAAGAATGTTCAAATTTTCGAAGACAGCCTTGTCCATAACATTCCTCATTTCACACAGCGACCCGCGGGACTTCGGGAGCACCGCATGTCGATCAAGCATAGTCTATTTTATTGTTTGCCGATGTGATGGGTTACGGTGCCGAAGGCGCCGCCTTCGGCGACATCCTTCAGTACCGCCTGATACAGCGTGGTCGCTTCGGCGGCGTGGGAGAGCGGTGTCGAAAGGAATGGCACGTCGTCGCTCCGGGCCTGGCCCGCGGATAGAAGGAACAGAACGGTAGCTACGGTCTGCCGCCATCCTCAGCGGTATCGCCGCCGGCCAGTGGCCCGGTTGCTCCTGTGGCGGCTGGGGCTTTGGCGAAACGTGGCCGGCCACCGCGCGGGGGTGCCCAAGGTCATACCCTGTGGATTACTTTCAAGTCGGCCCCCTTGCAAGGGCCTGATCGCGCGATATATTGCTGGCCCATCAGGGTATTTCGCAACGCAAATTTTTGTGACCGTCCTGTTGTCGCGACGTGCTTAATGCCGCCTGTCGCCCCTCTCGCGGCATTTCCAGGGCCGGCGGCATGGCAGGCGCGACACAATCCCGAAAAGCGTTGCCGCCTCAGGTAAACCACGCACGCAGTTGGGCCACACCCCGCCGGATCAGGGGATATGACAGCATCAAGAGGGTCAACGCGATCATCACCATGCAGATCGGCCGGGTGAACAGCGGCATCGGATCTCCCTGGGTCAGCAGCAGGGCGACGCGGAGGCTGAATTCCGCCTTGCCGCCCAGTACCATGCCGATGATGACAGGGGCTATTGGCAGGCCAAGTCTATCCATGCCAAGCCCAATCAGGCCAAAGCCGAAGGCAATATAAACATCCCACATGGAATTCTGCGCCGCGAAGCTACCGGCTACCGTCATCACGATGATCAGCGGCAGCAGTAGAACATTGGGCAATCGTAGCAGGTGGGCGAACAGGCGGCTGGCAACGACACCGCCCAGTACGACCAGCATCGCCGATGTGATGAACATCTGCCAGGCATAGCCGTAGACGATCTGCGGCGACTCGCGGAACAGTTGCGGTCCCGGCTGAAATCCCTGGATCATCAGCGCGCCCAGCATCAGCGCGGCGATGGTACCGCCCGGAACTCCAAGGGTCAGGGCGGGTATCATCGAAGCGGCATTGTCGGCGTTGTTGACGCATTCGGCGCAGGCCAAACCCTCGACGCTGCCCTTGCCGAATTTCTCCGGTTCGCGGGCCGTACGCTTGATCTCGGCATAGGCGATGAAGCCGCTGATCGAGGACCCCGGCAGGATACCGATGATGATGCCGATGATCGACGACTTCCACCATGCCCGCCAGACCTGTTGCACCTTCCAGACACCCTTGGTCATCACCAGCTTAAAGGTGTCGACGGCGCCCCCGACGGTCTTTTGTGCCATCTCCCAGGACGGCGGAAACGAAAACAGGCCGACCATGACGACCAACATCGACAGGCCGTTGAGCAATTCGATCCGATCGAAAGTGAAGCGCTCCATGCCGGTCGATTCGTCCAATCCGATGGTGCCGAGCAGCAAGCCAAAGCAAGCGGCGATGATGCCCTTCAGAATGTCGTCGCCGAGCATGGCGGCGATGGCGGTCAGGCCGAACACGTTGACCCAAAAGATTTCGGCCGGGCCGAAGGCCAGCGCGACACTGGCCAATGGCGGCGCCAGCAGCACCAGCGATAAGGCGCCGATCATGCCGCCCACCGCCGACGATATCGCCGACAGTTGGATGGCGGCGCCGGCATGGCCTTGCTGGGCCAGCGGATAGCCGTCCCAGGTCGTGCAGATAGCGCCCGGCGTGCCGGGGATGCGCAACAATACGGCGGGGATGGCGCCGCCTTGCGAGGTACCATTGTGGATGCCCGCGAGCAGGCCGAGCGCGGTCAGCGGCGACAGCTCATAGGTAAACGGGATGGCCAATGCCACGGCCAGCGTGCCGCTGACGCCGGGCAATGCACCCATGATCATGCCGATGATCGTGCCAATGACCATGGCGGCCACGGATTCCCACTGCAGTATCAGGATCAGGGAATTGAAAATGTTTTCGATCATCGGAAACCCTCGTGGCAGCCGGTCGGATTGGCGAGAAAACTTAGAACTGGTCGAGGAGGAGGCCGCGCGGCAGTGGCGTCCCAAAAATGGCCTGGAACAGGAGATAGACCGACGCGACGAACACCACCGTCGTAACCCAGATCATGATGTGCCGCTTCAGGCCCAGCGTATAAGCCGTCGCCGGAATGAAAATGAGGCTGGCGACGATGAATCCCAGCGGCGCCACGGCGGCAATGTAGAGCAGGGTGAGGACAACGGAGGCCGTTACCCGCAGAATCTCTTCGCGGTTCATTGGCGCGATCGCCGACGGCCGGAAGAACGCCTTTGCCAGCAGTCCCAGAGAAGCCGCAACCATGATGCCGGCAACGACGCGGGGGAACATGCCGCCGGCTCCGATATTGCGGGACATGAAGATGAATGCGCCGCCAATGGCAAGGCCGAGCAAGGCGGCGATGGTATCTCTCAGCGACATGGTTCGCATCCTGCTCCTAGCTGGGTTTCGCCATATTCCAATGGCCGCCGAGTTTTTCCGCATCGGCCCAGGCCTGTTGCAGTTTCTCGAAGTCGAAGCCTGTCCGTCGAGCGGCGTCGATGATCACTTTTTCACGGGCGGCGGCGCGGTCGATCCCGTCCGGCAGGCCGGCGGCGGCCTCAGCAGGAATATTGACCGCACCGTGGCGGTCGGCGTGGATGAGGTCGCCGGGCCGGATTTCCAGGCCCAGGACGGTGACCGGCACGTCGATCTCGATGATGTGAACGAAGGCATGGCTGGGACCGACCGATCCGGCCACCACTTGAAATTCCGGATCGAGCGCGCCGAGGTCGCGCATCAGCCCGCTGGTCAAGGCTCCGGCAACGCCAAGCCCACGATGCACCGCCACCTGCAACTCGCCCCAGAAGGCGCCCCGGCAATGCGGCCAGTCGGTATCCTCGATAACCGCGACCGTCGGCCCCGGACCGCTGACGACATACTCGTAGTAGGCCATCCGATTGGCGCGGATCTGTTCGGTCGAAATCGTCGGCGCCGCGGCGGCGCGAATTTTGGCGCAACGGGCATAGCCGACGATCGCCGGCAGTGCCGGGTTGTTGCAGACCACGGGGTGGCGCGTGAAACCGGTGGCTCGACGGCTGCCGGTCACCCGCTCCAACGCGTTGCAGATCGTTGGCGTATCGACGGCGCGCAGGCGGGCCAGAACGGCGTCATCCAATCCCGCAGACATGCTTCCCCCATCGGAATGTTGTTTCTTGGCGGCAGATAAAACCCGGCAGTGCCGGGGCACCGCCGGGAGGTATTTCTGGGACGCTAAACCGGCCCGGAACGCCCTTTCGGTCGGCTCGTGCTTACTGCTTGAGCCAGGGTTCTTCCTTCCACATGTCCTGGAACACTTTTTCCTGCTGGCGGACCATCGCTTCCGCTTCCTCGGCCGTCAGGATGGCAAGGGCGACGCCGCGCTTGTCGATATCGGCGAGGAAGGCGGGATTGGTCGCCGTCTCGTTGATGCACTTGCGCCATTTGGCCAGCGCCGGCGCCGGCGTACCCTTGGGCGCGCCGATGATGTGGGTATTGGCAAATGTAATATCGTGGCCAAGCTCGCCGAAGGTCGGCACATCGGGGAAGGCGCCGGCGCGCTTCTTGCCCGATACCGCCAGCGGCATCAGATCGTCCTTGAACGGCTGGGTCTCGTTGTCCGAGATGAAGGTGATCTCAACATGGTTGCCGAGGATGCCGTTGCGCGCCGCATTGCCATCGCCGAACGGGATGAAGTTGAAGTTCGCCTTGATCAGCTTCATGTAGCGCAGCGCGACCAGATGCGCCGCCGCACCCAGGCCGCCGACGCCGACGTTGACCGGTGCCTTGCTGTTTTGCGCGAACTTGGTGAAATCGGCGAGCGTCTTGAACTGGCCGCCCTTCTTGACCACCGCCATCGGCGACTGGCCGATCAACGAGCCAAGGTATTCGACGCTGTCGACATTCCAGGCGGCCTTACGGACGATGGTGTTGGTCACGAACTGCGGCATGTTGAGCGATCCGACCGTATAGCCGTCGGCTTTCGAGGTCGCCAACTGCGTGAAGCCCACCGCGCCGGTACCGCCGGGAACGGATATCATCGCGACATTGGCGCCCAGGCACTTCTCCATGTGCGGTTGCCAGGTCAGGATACCGATGTCCGTGCCGCCGCCTGGCGAGTTGGGATTGATCAACTGGATCGCCCGTTCCGGATATTCCGCCGCTTGGACGGTGCCGGCGATCAAACCCAGGGCCAACAGCGTGGCCGTTCCCGTTGAAAATCTCATGCGTTCCTCCCCATTGATGCAGAGATCGGCCGGCGACCTCTCCGCATTGTGTTTGTCGTTGGTTTCAGGCGGCCTGTCGCGGCCTCACGAGACGCCCGATGGCGTCGCCGATGATCGTCGTGCGCTGCATGTCGCGCGGCTGGCTTTGGTCGAAGTCGGCCGGGGCGTAATGCATCGTATAGCGGTTCTGCCACATGATTAGGTCGCCGACCCGCCACTGGTGGCGATAGTGGAACTCGGCACGCGTCGCGTGGCGCACGTACATCTGTAGGAACGGCTTGCTCTCTTCCTCGCTCATGCCGACGAAGTTGCGCACCCGGTCGCCGATGAACAGGAACTTGCGTCTCGTCACCGGATGGACGATGACGCACTTGTGGATCACCGGCGGATTTTGGCGCTTCATTTCGGCGACGTAGGCGGGATCGCGGACGTCCAATCCGGCCACCAGGCTGAAGTCGTGCACCGCCTCCATACCGTCGATGATCTCCTTGAGCTTCGGCGACAGGTTCTCGTAGGCCAGCCCCAGGTTAGTGAACAGCGTGTCGCCGCCGACCTCGGGTTTTTCGACGCAGCGCAGGAAGCCGCCCAGCGCCGGCGCGTCCGACCAGGTCTGGTCCGAATGCCAGTTGCGTCCGGTGTTGCGCGTATTCGACGGTTTGCCGTCGATTAGCTTGTTGGTGATCCGCAGCACCTCCGGGTGGCCTTCCATGACATGATCGACCTCGAATTTGGTCGGCGTGCCGAAGTATTCGGTGAAGGCGACGTGCTGGGCCGGCGTGATGTGCTGATCGCGAAACAGCAATAGCAGGTGTTCGTCCCACAGCGCCTTGATCGCGTCGACCGTCGCCGGGTCCAGCTTCTGGCGAAGATCGACGCCGGTTACTTCCGCGCCGATGGCATGCGACAGGCGCCGCGATTCGAGTTTTGGCATGGTCATGCGTCTCCGCTGGAGCTGGGTCCCAAGGAAAATGACGAACTTTTCCGATGCGGCCAATTCGGCGCGGGCTGTTGCTGGCTACGCACCGGCTGCATCGCTGAAAGTATAGAATTCCTTCGTAGATTTAGCCCGTTGCCAGGCTTTTATGCCTCCGAAGCGGTTCATTATGGCGGCTTGGAAAACCCCGTCAAGCCTGCCTGCCCGGTGGCTCAGGCCGCGGTCCAGAACATGGCGATGCCGGCGACCAGAAGCATGCCGTCCATCACAGTACGAAAGAGTTCCGGGTTGATCTTCAGCACGAAGGGCTTGGCGATGAAGGTCCCGGCCATCAGTGTGCCGCCGGTCAACAACCCCTTGGCGATGACCTCCAGCGGCAACGCGCCCAGGGCCCGGAACGTCACCGCCTTGCTGATATAGACGGCCAGCGATCCGGCCGCTTCGGTGGCGATGAACGCGCCCTTGACCAGTCCATAGGCCAGGAAGATCGGCACCGTGATCGGTCCGGTGGAAACGACGATGCCGGTGGCAAATCCCATCAACAGCCCGATGACGGCGAGGTGCCACAACCCTAACTTAAATTGCCGCGCCGCCATCCAGCGGCGCAGCGGAATGACGGCGATCAGGAAGCTGCCGATGGCGATATCGATGACGCGAGGCGGCAGGACGAGCAGGGTGCGCGCGCCCAGCGCGGCGGCGGGTATGGCGGTCAGCGCATAGGCACCGCAGGCCCGCCAGTCGACCTCGCGCCACCACGCCACCACCCGCGAGATATTGGCCATCAAGGCGGCTACCGCCATGACCGGCACCGCCTCCAGCGGCCCGAAGGCGCCGATCAGTACCGGCATCAGCATCAACGACGATCCGGTGCCGATAATGCCGCTGATGGCGCCGGCCACCAGCCCGACGGCGATGATCAGGATGAAGTCCAAGGGAAGAAGCCTCAGGTGCTGCGGCGAAGGTGAACCGGGTGGGTTTTTCTGCCCTTAACCCGTCTGCACACGAAAAGCCACCATGCCGGCCAGCATGGCTGCGACGAAGAAACCGATATCGCCCGGTCCGATCGCTAGGTCGGCGAGCGCCGGTCCCGGGCAAAGGCCGGCGAGGCCCCAGCCGATGCCGAAGATGGCCGCGCCACACAGCAGGCGCGGTTCGATGGCGCGTGTTGTTGGTATCTGGAATTCGGGGGCGAACAGAGGAGCGGCCCGGCGTCGGACCAGATGGAAACCGATAGCCGCCGTTCCCGTCGCGCCGGCCAGCACGAAGGCAAGGCTTGGGTCCCAGCTTCCAAAAATATCAAGAAAGTTCCATACCTTGGACGGGTTGACCATCTGTGAAACGGTAAGGCCGACACCGAATAGGATGCCGGCGATCAGCGCGGCGAGCACGGTGCGCATGTCAGCCGCCGATCAGGTGACGGCTGACGAAGACGGTGGCCATGGCGGCGGCCAGGAAAACGCCGGTCGCTGCCAGCGAGCGTGGCGACAAACGGGCCAATCCGCAGACACCGTGGCCGCTCGTACAACCACCGCCCAGCCGCGTACCGTAGCCGACCAGCACGCCGGCCGCGACCAGCACGCCGGTCGATGACGTCATCGTAATGGTTGGGGCATGTCCGGTCAGCGCGCTAACGATCCATGGCCCGGCGATCAGGCCGACGACGAAGGCAACTCGCCAACCGATGTCGTTGGTGGCGGGTTTCATCAGGCCGCCGACGATGCCGCTGATGCCGGCGATGCGGCCGGTGGCGAACAGCAGGAGAACGGCCGACAGGCCGATCAGGATGCCGCCGGCCAGCGCCGGTAGGGGTGCGAAGGTGGTCTCCATGGGTGCTCCACGTTGTCTCGGACGAAAGAAGATTCGAGGGTTGGGGACGTGCCCCGCAGTCGCCTGGGTAGGCGCAACCGGGGTTTCACCGTATCTGGCTCAACCCGGTAAGAGCATCTTGGTCAGTGCCAAGACTACCCCTCCCACCAAGCAACAAGCTACCGCCATGCCTCCGATCTCGACGGCGAAGCGATTGCGACAGATCGCCGCGCCCATTGCGGCCTTGCTCACGGTATTGCTCGCCGCGGCGGCGAGGATGGCATAGGCGGCGACGTCCCGCGTCAGGAACGCCGGCGTCAGGCTTGCCATCGATACGGTCGCCGAATCGACATCGGCAAATCCGACGACGAGGGCCCCGGCGATGGCCCCGACGGGGCCGAAGGTCTGTCCCACGACCCGGCCCAGCAATATGACCACCCCAAGCAGGACGGCAAAGCTGATGACGGTCCAAAAGCTGAACGGATTGCGGAATTCCATCGTTTCCTGCTTGGGCGCATCGGCGCCCTGCCGGAACGCCGAAAACACGGCAAGCGCAGCCGCCGTGCCTGCTGCCGCAACCAAGGCCGGGCCGATGGGGAGCAGCAGGGACGGCTGCAGCGCCGCGGCAAGCGCGACGACGCGAAGCAGCGATACGGCGGTCGCCACCGCGACACCGGCGGACAATAGGTGGGGCGAACCCTCACCGGCAGCGGCGCGACGGGCGTTGGCCACGGTGACCGCCGTCGATGAAACGAGCCCGCCGGCGGCGGCAGCCAGCAGCACGCCGCGTCTCGGCCCTAGGTGCTTGACGGTGACGTAGCCGCCGAACGACACGCAGGCGAGAACGATGGCGATGATCCAGACTTGGTGGGGATTGACGCCCCCGTAAGGTCCGATCGGATCTCGCGGTACGATCGGCAAGGCAACGAAGGTCATGGCGAGCAGGACAAGGCCCGAGCGCAATTCCGGCCAGGTGATCGTCGCAACCCAGTTGTGCAGCGCCTCGCGGGTGGCGAGCAATGCGGTGGCGGCGACGGCGGCCGCCGCGGCGATCCGTACGTCGCCGAGCATTGCATAGGCGCCAAGCGCGAAGGTCAGCATCCCGGCGATGGCGGTGGTGGCAGAAAATGTCTTCTCGGCTTGGTTTTCGTCCCGGCTGAACGCAGCGATGACGGCTGCATAGGTTGCGAAGCCACCGGTAAGAACGATGCCGCCCGCGACGGCTGCCGTTCCCTCCAGGATTTGGGCAAGCGCTCCGGCAATCCCGCCCAGCAAGCCGGAAATGGCAAAGGTGCGGATACCGGCAGAGCGGCCGCCGGATTCCGCCAAGCGCGTTCGCCAGCCGCGTTTGATCGGCCCCCATTAGGTGGTCCGGGTTGAATGTTAGTGCATTGCTTCCTCCCTGGCCATTGCCGGCTGTAGGTGGAGCGAAGCGGAACCGGAAGGCGGCAATGGCGGCGTCGCGGTTTCCGGGGCCGGTGGCCGGTAACCGAGG
>CANITX010000017.1 GCA_947470575.1 Rhodospirillales bacterium
GGGTTCGCCGCGATGCCGCCCCAGGGCCCGCCCGACCAGCCAGCGGCGCAATGTCGGATCGCCCGCCACCTGCCGGGCGCGGCGCAGCAGGGCGCCGATCACGGACGCCCGGCACCCGTCGTCTGGTGTCCCCCGGAGGCTTGCTTTACAAGGGGGCGGCCACCGTCTCGCAACCGCAACGGCGTCCGTGCTCCATGGCTGAATCCAACGTCAAATCGGACATCCAGGCCTTCTGGGGCGCGCTCTACCATTCCCTTTACGACCGTAGCGACAGCGGACTTGGCCGTGACGACCTTTTGCGCGCCATCGACGATCTGGAAGACATGTTCCGGCTGCGCCGGCACTTGGCCGCCGTCGAGATGCCGCTCGGCGATCTGGCCGGTAAGCGGGTGCTGGAAATAGGCCCTGGCGCCGGCGGCCATTCGGCGCTGTTCGCCCGTCACGGCGCTCATGTCACGGCGCTCGATATCACCGCCGAACGGGCGCGCGCCACCGATGCCAAATTCCGCCTGCTGGGCGATCTGGCCGCCGGCTGCCTGGCGGTACAAGGCGATAGCGAAGCCCTGCCTTTTGCCGACGATAGCTTCGACATCGTCTATTCCAACGGCGTGCTGCATCATACCGCCGACACGGAACGCGCCATTGCCGAGGCGCGCCGGGTGCTGAAGCCCGGCGGCCGTGCGGTCATCATGCTTTATTGCAAATCGTCGTGGCACTATTGGATCAACATGTGGCTCTGCGTCGGCGTCCTGCAGGGCAAGGCGTGGGGCGATCCCGATTGGCTCGGCAAGGCCACCGAGTGGGGTGGTAAGGACCGCCAGACGGTGCGCAATCCAATCACCCGTTGTTACACAGCGTCCGGCATCCGCCGCCTGTTCGCCGCCTTCGACGGGGTCACCCTGCGCAAGGGTGAATTCTATTTTTACCTGATCCCCAAGCTTGGCCGGCTGTACCGGCGCTGGCAGCTTCGCCGCTACGGCACCCATCCGGGCGGCGTGCTGGTTTATGGCGAACCCTGGCCAATCGTCTCGCCACTGGAAGACCGCCTCGGCGAAATTGTGGGCTTTGCCTGGTTCATCGCTGCCACCAAGCCCAGCGGTAAAACCTAACCCTGGCACAGCTGCTCCAGTGCGGCCGGCAGGGCATCGAATCGATCGATGCGAATATCGGCGTCGAGTGCGTCCGCGGCGCCATGGGCATAGCCGTAAGTGACCGCGATCACCGGCAGGCCGGCGTTGCGGCCGGCCGCCATGTCAGTCTCGCTGTCGCCGACCATGACGGCGGCGCGGCCTTCGGCGCCCATCAGGCCGATGGTGTGATGGACGTGGCGGGCATCGGGTTTGCGGAAGGGCACCGCGTCGGCGCCGGCGATGCCACGAAAAAACTGCGTCATGTCGAGCGCATCGAGCACGACGGTGGTCATCGCATGCGGCTTGTTGGTGCACACGCCCATCAGCACGCCTTCCGCCGTCAGTTTTTCCAGTACCTCGATCACGCCGGGATAGATCAGCGTGCGCAGCGCCGGTTCCTGGCGGTAGAACCCCAGGTACGAATCGACCAGCCGGGCCATCGCAACGTCGGACAGCGCCAAAGCGCCGGGAGCGGCGGCGGCAACCGCCTTCTCCAACATCACCCGCGCTCCCCAGCCGACCATGCCGCGCACATCGTCCAGTGCGACGGCGCCAAGGCTGGCGGCGGCCAGGGCCCGGTTGATGGCGGCGCAGACGTCGGGCACGCTGTCGATCAACGTGCCGTCAAGATCGAAGACGATGGCTTCGATGGAACGGCTCACCTTCAGTAACGTCCCCAATAGGGGTCGTTTGCCATCGCCGCCTCGACACGCTTGGCGTCCTCGGGGCTGTCGACCGAAATGTAAGGGCGATAGGGGATCGGCGCGATGCGCTGACGAAAGCCGTTGTCGCAGATGCGATTGGAGTCGCAGGACTCCTTCTTCTCCAGCGGCGATTCCGGGGTCCGGGTGAACCAACGCAGGAAGTCGAGTCGGAAAGCGAAGATGCCGCCGACCCTGAGCGCGCCCAGTGCCGGCGAAAACGTCTTGGCATAGGGGATTGGCGCGCGCGAGGTATAGAGCACGTCGCCGTTGACGTCGTGCACCAGCTTGACGATGTCGGGGTTGAGGAAGACTTCCTCTTCGACGATGGGAACGGCCAGGATGGTGCCCCTGACCGTCGGGTCCTTGTCGAAGGGGGCGATCACCGCCTCGATGACATCGGGTGCCAGCAGCGGCTCGTCGCCCTGGACGCAGACGACGATGTCGTCGTCGGCCAGCGATTGGCCGCATTTATCCGCCGCCTCGGCGACCCGGTCGAGCGCTCGGGTATGGGTATCGGCGGTCATGATCACGGGATAGCCCTTGGTCTCGCCGAAGCCCCGGATCTCCTCGTCACAGGTGGCGAGATAAAGTCCGTCCCAACGGTCGTAGAAGCGCGCCCGGGCAAAGCAATGCTCGATCAACGGCCGCCCGCAGATCGGCTTCAGCGGCTTGCCGGGAAACCGGCTGGCGGCCATGCGGGCAGGAACGATGCCGATGATTTTCATGATGTGCGAGGTCCTTGCAACATCCGCTGTGCCATCAACGGCGAAGATTCGCCCGCAGCCATTCTGCCGCCGCCTCGCCGGCGAGGCGATGGCCGAGCGGCGACCAATGTCCGTCGTGGACAAAATGAGTCGGTTTAAATCCGGCGGCCTTGAACGCATCGAATGGATCGATGACGCCGATACCATGTTCTGCCAAAGACTTCGCCAGCGCGACGCGCGCATGATGGTAAGGCGGGTCGCCGTCGGCGATCTCGAAGCGTGCGGGCACGATTAGAACGGCATAGGGGGTTCCTGCCGGCAGTTGGTTGCGCAGATTGGCAAGTTCGTTCGCCGTGCTCGTCGTAACGGCGTCAACTCTAGCCGAGGCGAATTCTTGTTTATAGGCCTGTTCCTGATTCGCCAAGCCGATGGCGATTAGAGCTTGGTGAATGATATCCACCCGCTTTAGGTTTCCAGCGACTACGTTGTAGAGGGCGGAATGGCCTGTCAGCCAAATCTTTACTCCCATTAATCTCTCTGAGTCGGCCGGCGGTCCGCTTGCCGCCCGGGCGGCACAATCGTATTCCATCAGATCGTTTTCCAAGACAAGACCGATGATAACGGCCGTTGGAGTAACCGCCTCAGGCATTTGCGACACCAGCGCGCGGTAGCCACAAACGTTCGTGCCAGGACTGGCAATGTTATAGGTCGGCTGGCCGAGCAACCGACTGACCACTGTCGAATATCGCTCATCCTCTTCCACGCCCCATCCGAACGTCATCGAATCGCCGATAACCCATATGGCACCATCGGCGTACGATATAGGCTGATTGTCGCGTAGGCCGAAATCGTTGATGTGAATACGGGCGCGAAAATCGCCGTTGTTCTGGGCGAACCAGCCATCGAAGCCAGGCACTCCCATGGCAAACCAACCGAAACGCCCATCGTAGACTGCGCGCATGAACCGCCCGCTGTAGAACTCGGACCATCGTGGCATCACGAAGCGTGAGGCGGCCTCTGCCAGGGTCAACAGCAGCATTAGGCCGATGAATACGGCGATCAGGCGTCCAGTGAAAGTGGGCTGTGCGTTCGTGCTCATCCGTCAACCTCTCCGCCGACCGATGACATCGAATAGGGCGCCCTCGCGGGCGATGCTGCCGAGCCAGCCCAACTGGGTGACCAGGCGCTGATAGCGATTGCCCGGATCGGTGCGTTCGAACAGGCCCTTCGCGGTCTCCCCCGAGGTGCCGAGGATGGCCGGGCTGGCGTTGAGATATTCGACGTCGTTTTCCTCGAACCACTCCAGCACCTCGTCCAGCGAGTGCCAGGTCTCCAGCGGATTGCGGTACTGATCGGCGATCCAGATGGCGGCCTTGCGCGGATCGGCGATGCGTTCGCGCACCACCGGATCGATGCGCGCCCCGAAGATGCCGATCAGGTGGGCGCGGATCCAGGTCGGGATGCGGGCATAGCGGTTGTACAGGCCGACCATAACGATGCCGCCCGGCTTGGCCTTGCGCACGATGCTGGCGAAGGCGGTGCGCGCATCGGGGGTGTGGTGCAGCACGCCGTGCGAGATGACCACGTCGAAAGTGCCATCGCGGATCGCCAGATCGAAGATGTTCATCTGGCAAAAGGCGCTGCGCCTAAGGCCGTTGCGCTGCTTGTGCTCGACGGCCAGGCGCAGACTGGCCAGCGTCATGTCGACGCCCAGCACGTGATTATTGTTGAGCTGCAGGAAATGGCTGAGCTGGCCGGTGCCGCAGCCGCATTCCAGGATCAGCTTGTTGTAGCCGATGGCTTCCAGCAACTGGGCGGAGAAAGGATTGCTGCTGCCCTTGGCGACCAATTCGCCGAACTCCTCCAACCCCTCGTAGCTTGGGAACGGATTGGCCTCGTAGAAATCGCGGACCACGCCGGTCTTGGCGTCGCGCTCGCCGATGCTACCCGGCATCAGCGACGGAACGCTGTCGAGGAACGGATAGACATTGCCGGTGAAATTGTCGCGTAGGCCGCCCTCGATCGGTTCCAACCCATGGCTGTCCGGCTTGCCGGGTGCCTTCAAGCAGGCGAGGAGGGACGGGGGAAACGCTTCGCGGATGTCGGTCGAAGCGGCTGCGGTCATGGTCATTGCCGGGCCTTTTCTAACACGGCATTTCCCATCACCAGCATATCCATCTCCGAGCCCATGAAGCAGCGATAGGCATCTTGGGGCGAACAGACGATGGGCTCGTCGCGGACGTTGAAGCTGGTGTTGACCAGCACGCCGCAGCCGGTCTCCGCCTTGAAGCATTCCAGCAATCGGTGGAAGCGCGGATTGGTGTCGCGATGCACGGTCTGGATGCGCGCCGAATGGTCGACATGGGTGATCGCCGGGATATCGCTGCGCGCCACGTTCAGGCGGTCGAGCCCGTTCAGCGCTGCTTCCTCGGGCGTCGGCTGGCGGCGGCGCTCGGCGCGCACCGGGGCGACCAGCAGCATGTAGGGACTGTCGCCGTCGATCTCGAAATATTGGGCGACGTCCTCGCGCAATACAGCCGGGGCGAACGGCCGGAAGCTTTCCCGGTACTTGATCTTGAGGTTGAGCAGCTTCTGCATGCTGCGCGAACGGGGATCGCCGAGGATCGAACGGTTGCCGAGCGAGCGGGGACCGAACTCCATGCGGCCCTGGAACCATCCGACGACCTTTTCGTTGGCCAGCGCCTTGGCGACGCGGGGAAATAGGTCATCGTCGTCGACGATGTCGTAACGCGCGCCGAAACCGTCGAGCGTGGCGGCGACGGCTGCTTGGTCATAGGCCGGGCCCAGGTAGGCCCCGGCCATGCGGTCGCGGCCGTTGCCACCGCCGTTATCGCCGGTTTTGGCATGGTGAATCGCGTAGCCGATGCCGATGGCGCCGCCGGCATCGCCGGCGGCCGGCTGGATCCAAATCGCGTCGAACGGCCCTTCGCGCAACAGCCGGCCGTTGGCGACACAGTTAAGCGCGACGCCGCCGGCCATGCACAGGTTGCGCTCGCCGGTCTCGGCATGCAGTTGGCGGCCGATGGCCAGTACCACGTCCTCGGTCACCGCCTGCACCGAGCGGGCCAGATCCATATGGCGTTGGGTCAAGGGTTCGCTCGCCTTGCGCGGCGGTGCGCCGAACAAGCGGTCGAAGGCGCCGTTGGTCATGGTCAGCCCGGTGCAGTAGTTGAAGTACTGCATGTCGAGGCGAAACGAGCCGTCGGGGCGCAGGTCGATCAGTTTATCGCGGATAAGGTCGGCATAGACCGGCTCGCCATAGGGAGCCAGACCCATCACCTTGTATTCGCCGTCGTTGACCTTGAAGCCCAGGTAATAGGTGAAGGCCGAATAGAGCATGCCGATGGAATGCGGGAAGCGGATCTCGCGGTGCAGTTCGAGCTTGCCGTCCCGTCCGGTGCCGAGCGAGGTCGTCGCCCATTCGCCGACGCCGTCCATGACCAGCACGGCGGCCCGCTCGAACGGCGAGGGGTAATAGGCGCTGGCGGCGTGGCTGTGGTGGTGATGGCCGAACAGGATGCGCTCTTCCTTGATGGGGCCCTGTCCGAGGCCGTTGAGTCCGTCACGCAGCAGGTTCTTTTGGAACAGCTTTTCCTTGACCCACACCGGAATGGCGGCGGCGAAGGACGTCAGTCCCCGCGGCGCATAGGCGATGTAGGTCTCGAGCAGCCGGTTGAAGGTCAGCAGCGGCTTGTCGTAGAAGCCGACGAAATCGACCGCGTCGAGCCCGATCCCCGCTTCCTCCAGGCAATAGCGCGCCGCCCGGGCCGGAAATTCAGCGTCGTTCTTCTTGCGCGTGAAACGCTCTTCCTGGGCGGCGGCGACGATCTCGCCGTCGCGAATCAGGGCGGCGGCGCTGTCGTGGTAGAAGGCCGAAAGTCCAAGAACGATCACGATGCGATATCGCGCTCAGAAGATCGCATAGATGAAGGGCGCGATGGCCGTGCTCTGCGCTGCGACCAAAAGTGCGCCCAGGCTGACCAGGCCGATGACGATCGGCGCCAGCCAGAACTTGCGGTAAACCCGCATGAACTTGAACAACTGGGAAATCAGGGAAAGCATGTTAGAACATATCCGCCAGGGTGTCGGCGTCGGTCTGCCGCTCGACCGGGGACCAATAGCTTTTGGCCTCCGGTGCCCGGCTGCGACGCAAGGGATCGCGTCCGACGACGCGGATTATAAGTCCCGCCGGGACCAGAACAAGGAAGAAGAAGATGCCGAGAATCAATAGGTTGCTGACCTTGCTCAGGTGCATCGCGAAGGCCTGCCACAGGCGGTTCAGCGGCAACAGCAGGCCGGGTGTTGCCAGCGCGGAGATGAGGAAACCGGTGGCGACGATCGACAGGACGGTCGGCAGCTGACCGCTCGCATACCAGACGATCCCCGAAAGCACGGCGAGCGCGCCGGCCATGGTCAGGCCGAAGGCGCGGTCTGTTTGGCGCGGCGGCGTCATGCCGCCCTGCCGCCGGGGCTGAAACCGTCCGGCGCTTCGGCGGTCAGGTTCCAACGCCGCCGCCAATCGGGATCGGCGGCATAGATGCGATAGACCAGCTGCATGGTCTTTAGCGCGTCGTCCGAGGAGCCGTTGACGATGGGCTTATCGCTCAGGACCGCCTCGGCGAATTCGGCGATCTCGTCGGCCCACGACGGATCCTGGTTATAGCGGGTGGTCTGTTCGCGCGGATCGCCGTTCTCGCCAGCCGCCCAGGCGACCGTCATGGTCTCGGC
This sequence comes from Rhodospirillales bacterium, assembly GCA_947470575.1. Lineage (GTDB taxonomy): Bacteria > Pseudomonadota > Alphaproteobacteria > Rhodospirillales > CAMCUA01 > CAMCUA01. The sequence goes on from CANITX010000017.1 coordinate 7,288, forward strand.
GCCGTAGCTCTTCGAACCCGACAGGATGCCGGCCAGCGTGATGGCGCCGCGGGCTAACGAAATGTCCAGGTGAAAGCGATGCCGCCACTGGGTGGCCGAGGAATGCAGCATCGCCACCGTGCCGTTGACGGTGCGCATCAGGGCGTAGGCGTTGTCCTCGACCGAATGGCCCCAGAAATCGTTGCTGACGAAGCTGTGCACCTCGGCGAATTCGCCGGCGAACAGGCGCAAGAGATCGACCATGTGGATACCCTGGTCGAGCAGCACGCCGCCGCCGGCCAACGCCCGCTCGGTGCGCCAGGTGGTCTGGCCGAAGGTGATCAGCTGGGATTTGCCATAGACGCCGCGCAGGTTGATGACCCGGCCGAGTTCGCCCGATTGGACGAGGGCGAGCGCATCGCGCACCGAGTCGTGATAGCGGTGGTTGAAGCCGTATTTGAGCCGGAGGTTCGGATGGCGCCGCTCGACCTCGATGACGCGGGCGATGTCGGCGACGTCGCGTCCCGGCGGCTTTTCGCAGAAGACGTGCAAGCCCCGCTCCAGCCCGCCGATGGTGGCCTCGGGGTTGACGTCGTTGGACAGGCAGACGAACAGGCAGTCGAGCTTGCCGGCTTCCCTGTCCAGCAGCCGGCGGAAATCCGTGTAATGGCGGACCCCGTCGTCAAAGGTGCCTTCGCCCGGCAGCGTACGGTCACAGACGGCGACGGTGCGCAATCCCGGATGGGCGTCGATGAAGCTGCGCCGACGCCGGCCGACAACGCCGTAACCGGCGATGCCCACATTCAGCGGCTTGGGTGTGGCGGTAGTCACGATACCGTCGCCGTGTCTGGGGTCCGGTAAAGCGTGGAAACGGCTTCGTTGGGCCGGCCTAACTGCCGTGCGGCGGGGCCGGGCTCGATCCAAGCGCCGTCTGCCTCAGCCGAACGGTAAAAGGCGTGCAGCAGGCGCAGTGTGCCCAGGCAGTCCTGACGGGCCACCGGATAGGGTATACCGTCGCGGCGGAAGCGGACGATGTCCTTGTACATCTCGCCATGGCCGTGGCCGTAGACGGCGCCTTTGCCCTCGATGCCCAGGAACTGCTCGCTGTTCGCGGCGCAGGCGCTGGGATCGGGGGTAAAGATCTGCAGCTCGTTGCAGCCAACGCCGCCTATCTGCGCCAGGCCTTTCGATCCGACGATCGACAGCGAGGCCTCGAAGTCGTCGGGGCGTGCCGCTGTGGTCGCCTCCAGCGAACCGATGGCGTTCGAACCCATGACCAATGTGGCGACCGCGGTGTCTTCGGCTTCGATGGCGACGCCCATGGTGCGCATGGTGGCACTGACCCGCGCGACCTCGCCGCCCAGGTGACGCAATAGGTCGACGTGATGGATGCCTTGATTGGTCAGCACGCCGCCGTCGTGGGACAGGGTACCGCGCCATGGGGCCATGTCGTAATAGCGTTGTGGCCGGCACCAACGTAGGCGGACGTTCATCACCCGGATTTCGCCCAGCTCGCCGGCGTCGAGTGCTGCGCGCACCCGGCGCACCGCCTTGTTGTAGCGGTTCTGGAAGACCGGGAAGACGTCCAACCCGAGCGAGTCGGCGAGGGCAAAGGCTTCCTCCGCCTGTTCCGGGCGCATGAAGGTCGGTTTCTCGACGATGATGCTGCGCCGATGCCGGCGCATCACGTCCATGGCGTGCTCGGCATGCATGCCCGACGGGGTGACGATGGCGACCGTATCGGCTTCCGGATGGGCGCGCAGCATGGCGTGATAGTCGGTGAAAGCCGGCACGCCGAACTTGGCGCTGAAATCGTAGGCTCGTTCGGGCACCAGGTCGCAGACGGTAATCAGCCGGGCATCGGCCATGTCGGCGATGAAGGTCGCGTGATGCCCGGCCACCCGGCCGCAGCCGACGATGGCGATGTTGAGGACCGGACGGGTCACGAAATGGCCTCCGCCAAGGTCGGAGGGGCGGCAGCCGGCCCCGCCCCGGCCAGATCACGCCATTTCTCCTCGTCGACCGGAGACAGTATCGACTCCCAGACCAGTTCGGGACGGCTGAGGCCCGCAGCGAAAACCTCGGCCACCGTGTCGACGGTAGCGGTCTGCACGGCGACGCCGCGCGGCAGCACGTCGATGGCCAGCCGGTCGTCGAGCAGCAGGCGGACCGTCGGAATGCCGGCTAGCAGCGCTTCCAGGCCCGAGGTGCCGGTGCTGTAAAGCACCGCCGACAGGGCCGGCTGGTCGCGCAGCGGCACATTCGTCCAGGTCATGTTCGAGCTTGCTCCCCGCGCCGCCGAATCGGCCCGGTCGAATGGATACATGGGATGGTCCTTCACCGCCACCGCAAAGCCGGCCTTGGCCAGCCGGTGCGCCGCCGCTACCTGGGCGCGCGCCGCTTCGGGCATGGCCGACAGGGCGACGAAGACCGGCGCGTCCTCGGCATAGCGCGGACCGCCGCCGCGACGAAAGCGGAAAGCGCCCGCCACCGTCAGGCGATCCGCCGGCACACCCCAGGCCGCCAGCTCGTCGCGATAGGCGGGTCCGTCGCAGGCGACGACGTCGGGGATCGAGGCAACGCCATCGGCATTGGCCGCCACGGCATAATTGAGCTGGTGCGGCCCGACCACCGTGTGCTGATAGCCGATGGTGCGAATGCCCCGTTGCCGCGCTACTCGACACAAGGCGCGCTCCCAACCGTGGTTCTCCCACGGCCACAGCACGCGGGCCGGCTTCGCCTCTCGCAGCCAGTTTTCCTGGCAGTGCTGCTGCCAGCGGTTCATCGCCGGCCCGCCGCCGCCGTTTTCCCGCACCGCCGCCCGGCGCAGCAGCCATCGGTAAGCGCGGTCTGGACCGAGGGCACGTGGTTGCCATCGGGTCCACGGAAGCCGTAACAGGGCGAACAGCGGATGGCCCCAAGCGTGCAGGCTGGCTGTCCGCCCGTCAGCGCCGAGCCGCCGCGCAACCGATGTCGGTGCGTCCGTGTGCAGTACCCGTTTGAGGGTGGGCAGGCGACGCATCAGATCGCCGAAATAAGTGTCATGGCCTTTGGCGTCGCTTTCCGGATGGCCGTAGACCAGGATTGCCGTATCGTCCGCCGTGAACACGGCCCGCTGCGGCGCCACCGCCTGAGTACTAACCGCCAGCCGGATGGCCAGCCGTATCCTGGCTAGCCATCCGCGGAAGGCCGGCTTGGCTTCCGCGAGCCACAGCGCCGGTGCGGCTCCGGCCTGGACACCTTGGCGCGTGGCCAGATGGCGGAACAGCCAGGGATCGTCGCAGACGACAAGCACCCTCTCCGTGGCCGCCGCCAGATCGTCTACCAGCCGCGTCCAGGCTAACATCAGGCCGAAATCCGAACCGAAGGAACCGGCGGTCACCGTATGGCTAATGGCGCTGCCAGGATCGTTCGCTCGTCGGCGGCATAGCGCCCACCAGTCATTTCGGCTATCCATGAAAGCCTGTTCCAGCCGCCGTGCAACGTCCGTCAGGTGATTTGTTGGCAGGAGGTCCGGCGTGCTTCCGGTGATGGCCAGCCAAGTCCCGGGGGCGGGCGTTAGGTTGCGGGTGGAACGTAGTATGACGCTCATACTGCTTGCTGCCGCATAATTGACGCTGGCGCCGATTGTGCGATGATCCGGCCTCCGCCGCTCGCGCCCGCTTCAATCACGCTGGAAAATCATTGATGTCTCTCATGTCCCGCGAACACATCCGGTCGGTCATCGCCGCCATCGAGGTGGCAAATGTCGAAGGGCCTTTATGGCGACCGGATGGCGATGTTCTTAACGGTCTGTCGGGAAGCAAGACTGTCGGTGCGCTGCAGCGGCTGGCTGGCCTGTTCGCCAACTTATCGGACGCCTGCTATTTGGAAATAGGCGTTTTCCAGGGCCTAACCCTGCTGTCGGTTGCTGGCGCAACGCCTTCCCTGCCCTGTTTCGGCATCGATAACTTCTCGATCCTTGATCCCGAAGGCCAGAACCTGGGCATCGTGCACGACCGCATAGCGCGGCTAGGCTGCGACAATGCCACATTGATCAATCTGGATTTCCAGGACGCCCTGTTGTCACTCGGCGATCATATTGGCGCCCGCCGCGTCGGCGCATACTTCATCGACGGCGCCCATGACTATCGCAGCCAGTTTGTTGGCCTGATGTTCGCGCTGCCTTACCTACACGACAACGCGGTGATCGTCATCGACGATGCCAATTACACCTTCGTCCGCCAATCAACCCATGACTTCCTCGTCTCGCATCCGGAATTCAAGATGGTGTTCGAGGCCTACAGCCCCGCACATCCTGCAAACATGGATGCGATAACCTTGGCGCGTTGGGAAAGCGATTGGCTGAACGGCGTCAACATTCTGGTGCGCGACCCCGACAGACTGCTGCCTGATATGCTGCCGCCTGTCACCGCCAACCGGGACCTTTTCGTCAATGATTGGCTCGTGCATCGCCACGTCCTTGCCGAACTGGCGCCAGAGGCGTTGGCGCTGGCGGCCGCAGTGATTGCCGGCGATACGGCGGCTGTGCATGATGCGCGAACCTGTTTGATTGCAGCCTACGCTGCTGATCGCCCCCGTTTCGATGCTCGCTTCCCGGACCGGAACACGCAGAGCGGCGGCCTCACCCAAGGGCGGTTCAATCGGCTGTCCGGTTAGTAGTCCACATCATTTTTAGATGCGACCAATACCACTTCGCTGACCCCATCCGTTTGCGCTAGTTTACGGCTGAATTCCTCGGGGTCTTTATCTTTTTTCATTAGAATATCGAAGGTGATCTTAGTTGATTGCCCATCACCCGAAGGTTCGACATGTAACATGTTCGCCGTCCTCGAAAATTCATTAATGATGTCGCTATATGGCGCCTTGCTGCTGGTCAATGTTCGGAACCTGAGAACAAATTCGCTCTTGTATAGGGACCCGTAATTGGTTGCATGAAGTACAAATGCAACGAGGGAAAAGAAAATAACCCCAGCAGAGCCCAAAAAATAACTAGATGTGCCAGCGGCCATCCCAGCAGCCAGAGACAAAAATATATATGTCATGTCCTTGGTATCCTTAAGGACAGTACGGAACCTGATAATTGATAATGCACCCACAAGCGCGAAAGCTCGTGATAAATTATTTCCAATAACCATCATCACCATGGCAACGATGATGGAAATAAACACGACCGTCAGCATGAATGATTGAGAGTAGGAAAGACCCTTATGCGTACGATTATAAACGAATGCGACAATCATGCCAAAAATAAAGGCTACGCTTAAATTTATTAATATATCTACCGGGCGGTAAACAAAGCTGATGGCCACTTGTTCAAGTGAATTTTGTGCCGAGTTCATGATTGATAGCTCTTTGTTCTAGGGTTGGCCAATAACAAATTATTCTAGGATAAGTTAATAACGAGTCCACATATTTCCATTCCCAAGCAGTACTTTGAAACAGATAGTCTTGTCAATGAGTGGGCTTGCAAGATACGGTGAAACCAAGCTGGTATACGGCGGTGAAACTTTACTTCCAGAATTGTCCAACCAGCCTGAGAAAGATAACTCGGAACGGTTGCGGGTGGATACAAGACATCAACCTTTGCCGCTGAAAGTTTACTGTCGAAGGTCAAACGGAAATTCGTGTCGAAGGCGCTGGTATAGGGACGGCGCAGGTAATCCACGAGCACGACGGGCTTCAGCTGTCGGCGGATGACGCTGCTCACGAACGCCTTTATTAATGGGACGTTTGGATAAATGTCGAGTACGTCCATGCAGCGGTCTGGATTTTCGAGCATGCACAAGTCTTCGAGACGTACCGGGATACGATGTTTATAAGTGCGATTATTATAGCGCCCTTTTTCTTCAAGAAATATTGGTAGGTTTTTGTCTGGGGTCGCGCCGTAGGTACGGATGCGGAACTTTCGCCGGGTTTTTATGCCATCGATTTTTTCATAGTAGCCATCGGCGGTGGCATTATCGAAGTAGAGCGATCGCACAAGATAACGATTGCCGAATTCCGGATGGACATGACCATCGTAGCTCATGAAATAGCGGACTTCGTCTTCGATTTCGTCACACTGAGCCTGTCTCAAGAGATACTTAAACTCATATCGAGAAAAATCTTCGGTCTGCGGTAACAAATGTTCTGCAATGTTATTCATGGGCGGGTTCTTACATTCTCGAAGACGACATGTTCGCCAGGCTTCACCATGGGAATCAGCAGCGAATCGGTAACGCGGATTGTCGATTTTTTATCCGCCTTGATAACGTTATCGTTGCCGGTAATCACCGAGTCTTTGACTTCGAGCCTGCCGCCGCTGCCATAGCGCCAATTTTTTACGTCGGCACCCAGCTGAATCACGTTGCCATCGAATGTCGTATCGAATACTCGAGCCCTCGAACCATCCTTTGATTCGATCCCGATATTGTTGAATTCGATGCGGCTTTTCCTGACAACGACCTCGGTGGCTTCGCCAACTGAAATTCCCTTGTCCTTGTTGCCATATAAATCCACGCCATCGACGGATACCTCGGAAGACATCAGATCAATGCCATCGTTGCCCGATCCTTTAATGGACCCGCCAACGAACCGTATTCCTGTAGAGATATCGATATCGACGCCGTCCATATTGGCATTACTGAAATCAATACCATCAATCTGAATGTTATCGCTGTAGACGATGTGCATCATATCATCGTACTCGTGATTATCTCTAAGCTTAAGATGGCTGAATTCAATGTCGCGAGTATTATTGATATTTAGCATTGCTGTGTATTGAATGTTTTCTATGCGGCCCCCGGTACCATCCCTCATGTGCAAGTTGTGGATGTACGATCCGGCTGTGGCCTGTCCCTGGAAAGCGACCAGGCCAAAGAATGTACCATCCTCAGCCGGAGTGATCGTTACAGGCGATTGAGCTGTTCCCGAAATTTCAACTTTGTCCCGAAAGATCAAGTTGGCTCCAGGGGCCATCTTGATGGCAGTGCCGGCCACTATGTGCACCGGTACGTCGATAAATTGCGTGCCATCGATTTTGAGTTCACCGTTCCACACCAGTGCCGGAATGGTCTTGGCAGGAAGCACAGGCGTGTTGAACCGGCTAGGCCAGGTGCCTTCCATATTGCCTTCGGGAACGACGAACGCCTTTTTCGTGATGGCATTGCGCGCATTCACGTTCAGCAGTTCCAGGGGAACGTCGGCAACCAGAACAAAACGGGTGGCGCGAGGATCGATTCTTACTCTGGGGTAATCGGAGGCATGACGGTATCGTTCTTCGTCTACCGCTGTCCGGTTCGCCAGCCATACGGAGTCGAGCTCGATGCCGTCGTTAGAAACTTTGAAGGGAACAACCATGTCGTCATCACCAAGCTGCCCATCGCCATTTCTGTCCCATGCGATGACCTTGGGAACGGCAACACCCGGGGGCATATGGAGTTCGACACCATCCATCGGCGCATGGCCATCAATCTGAATCAGTAGATTTCTACCCTGGGTTCGCCAGCGGGCATTGGGCTGGGCCTCCAGTTGGCCGATCAGATATGCCTCCAGATCGGCAGTGTCACGCACGACGGTATCGAGGATGCCCCGCAGCGTTTCTGCCGGTGACGTGAACGGAAATCCAGGCCACGATTCCGAGAACCAGAGATCCGGGTCCCTTTCTGCCGAGATGGTCAGCGGACCGGATAGCGTTGCGATCTCTTCGCGCACGCCTTTCAAGAGCCGCTTCTCGGTCAGGAACCCATACAGGATGCGGTATTTCTCATAGATGAACGAACTGTGCCGGTTATAGATCCGCAACAGGCTTTGCGAGTCGATTTCGAGGTCTGCGCGGACCTTCGTGCCGGATTCGCCATTTTGCATCTCGGGATGCGAACGGCTGCGCCACGGCCCTTTCCAGCCTTCCTCAAGGAAATGAGGGTCGTTGACTGTTGGATGGACTTCACCACGCCACGGGTCGACAATCAACCGCTGGTTGTTGTAACCGCCATTGTGGGCGTTTTGAGCCAGAACCTGGTAGGCCGCATACCGTGCCCAAACTGAATAGGGGGCAACCCTCTTAAGCTTGGTAAGAGCTTCATCGCTGAGTGCCGCTTGCCGAACAAGATCAAGGAAGAACTCAATGTCAGATTTATCTTTGTCAGGGAGATCATTTCCCTTCGCGACTTTATCCCATTGTGACGGATTATTGAACAAGTCCAGTTCAATGCCTTCCGCACGCTCTATGTGCGCCTGCTCTCCCTTGTAAAGGTTAACTGGCATGTAGCCGGTATTGCGCAGGAACAATTCATCAAGATCTTCGTATTCCGTTAGGACGCCATAGGGCTCATCGTTGACGAACGCTTCAACCATGCGGACGGTGGGTGCCGAAACACCGGCTAGGGCGGCAAGCTTGTAGCCGAAGTATGACTCGACCAAGGAAGGTGTTTGAGGCACGGCGTAGTTGAAGCTTCTGCTGTCGTTGAGCAGATTGTTCCTCCTAGTCTTGACGCGTAGGGATTTTTTGAAAAACAACCAATTTAGAGGGTTGTCGCCACGGTAGCGCACCTCGATCTTTTCAGGTGAGCCGTCCGGATACAGCATGAAACCCTTCTTCTTTTCTTTGGCCGAATCAGGAGGGTTCTCCATAAGCGATCTTTGGGCGCTAACCGGGATGTATAATCGAACTTCTGGTAGGCCCGGGCGAGAGTCGGCGAGCAATTCATGTCGCAGCCGAAGCAAGCTGCTTTTGAAATAGTAGCTGACCCAGTCGATATCGCCGATTCGGGTGTCCAGGGCCTTGTGATTGGCGTACCAATCGAGCCGCAAGACACTCACCACTCCGGCACTGAGGCCGAGCACCATAAAACCTGTGGCCAGCAGCACATAAGGCAGCCGAAAAATTCTCAAGGCTTAGAACCTTTCACAGCCTGGTAGCGTTGCCAATCCCAGGCGTTCGAACGTCATTTCGATGTCCACCCGGTCTATCGATCCGAACGTTCCCGAACGTGGCAGGAAAGTAATGATGTCCCCATCCGGGGATACAGTGACCATACGCGCCGACGACAGCATGAAACCCCGGTCGGGAAGAATGAAAAACTGGTCAGGCCCAAGGCGGTGCTGTCCATCCGGGCCGTAGAGGACCATGTCCCCGAACGTAATCCCGACACCCGGAAGAACGCCCGTGTGCAATCTCAGGGAATCAGGGCTCACCCGTTCTGGCAGGTCGAAGTCGTAGGTCTGCTCTGCTCCGACCTGAATGCCCTCGTTGGTGATGAGGCTCGTCTTTCCGGAAGCATTGGAGACTTCCAGAGCTAGTTTACGGAATCCTGTTCCGGCGAAAATATTCCGGTAAATGAGTGGACGGATACCGCCGAACTGGGCCTTGGCGTAGCGTCCGCACCAATCTGCGGCCTTGCCCCTGTCGCCGAGGGCAAGGGCCACACTTACGGCAATCCGGTAAGGCCGGTCGTCGGCGGGGACGATTTTGGCTGCCTCCTCGAGATGAGGAAAGGCCGCTTCCGGTTTGCTGTGCGACAACGCCTGACCCAACCAGATACGGGCAATGAAAAGGTCCGGCTGATAATTCACCAGGCGCTCCAAATAGGGAGCCATGTCGGCATAGTCGGAAGCAAGCGCGGCCACGCCCATGAACTGATCTGTGTTTTCGAGCAGCCCCCGCAACATCGAACTCCGGCTGGTATTCGTCCACTGTATGATCGACAGTTCACGCTCTAGGCCGGCGACGCCACTCTTGAAGTCACGTACTTTCGCGTATTTCTGGATTGCGAAGTTGGTGGCGACCGCCGGTAGCTCAGTGACGATTCGAAACAGTGAAAAGCGCGCGGCGGGGACAGCGAGGAGAACGACAAGTACGATGATCAAAAAAACGCCTGTGATGACAGAAATGGTAATTGCTTTACGGTTCATGGGCTCATCCAAAAACAACATTTCCGATGGGCAAACGAGAGTGTGCTAATCCGGCTATCGGTGCCAGCCATGCAACCGCAAAGGTTGACGCGGTCCGGATGGGGAATGCACAAGTCGTTGGCTAGCTTAGTGTCCTAGGATAGGGTTGCAGGTAGAATGTCTGGGGCGTACCGAAGGACTAAGGCGAATTGAAGGCAAATTGGATCGGGTCGGTATCTTAGACAAGTCCCTTAAATCATCTCGCTGGGATCTAAAGCCAATCGCCGCCAGTCAGCGGGATCATCTGGCCGGTGATGAAGCTGGCCCAGCCCGACAGCAGATAGATGATCAGGGCCGCCGCCTCGTCTGGATGCCCACCGCGCTTCAGCGGCACCATGTTAGCGCGGGCCTGCATATGGGCTTTGGTGCGCCCTGCCCAGCGCTGATGGAAACCGCTAGCGATGAAGCCGAGGCGCACGCCATTGACCAGGATGCCATCGCTGGCGCCGTCGCGCGCCAGACCTTCGACCATACATTCGGTGCCGCGCTTGGCGATGGCGTAGGGAAAGGACTGGGCGCTGCCACCGTGGATGGCGGACTCGGTGCCGGTCAGGATGATTCGCCCACCGCTTCCCTGCGCCTTCATGGTGCGCATCGCCAATCGTGCCATGAAGAACGGCATGTTGAGGTTGAGGTCGATGTCACGGCGCCAGTCCGCTTCGCTCAGGCCGTCCCAATGCTCGACGTGGCTCAAACCGCCGGCGAGCATGACCAGGGCGTCGATGCCGCCGGCCGTGCTGATGAAATCGCTGATCAGGTGCGCGCAGCTGGCCTCGCTGTCCAATCTAGCGGCAAGGGGAAGGATGCGCGGATTGCCATTGATAGCGGGTGCCGTTGTCCCATGGGCGCCGATGGTGCAGTCCGACGCGTCGAGTAGCATGGTTGTAAGCGTCGTCCCCAGGCCGCCGCTGGCGCCAGCAATGAGGATGCGGCTGCCGGGCGCAACGGTGGGGACCCAGTCAGGCCGGACGAAGGGACTGCGCGGATCAGGCATCGGTGGCGTCTCCGTAGCACTGGCGCAGCACGATCGCCGATCGAGCAATATCCGCGATGGGGTCCCCGGCATTCAACATGCGCTGTTCGATGGAAACCCAGCCGTCGTAGCCGACGTTGCGAAGACAGTTGCCTAGCGCCTTGTGATTGACGGCGCCAGTGCAGCCCAACACACCGAACCCTGGTTCGTTGGCATGGAAATGTGTCAGTTGCGAGCGCACCGTGGCAAATGTCGCCAGTTCGGCCTCGCCGTTCTCGACCAGCGCCTTGGCGTCAAGCTGGATGCGCAAGGCCGGATGGTCCACTGCCGTCACGAGGTCCAGGGCATCGGATGCTTTGTTGATGAAGTCGTCGTCTGCTGGCCCGAGCGGTTCGAAACAGAAGACGGTGCCATGGCCGGTAACCCGGTCGCACAGCCGCACCAGAAATGCGATGGCTCGGTCGCGAGCCTCCGGCTGCGGCAGGTTTCCGCGCCGTCGACCGGCACCCCAGATCAGGGTCCGGCCGCCGAGGTCACGGCAGACCGCAGAAAGATGGACCATGAAGTCGAGCAGTAGCGAGTCATCCGTGTCGGCTCCAAACAACTTCAGCGCAGGCTGGTCGTAGAGCAGCGAGTGCAGTCCGATGATCTGCAGTCCGGCCCGCTCAGCTTGCTGGCGATAGTCGCTTACCTGCGGGCCTGTGAGCCCATGCCAGGTGTCCCGCCAGGCGCGGCTCGGTGCCACCTCGATGCCGGCCATCCCCACAGCGGCCACCGCAGTGAGTTCGTCGCCATGCTCGTAGGACGTTAGGGCGATATTGGACACGGCGAACTTCACTAAAGCACTTGTCCCCGCCAACGCCGGCGTAGTGCGAGCAGGGGGCGCTCGACCAGAAGATTGATGGCGACTGAGGCCAATGTCACACTGAACAACAGGAGCACAAAACCACGCATCCCAGTAATGCCGTTGGTTGCCATATAGGAGTCGATCAGCGGCGCCTGGACCAAATAGAAGGGATAGGTCAGATCGCCAATAGTGCGGTCGACTGTCTTCAGAGGACCCGATATCCTTATGGTTGCTATGACCAGCAAGACGGCGAACAAAAGCGACAGCAATGCTGCTGTTCGCATCGATATTTCGTGGAAACCGAATCCGATGTACTCGGTTGTATCGGCCATAGACAGACAGAAATGGAGAGTGAAAACATATGCTATGCCGAGCATGCTAAGCGCTCCTCGGCTTTGCCAATGCGAGCGGTGCACCTGATATGCGGCGGCGCCCAGCACGAACAAGGGACCATACCGTAGTGCACCGTAAAAGCGGTAATGGCCTCCCGTCAGTTCAATGAAAACGTAGAGCATCAGAAAAAGAATGCCGGCTGCGAACATGAATTTGTCTTCGCCGAGCGGCGTGCGCGGTGAGATGGCGAACAGCGATGTTGCAATAACGTAGAATTTCATTTCTACGGTCAGTGTCGCAGCGGGCGATAGGGGAGCCCACGCGTCTGGAGTAAGGAAGCCGCCGATCACCGACAGTGATAGCAGCAGATCGCCGATCCCATAGTTGTCGAGAGCGAGCGGGTAAGCGAACGTATGCGTTCGCTCCGCAACCGTGTACATGATCAGCGAGACAAGTATACATAACCAAATCGTCGGATAGATACGCAGGCAACGGTTCGCTAGAAAGCGCCCAAGTCTTCCACGGTAGAAGAGGTCGTGAGCGGAAAAGATAACATATCCCGAGACGACGTAGAACAGCCAGACTCCTAAGCCGCCCCATTCTATCCGCGCGTCCGCCAGTGGCGTATACTGACCGGCGTGGTCGAGAAACACCGAAAGAGCCAACAAAAAGCGAAATCCGCCAAGAAAAATGTAGGGCCCGGTATTTCCAGTTGGCTCAGTAGGTTGGATGGTTTGAAGGCGCGATGCTCTCATGCTTCTGCGACCTGATATTGAAATGCGATATTCAATTCAGATCGCAAACTTGGACCACATGAGGGGCGTTTGAAGCGTACAATCCAAGCATGCTGCCACCCGATGTCAATTGGCTCTTTGTGCGGCGCCTTTGCAAACGAACTCACGAGATTCCGCTCGCGAATTCGCTACCTTCAGGGTTCAACGTCGTGAAAGTCCGAAATTCAGGGCAATCGCGTATCAGGGCGTCGAAGCTGCCGATAGCAACGGCATGGCCATCGCGCATGAACAGCAACTTGGTGCAGTTGCGCACCGTTGCAATACGATGGGCAATGACGATCAGGGTCTTTTGCCCCATCAGCGATTCGATGGCCTGCGTAACCTCCCGTTCGGTCTGTCCGTCCATTGCTGAGGTCGCTTCATCGAACAGCAGAATTGTGGGATCCCTGTATAGCGCACGCGCGATACCGACCCGTTGGCGCTGTCCGCCTGATAGGCGCCGGCCGTCTTCCGCCAGGCGAGTGTGAATACCTTCCGGCAATGCCGCCACCACCTCGGTTAGATTGGCTAGCTTGAGCACTTCTTCAATCCGGGAGTCATCGATTTCGTCATCTGCCAGGCCAAAAGCCACATTGCGGCGCAGGGACTGGTCGAGGATGTAAATGTGCTGCGGCACATATCCCAATGACGCCTGCCAGTTGTTCACTTGTGATAGCGCATCAACATGATCCACCAGAACACGTCCTGCTTGCGGTTGGAGCAGTCCCAGAAGGACGTCCATAAGTGTGCTCTTGCCGGCCCCGGATGGCCCTACGATGCCAAGAGATTCCCCATGGCGAAGTGAAATTGAGATATCTGTGACGGTGGGCGCTTGGCCTGACGTGTCGTACGAAAATGTCAATCTCTCCAAGTCCAACTCGGAGACCAACCTCAGCGGCATCGGCCGCAGAGCCTCCGCGGCCGGCTGTTCGCTGTTACATAGATCCGCGTGCACCGTCTCAATGATGCGGCTGTGCCCCTTTAGGCTGGAAGCGTTGGCCAGGATTCGGTTCAAGGATGGCATCAGCCGCAATGCCGCCATGCCGAACAGGCTCATTGAGGTGATCATGGATTCCAGGGGTTCACCGCGGGCGGTCAGAAACAGAACGATGCCCATGATGCCCATGACAACCAGAGTTTCCACGAACAGTCGCGGCAGTTGGTTGGCGGTCAGACTAAAGCTTTGATATTTTGTCCAACTGTCGGTGGAATGGCCGAGCACGTCGATCATATATTTCTGGCAGTTATGGATTTTGATGTCCTTGATCGACCCCATTGATTCCTTGATCACCTTGATAATTTCGGCTTCATGGTGATGGGCTTCCGCACCCCAGCGCCGGAAGCGGGGCGCCATGACCTTATAGAACGGCATCGATAGTGCGAGGAAGGCAACACAGGTTGCGATAGAGATGACCGGCTCTAGTGTCAAAAGCAGCAGCGTGGCGCCGGCCACCAGAATTAACTCCATGACCAGTTGCAGGCCGATGCGCAAGGCCTCGAACGCCTGAGCGGGAGCTATAAATACATTGCGAATGATCAGGGCAGAGTTCGTAGCGCTCAGCTGGTTATAGGAGCGGTAGAGATAATTGGAGAATAGTCGCCTCATGGTCCGGGATATGTGCCCCTGAATGAAGCGATTGATGAGGTATGCGTTGGCAAGTATCGTCAGGTTTTTGATCACTTGCAGCGCTGCGAACAGGCTCAACAGCAACAGCAGAAAGTGGGTCTTGTCACCTTCCTGCGGAAGATAGCGCGTGAACCATGCGGGCGATGTGCCAGATTCGGTTAGCCCGAAGATGCCGTTGATGACCGGGATGATGGAAGCAATGCCGGCCATTTCCAGAAGCGATGCCAACAGCATGGGAAGCAGCAGCAGGGCCACCATCAGACGATCCCTTGGGTGCATCGTCGATAGCAGTTTGCTAATGACGTCCAGCATCAGGGCCTGTTTCTAAAACGTGGTTTCAATGACCGGCCTGGGTCATTTCAGAGCGAATAATTTCAGTGTATAGCGGGCCGGCCAAATTGATCAGGTCCTGAAACTTCTCCCGATCAAAAATTTCCTCACCTGAGATCAGACGTTGAAGCGCGAAAACTGCCTCTTCCGCGCTCCGTACGGACAATCCAGGAAAATGCCGGTAGATCGATTGGCGGTGATTTTCCAGGACATCCAGCATGATAACCGGGGTGCCCAATTCGATCAGTTCCGCAACGATTGTGGACGCATCGGAAACTACCATGTCTGCGCTGAGGATCAGGTCGTAGACCGGAGTGCTGACGGCCTGGACGTTGGAACACCCTTGGGTGCATGCGGCGATGAATTCAGGGATGGCCACGTCGTGAGGATAACCACTTTTGACCTGGAGCAGGATGGTGCGGTCGGGAAATGCCGCTGCGGCAAAGCGCACGGCCTTGATGAACTCTGGGTTGCAGATGGCGAATCGAGCCATGAACAAAATGGCATGGGTGGTACGCCGTGGCCGGGCTAGATAGTCGGGCGAAAAGGCGAAGCTGCCTATGGGGCAGAGCTTGGCCACTTTCCAGGTATCTCGATAATAGGGATGAAAAGCGCTACCCATGGTAAAATAAACATCCATGGAAACATGACGCATCTGCGGCATCAAGATGGTGATACCCTGAACAGCATGGTTCAGTCCGAACTGGTGGCCACCGAAGATGTTGAGTTCCTGGCGTCGGATGACATGTTCCACGTTGTAGTCGTCGCGGGACCAGAAAATGCGCGGACGGATTTTATTGAATAGGGCACGAATAACACTCCGGCGATAAGGCAATAAGGCAATCTGCCAGAATAGACTGGGTTCGGCCCAGCCATACCGAAGGAAAAGTCCCAGGCCGTCGCCAAACACCCTGACGGCCGTAGCCGCGGCTCCACTCGCGGTGAAGGCTCCGTCTCCCGGCAGGAACTGCCCGAATTCTTCTGCTCCTGGCAAGGCTCTCGATTGGATCTCTGCATTGCGCATCAAAAGCACGATGGGGCCTAAATCGGCCAACCGATCATAGAGCAGGAAATCACGTGGATCGTTGTTGAAGTCGGCCATGAGGAAAACAGATTGCGGCGTGACCGAACCGCGAATGCGTTTGGCGATGAACACTAGCCCAGCCAATAACCCGGCCAGCAACAGGGGCAGATTAATGAGGCGCGCCGGCAGTTGCAGCGGCCTGACACCGGGCAGGGCATCGGCGCCGAACCATGCGATGGCAAGACCGTACAGGGCGGGTGAAACGCCGCGGACGGGCGTAGCCTGAGCTTGCTTCAGGGCCTCGACGAGAAGGAATGCCGCCATGTAGCGTCGGAACAAATACATGGTGACGAGCAGCTTGACAGCGATGCCGTAACGGCAATCCTCGGAGGCGGTCGTCTCCAAGCGGAAAGCGCTGTTTTGCCACGGCTCGATGCGGGCCAGCACGTCATGGCCAAGGATCAGGGCCGGATAGTCCCAGGCTTCGCGATGCTGAGGAAACCGCTCAATAAGCTGCTGGGCGCCACGAGATTTTGCCCAACGGACGGCCCGCTCCAGCATTCCCGCAAGTGGTGGGACCAGAGGGTCCACCATCAAGATATTCGGTGTTCCGCCGCGCCACGCGCTCAGCAACAACCAAAGAACTGTCAGTTCGTTGACAACAACAATCGGCCGCACGTTGCACTATTCTTGCGGGTAATAGGCATGCGACGTCCATAGGGGATCGGACGGCATTGTTCGATTAACCCGTGCCAGATCCTCGGGCGTATCGACGGTGTCTGAAACGATAGGGGTGATCAACACTTTCATTTCGGCGCCCATCTCGATGACGCGGTTGTAGTCGATGCCCTCCACCTCTTCGTTATACGTCATGCTAAAGGCGAGGAACTCCCTTAGGAAGCCTGGCTCGAAGGCGATGATAGCGGTGTGTTTGTATACCTTGGTTGGCAGCACATTACGGCTCTTGGGGGAGGGAATCGGCGCTCGGGACATATAGATGAGCATATTGTCCTTCTCGCGGAACAAAACCTTGACCCGGTTGAGGTCTTTGAACTCATCCATCAAGACGAGTGGCTCGACAAGGGTGAAGGATCTACATCCCGGATCAGCCTGAAAGGCATCGAGCAGTTGATTGAGCATGTCGGGGTGAATCAGCGGCTGGTCGCCCTGGACGTTGATGACGAAATCGTATGGTCCGTCCCTTGCGGCAATAGCCTCATAGGCCCAAGCGATGCGATCGTTGCACATGTCGAATTCGGGGGTGACGATGACCTCGCCGCCCAGGCGGCGGATTTCCTCGGCCACCTCTTCATTGGGTGTGGCCACCACAACTTTGGTCAGGCGTCTGCACAGCCGGGTCCGCAGGAAGCAATGCCCCACGAGGGACAATCCGTCGATCAACTGCAAAGGCTTGCCGGGAAACCGTCCTGAAGCCATGCGGGCGGGGATGATGGCGATGGTACGCATATCAGGTCTGTGTGCTCATGAATGACGGGCAACCAACGATGGAATAATTTCGTTTCGCGGGCGGAATGGGTGCCGGAACGGCATTGGTGGATTATCCCGGTCTGCTTGCCGGCCCGATTTCCGCCTTCAGTCCGTCGACTAGCTGATTGAGCGTACACCAGTGAATCCGTTCCCACGCCGTCGGGCTGGAGTTGCTGTTGTGCGGTGCGATCATCACGTTGTCCATGACGCGCAAGGGGCTGGTAGCGGGCAGCGGTTCGTCTTCGAAGACGTCGAGCGCGGCGCCGGCGATCTCGCCCTCCGCAAGCGCCGCAGCTAACGCCACCTCGTCGACGATCGGGCCACGTGCGCAATTGATCATCACCGCCGTTCGCTTCATCGCCGTGAAGGCGGCGGCGTTCATCAAATGTTTTGATGTCGGGTTGAGCTCGCAGGTAACGACGACGAAATCGGCCTCGGCGAGCAGCGTGTCGCGCTCTACCATGCGCACCTCCAGCGCCTTGACGTGGCCGGGGTGGATGATGCGGATATCGTTGCCGAGCAGCGTCATGCCGCAGGCCCGGGCTCGCCTCAGCACGGCGCTGCCGACGGCGCCGACGCCGATGACGCCGATGCTGCATTCGTTGAGCGCCCGGCCGGGGATCTTGTCCCACATGCCGGCCTTCATCTGGCGATCCATCCACGGCAGGCGGCGGGCGAAGCACAGCATGTAGCCGAGCACGGAATCGGCCACCGGTTCGGTGAAGGCGTCGATGGTGCGGCAAACGCGCACGCCATGCGCCGCCGCCGCCGCCTGGTCGATGGAATCGATGCCGGTGCCCCACTTCGAGATGACCTTGAGCTGCGGCGCCGCGGCGAAGACCCGGGCGGTGAAGCGGTCGTCGCCGCAGATCACCCCGTCGACGTCGCCGACCAGAGGCAGCAGATCGGCCTCCTCCATGCGCTCCTCGACGGCGGCGGCGATGGCTTCGATGCCGTGTTCGGCGAAGAAGCCGCGGAAGCGCTCCAGGATCGGCAGCATGTAGGGTGCCGTGACCAGCACACGATAGATCATCTGGTGGCTTCTCTCGCTTGTCCGGGGGAAGGGCTCTCGCCGCCGCCCTGACGCTCGGCGCGCGGCGGCAGGGGGACCTCCTCGATGTTGGCGGCGGCATGGTCGAAGTAGAAGGCCTCGCGCTCGGCCCGCGATTCGATGGGGCGCGAGCGCAGCAGTCCGGCCACCGTGCCGATGTTCTTGTGCAGTCGGAAGTACAGGACCTCGCGCAGGCGTTGCCCGAGGCTCAGCCTGGCCGCGACCGGATTGGCGCCCGGCGAGCAGGCACGGATCAGGTCGCCGGCGGTAAAGGCGATCTCGCGCGCCAGCTCGCTGGGAATGGAACGCCAGCCGCGGATGCTCAGCTGGCGCGCCGCGATGCCTTCGCGGTAATAGCGCCGGCGGATCTGCGCCCAGCTTTCCTCGTGGATGTGGACGAGCACGGCTTCCGGTTCGTAAACGACGCGGTGGCCCCGCTCCATCCAATACTGGGCGAAGCCGATGTCCTCCAAACCGGGCAGCAGCACGTCGAAGGGCTTTTTCTCCCACAGCGACCGCCGGATGGCGGCGTTGGCGTTGTTGACCGCGAAGCGGTCCGGCCGCTCGATGCGCGGATGCGGGCCGAAGGAGCGCTCGAAATCCTCGACCTCGCTGAACTTGGAGCAGGCCCGTCCGAGCTGGCGGCCATAGGTCATGGCGGTGCCATCGTCGCTGCGCAGCGGTGCGATCAGGCGCTCCAGCCAGGCGCCGTCGCGCGGCACGGTATGGGCCGAGGCGATGGCGGCGAAGCGGCCGCGTCCGGCGCCGATGCCGACGTTCAGCGAATGACCGAAGGTGAAATCGTCCTTGGGAATGGCAATCAGGCGATCGGCGCGGACGGCGGCGATGTCGCGGCTACGGTCGGTGGAACCGGAATCGACCACCACCGTCTCGAAGTCCCGGTAGGACTGGGCATCGAGGGCGTCGAACAGGTTGCCCAGATGCTTGGCCTCGTTGTAGGTGCGGATGACCAGGGTGGTTTCCACGGCGGGCATGGCTTCGTTCATCGCGGCGGTACGGGCGTTTGTTGGTGGCACGGGATCATGTCTCAGTAGGCGCCCAGCAACGGGTCGTTGCGCATCAGCTGCTCGACCAGGACGAGGTCGGCGGGGGAATCGACGGCATGGGTGTCGAAGCCGGTTTCGACCATGCGGACGCGAACACCGTGCTGCAGGTAGCGGTTCATGTCGATGGATTCGGCGATTTCGAGCGGCGTCGGCGGCAAGGCGGCGAATTGCAGCGGGGCGTCTCGTCGGAATGGCATGACACAGACCTGCTTTTAGGCGGCGATGGCGGAAAAATCGCCTTTCGGACAGGTCGGCACCGGCTGGCGGGTCATGAACAGCGCGTTCCCGTCGTTGTCCATCAGTACTTTGATGGTGTTCGGGTCCTCGAATTCGGCGCGGCTGGCGATCCGCTTGGTCAGGTTGACGCAGGCGATGCCGGCGTCCTTGACGATGCCGGCCACCGCCTCGTCGATCATCTGCGGCACGGTCATCGGCTCATCGCCCTGGATCATCACGGCGATGTCGACGTCCAGCCCCTCGACGGCTTCGGCCGCCCGGTCGCTGGCCCGCTCGTGGCGGTCCGACGTCTTCACCGCCTTGCCGCCGAAGGCTTCGACGGCATCATGGATTTCGCGGTCGCAGGTGGCGACGTAGACGGCGCCGAGCGAGGTGCACAGGGCAACGCGCTTGGCGACATGCTCGATCATCGTGCGGCCCAGCAAGGGCGCCAGCGGCTTTCCGGGGAACCGCGTCGATCCCATGCGGGCGGGAATGATGGCGGCGATTTTCATGACAAGGCTTTCCCGAGCAAGCGGAGATGGATGAGACGACCGATGATCATGACCGCCCCGCGAAGCGGGCCAAGATCGCCAAGCCGGTGCCCGCGCTTTTCTCGGGGTGCGGCTGGAAGCCCGATACATTGCCGCAAGCCACGGCGGCGGTCACTGTCCGCCCGTCATAATCGGCGACGGCCAGTCGGTGGGCTGGGTTGGCCGGACTGACGGTGAAGGAATGGACGAAATACATGCGGCTCCCCGGCGCGACATCTTCAAGGACGGAGCCCGCCCAATCGGTCGGGCTGCCAGGCATCATGGCACTCCAGCCGATGTGGGGTATCTTGTGCGGCGTGCCGTCGATGCCGGTGGCGGGGATCGCCACGACGCGTCCGCCGATCAGGCCCAGCCCCGTGTGCTGGCCGAATTCCTCGCTTTCCTCGAACAGCAGCTGCATGCCAAGACAGATGCCCATGAGTGGCCGGCCACTTTGGGCCAACCGGCGGATCGGCTCGACCAAATCGCGGTGGCGCAATTCCTCCATGGCCTTGCCGAAGGCGCCGACCCCCGGCAGCACCAGGCGTTCCGCCTTGGCCACCGCCATGCCTTCCTCGGCGATGTCGACGGTCGCGCCGACGTGTTCCAGGGCGCGGCAAACGCTGAGCAGGTTGCCGGCCCCGTAGTCGACGACGGTGACGCGGCGATCGCTCATGCCGCCCGCTCGCTGTGCGCGCCGACGGCAACGCCGGCTGCCGTGGCGGCCTGGCGGATGGCGGCGAGCTCATGTTCGCGATAATGCAGCACGTGCGCCATGGCGATGGCGTCGGCATGGCCGATCTGCACGGCTTCGATCAGGTGCCGCGGTTGGCCCATGCCGCCGCAGGCGATGACCGGGATGGGGAGCGCCGGTGCGATGCTGGCGATCAGGTCGACATCGAAGCCCTGGCGGGTTCCTTCCCGGTCGACGGAGGTCAGCAGGATTTCACCGGCGCCGAGTTCAGCCAAGCGTGCCGCCCAGGCAACGGCGTCGAGTCCCGTGCGCTCGCGGCCATTGTCGGTCAGCGCTTCCCAACCGCCGTCGCGGCGCTTCGCCTGGATCGAGGCGACGACGCATTGGCTGCCGAAGCGGTCGGCGAGTTCGGCGATCAATTCGGGCCGCCCGACGGCCGCCGTGTTGATGGCGACCTTGTCGGCGCCCGAGCGCAACAGGGTGCGGGCGTCCTCGACCGATCGGATGCCACCGCCGACGGTGATCGGGATGAAGACCTCCTCGGCCGTGCGGCGCACGATGTCGGTCAGGCTGTTGCGGCCGTACAGGCTGGCCACCACGTCGATATAGAGCAGTTCGTCGATGCCTTCGCGGTAGTAGCGCTGGGCGAACGCCCTCGGGTCGCCGACCTTGCGCAAACCTTCAAGCTGGACCCCCTTGATCAGGTTGGGTCCCTTGACGTCGAGACGGGCGATGAGGCGCAGCTCCGCCACGTCAACGCGATGCCTTGCCGGCTTCCTCGGCGTCGGCCGCTTCCTGCCATACCGTATGGCGCAGGGTCCAACGGCCGTTCTCATGACGCCACAGGTGGGGCGAGCGGAAGCGTTCGGCGAGGGAGTCGAAATAATCCCGGTCGATGACGGTTTGCTCGAACTGCCGGGCAGCGATGGGGAACTCCTTGGCGGGAATGCTCAGGTAGCGGAAGATTTCCTCGGCGAAGCGGGCCGGCCACTCGCCATCGAAACGGCGCACCAGGGCGACGCCTTCCTCGCGGTCGATCTCGCCGTTGCGAATTTCCTGGGATGCGTCGTAAGTGGCGCGGCCGATGCCGAACTTGATCCAGGTGGTGTAGTAGTGGAAATCGTCGATGCGGTCGTCGATGCTGTTGTATTTGCTGTAGGTGCCTGGGGTTCGCTCGGGCGACGCCTCGAAACCGCCGTGCTCCTGGGCGTAGTAATAGGCGCCCTGCGGGTGCCATTTCAGGTAGTAGCCGAGATAGTGGACCTGGGTGCCGACCCGTTTCAGGTCTTCGGGGTTGGCCGGCATGTAGGGTTCCAGGTCGTTTTCCAGCAGACCGTAGTCCGCCTTCAATTCCGCCACCGAC
>CANITX010000018.1 GCA_947470575.1 Rhodospirillales bacterium
CTCGCCGTGCCGCCTTGCGCCAATACGATCTCCGCCTCGCGCAGCTTGCCGATAACTTCTTCAGGCCCGTGCTTCTTGCCCATGTTCCGTCTCCTTCAGGGTCCAGTCTAAGTTAACTTTTGGACCGCTCTAAAGGGGGCAGATCAGCCTTCGTGCCCTAGCAAGCTCAACAGGCTTCGAATCTCGCGCCGTCACCTCGACAATACATTTTGTCAGAACGTGGATGGCCCCCGATATCCCAGCTATCAATCGGCACTCTTTCCCAAATGCCATCCATAACAAAGGGAACTCCACTGCGCGTTACCCAACTCTCGATGTCGGATGCCGGCATGTGATGAGTGGCGAAAGGCAGCCGAAGATCTGGTCTGCCCCCTCGAATGCAACTCAAAAATGCGACCGCGTTGCAGGACGATCAAAAGTCTGTCAATTTCGATACCTTGAGGGAACGCCACAAAGGAAATTCAAAAGAGTTTCCGTCGTTCAACAAAGGTTACAATGAGAGCTGAGATTAGCGTCATAATCCCTGCTTACAACGCGTCAAAGACGATCTTTGCGACCATTGAAAGCTGCCTGGGCCAAACACTGCCCCCCCTTGAAATTATTGTGGTCGACGACGGCTCGAGTGACGGTACGAGCGAAGTCGCCGCGAGTATCAGCGACGCGGTAAAGGTCTTCCGCAAAGAGAACGGTGGCCCGGCTTCAGCGCGAAACTTTGGCGCCCGCATGGCTCGCGGCAAATGGCTTGCCATGCTCGACGCCGACGATATGTGGCATCCGACGAAACTGGAACGGCAAATCGCACATGACGATTCGGATGACGTCGGGCTCATACATTGTTTCGCCGATCATTCGGACCCGGACACCCCGGAATACCTTTCCTTTGAGAGCCTTTGGAAGCGCAATTTCATCATAAATTCCTCTGTACTCGTAAGAAATACAGCCTTCCAGGAATTAGGCGGCTTTGACAAAGATCCAAAGATCATATCCGTCGAAGACTACAATTTATGGTTGCGGTTGGCGGCGTCGAATTGGAAAATAAAGACCTGCCGGGAAATCTTGGTGAATTATAGAAGAGGTGTTGGAATTTCATCCAACACCCATAAATTCTATAATGCATGCTTATGCAATGTTGTGAGCATAAGTAAACGGATGCAGATATCGACCAAGAGCATCAACAGTAAACTGCTGGAAGTATATACGGCCTATGGCGATGCCGCGCGATATGAGAACAACCTGCCTTTAGCGCGCGAGGCCTATATGAACGCCATGCGGATTAAGCCCAATATGAAAAACATGGCGAAACTGGCACTGTGCCAGCTTCCGATCAGCACGATGATCACAAAGCGCCAAACAACCGAAAGTCTAGGGGACGAATTTTCATCGTCACCGCAAAAGCAAGAGAGCGATCAATACCGCATCGATTTTTGCGGCCACAGACCCAGGCTCGTTGTTATCGTTGATACGGAGGAGGAATTCGACTGGAACCTTGTTCCGTCGAATTCCACTAGCGTCGAATCCCTAAAGCATCAACATCTCGCTCAACGCATTTTCGAGGCCCAAGGGATTATCCCGACCTATGCGATGGACTATGCCGTAGCATCGCAAAAGGAACAGCACGCTCCGCTATTGGAACTCGTACAAAGCAGACGATGCGAGATCGGTACCCATCTGCATCCATGGATAAATCCGCCGATTCGAGAAGACCTGACGGCCCGCAATTCATTTCCAGGCAATTTGTCGCCGCAGCTCGAATTCGAGAAGTTGAAACTCCTTACGGAAGTCATCGAGCAAAACTTCGGCCAAAGGCCGATCCTCTACCGGGCAGGACGATACGGATTCGGTGCGAATACGCCCTCTGCGCTAAAGAAGCTTGGTTACAAAATCGATTGCAGCATCCTTCCTCTATTCGACCTCCGTGGCATGGAAGGACCGGACTTTCGACAAAGTAAACCATGGCCCCATTGGCTAGACGCCCAACGCGAATTGATGGAACTTCCCGCCACCGTCGGAGTCGTAGGCGCCCTGTCAACTTTCGGGCGACACCTGCATCCGTTGATTTCCGGTCCGCGCGAGGAATCGCTGCGCCTGCCCGGCGTTTTTGCCAGGCTGAACCTTATCAACCGTGTCCGTCTCACACCCGAAGGAATCACATTGCGCGAAGCTAAACAGTTGACGCGCAGCCTACTCACTGATCAGAAGCGACAGGTATTCGTCCTCAGCTACCACAGCCCGTCGTTACAGCCGGGAAACACACCCTACGTGCGTACGGAAATGGATTTACGTAACTTCCTGTACTGGATTGAGGCATTTGTGGACTTCTTCCTGTCCGAGATCGGAGGACAGCCGACGACGCCGTCCGAACTTCTATCCCTAATCGAAGGCCGAACGCATTCGAATTGAAAGTCCTCGACTGAGGGAAAAGCGATACATACGCAGGTTGGTCATCGGGAACCAAAAATATGAAATCGGTGAGAAAAAAGGTATTGGTCACGGGCGGTGCTGGCTTTCTTGGCTCCCACCTCTGCGAAAGGTTGCTGAATGAAGGCGACGACGTTATTTGCGTCGATAATTACTTTACTGGATCTCGTGACAACATCCTTCACCTGTTGCCCAATCCCCATTTTGAGGTTTTGCGCCACGACGTTACGTTTCCACTCTATATAGAGGTCGATGAGATATATAATCTCGCCTGCCCAGCATCCCCCGTGCACTATCAGTTTGACCCCGTACAGACCACGAAGACGTCTGTACACGGCGCCATCAACGTTCTTGGTCTCGCCAAGCGGCTCAAGGCTAAGGTTTTTCAGGCGTCCACATCGGAGGTCTATGGAGATCCCACAGTCCATCCCCAAACCGAAGACTATAAAGGCAACGTCAACCCGATTGGGCCAAGGGCATGTTACGACGAAGGCAAGCGCTGCGCTGAAACTCTATTCTTCGATTACCACCGACAACACCGAATGAAGATTAAGGTGGCCAGAATTTTCAATACCTACGGGCCGCGCATGCATCCCGACGATGGTCGCGTGGTCTCTAATTTCATCATGCAGGCCTTGCGAAACAAACCCATCACCGTCTTTGGCAAAGGCATGCAAACACGATCCTTTTGCTATGTCGACGATTTGATCGAGGGATTTTTGCGGCTAATGGCCACCCCTGACGGCGTCACCGGTCCTATGAATCTTGGAAACCCGGCTGAATTCACGATTGTGGAATTGGCCTCAAAGGTCATCGCTATGACGGGTTCCCGCTCCAAGATCATCCATAAGCCTTTACCAATCGACGACCCGATGCAGCGGCGGCCGGACATTTCTATGGCTAGATCCGTCCTTGGCTGGGAGCCGTCGGTGCAGGTCGATACGGGGCTCAAACGCACCATAGAATACTTTGAAGGCATTCTGAGTGCTACGTGAGTAACTGTTCAAACACCGAACACGTTCGTAGAACGCCAGTTGCTCGTCACCAGGCGAAACAAAGCACACTTTTGTAGGCTTACCGAAGACGACCTACCGCCGGTGACATGATGAAGCCTGAAATTGTTTTACCAAGGGTAGCCGTTGCCGCAACGGGACTCGGTCACATAGCGCCCGGAATCGAGGCCTGGGCCATTGAACTGGCCGCCTCCTTGCGTCGAAGGAACGTGCCTGTCCGCCTGTTTGGCGCAGCAGCAGGCGCCGATAACATCGAAGTCATTCCGTGTTTTGTACGCACGTCGTCCATCGCCCAGCACCTCGCGGTATTTTTCCGAAATCTGGGGGGATGGCGATACGGTTTAGGCTCAACATACGATGTCGAGCAGCTCTCATTCGCCATAAGCCTATGGCGCCGCATTCGCAAAGACTATGACATCCTGCACGTACAGGACCCGCTGCTGGCCAGCATCCTCGATAAGCTGAACAGGATGGGTCTGTCGCGCGCCCGAGTCATCTTAGCCAACGGGACCGGCGAGAATGTCGACAGGCTAAAAACGCTCTCCTACGTTCAAGAAATTCTGCCCCCGGCCCTGGAACCGTGGAAGGCAGCCCAAGGAAAGGTTCCTCGCCTCTTTCTGGCACCAAATTTCATCAACATGAACACATTCGCACCTGGCAATCAGGCCATCGCCAGGCAGCGCCTTGACCTACCCGCCGACGCCTATGTGGTTTTTTGCTCTGCAGCAATTCGGCGCTACCATAAACGGATCGATTATCTCTTGCAGGAATTCTCGACGTTTAGGGATCGGTTCACCGGGAGAGCCCTGCTCGTCGTTGCCGGCGGCCGCGAATCCGACACCGAGGAATTAATGGAATTGGGGCGCAAATTGCTTGGGAACGATGTTTGCTTCATGGTTGGCGTGCCACGCGAGAAGATGCCCGACCTATATCGGGCCGCCGATCTGTTCGCGCTCACGTCGCTATTCGAGACCGGCAGCATCGCCGTCATTGAGGCGATAGCATCGGGCCTATCCGTCGTTTGCCATGACACGCCCACTCTCCGCGCCTTGGCCGGTCCGTCAAATCAATACGTGAACATGGCAACCGTCGGCGCCCTCGCATCCGCGATTACCAATGCCGCCCAATCGGCAGACACGGCAGACGCGGGAATTGCATCTCGAACTTATGCCCTTGCGACCTATTCCGAGGAAGTTGTCATCCAGCGTATCATCGACATGTATCGCGAGGTTGCCAGGATCGGCATGTGACGAAGCACGCCGGATCAGCAAGCAGTACCTGGTATCATTGAATAATCTGAATTTTATCAGCCTTTCAACCATTACATATTGCATGGAAAGCACATGGTAAGCCTTGGGCTATTCGGATAACGGTCCGAACATGGCGCTTCCCATTGCCATACCGGCATCTATGAAGGACGCATGACGGCGATCAACGCTCTGAACTGCGCCCATATGCAGGACACGTAAGGAAATCTACCTAGGGCTATGAGAAAAAAACAATGCCTCTAGCAAAAAAAACCGCCACTGGCGCAGCTTGGATCGTCCTTTGGCGTGTCGTGTCACGTTCATTGGGGGTCGTCAGCATCCTGGTTTTAGCTCGTCTATTGCCCCCGGAGGCTTTTGGGTTGGTAGCCATTGCCACGTCTGTCGTCACGGCGTTGGACACATTTTCTATTTTGGGTTGGCAAGACGCCATTATTCGCTCGAAGGAATATAATAAAAGGATGCTGAATTCCGCGTTCACCATCTGCACTATTCGCGGGCTCGTCATGGGACTGCTCATCGCTGCGGGCGCTCCGTTTGCGGCACAGTTTTTCGGAGAGCCGCGGATCGAAAGCATCCTCTATCTGTTGGCAGTGTTGACGGTGTTGGAGGGCTTTGAAAACGTGGGCGTTGTCGAGTTCCGCCGTGAACTCCAGTTCAACAAAGAGTTTATCCTGTTTGTGGTGCCTAGGTTCGTTGCTTTTGCCGTTACGATCCTCTCGGCTTTCCTCCTAAAAAGCTATTGGGCCCTGGTCTTAGGTATAGCAACCCAGCGCCTCTGTAAGTTTGCGATTGGCTATCTGATTCATCCGCATAGACCGCAGTTTTCGACGAACGCTGTGGGCGACCTGCTAAGCTTTTCTCTATGGACCTGGGCCATCAGCACGTCGATGTTTGTCCGTGATCGCTTCCCCAGCCTGATCATCGGCCGAGTCCTCGGGCCGACTCAAGTCGGTCAATTCACCATTGGTTGGGAAATCGCCATGCTGCCAATAACGGAATTGGTACAGCCGATCGAACGTGCCCTTTTTTCAGGCTTCTCCTCCGCGGCCCGCTCCGGCTCCGACCTGGCTGATCTCTTTACCCGCGCCGCGGGCGTCGTTGCCCTCTTCATCCTCCCGATGTCGATTGGCATGTCAGCCTTATCAGACTTGCTGGTTAGCGTCGCACTCGGAGCGGCTTGGCAGGATGCTTCTCCACTCATCATGTGGCTCAGCATTTCCACACCCTTTTTTGTGCTGGCGTCGCTGTCAATCACCTGCCTAATCGCCAACGCAAGGCTCCGTGAAGCGTTGACAATTACAACCTGTTCGGGTGGGGCGATATTGGCGCTGTCCATCGCGCTGATCGGCGACAGAGGACTTCAGGGCGTGATGATAGCGATCTTAATCGTCATGGTGTTGGAGGGGCTTACCGCAGCTGTTTTGACCGTCCGCTGGCTGGGGGGCCGGCCGAGCGCTCTTGTCGCATCGCTCTGGCGATCGATTGCATCCGTACTGGTAATGGCCGCTGTTTTGGATCTAGCTGGACTCGGTTGGATAGCTGCGCCGGAAGACTTCATGACGACCATCTATAAGATGGCAGAGACGGTCACTGTCGGCGCCACATCGTACATCATTGCATCAGCAACCCTTTGGCTGCTGTGCGGAAAGCCAGTTGGCGCCGAATCGTGGCTGATCCAATTTGCGACGGAAACCTTGGGCAGTCTGCGCCGCCGGTTGGAATCCTGACAGCCAATTAGTTCAGCCGGACAGCCGCCTACCCCGGAGTCCTGCAAAAAAGCCTTTGAGTTAGTGAAATGAAATGGCGACCCCAACGGGTTTCGAACCCGTGTCTCCACCTTGAAAGGGTAGCGTCCTAGGCCTCTAGACGATGGGGTCATCCGGGCATGCCCGCTCATGTAAACGTCGGCCGGGATGAAATCAAGCCCGATAGAACCCATGGTCGCCTTCTGAACCCAAGCCTACAGCCCCCTTTCCCTGTTCCCTGGCGGTCCGCTCGCCCCTAATATCCGGCGCGACAGGTGGAGTCCCATATCGCTGGACACCGAAGACGAACAACGGCTGGGAGAAAGACGATGCTAAAAGGCAAAGTGCTGGTCGCTCAGGGTGGCGGCCCAACGGCAGTGATCAACGAATCCATGGTCGGTGTCGTTCTCGAAGCACGCAAATTTCCCTCCGTTGAGCGAGTGTACGGCGCCGGCCATGGCGTACGTGGCATTATCAATGAGGACTTCTTCGACCTCACCAACGAAACCACGCACAATCTGGAAATGGTCGGCAGCACGCCATGTTCGGCCCTAGGGTCGACGCGCGACAAACCGGACCTGAAATACTGCCAAGAAATATTCAAGGTGCTGAAAGCCCATGGTATCGGCACGTTTTTTTACATCGGCGGCAATGATTCTTCAGACACGCTACGTATTCTCAGCGAAGAGTCGCGCAAGGCCAACTACGATCTACGCTGTATCCATATCCCAAAGACCATCGATAACGATTTGGTCGAAAACGATCACACACCTGGATATCCCTCGGCAGCACGCTTCGTCGCCAGTGCTTTCGCGGGATGCAATTTGGATAACCGAGCCCTGCCCGGCGTCTATGTGGGAATCGTCATGGGCCGGCATGCCGGATTTCTGACAGCAGCCTCGGCTCTGGCGCGTAAGCATGCCGATGACGGCCCGCACCTGATTTATGTCCCGGAGCGCCCCTTCATCGTCAGCGAGTTCATTCACGATGTACAAGACGTCTACAAGCGTTACGGCCGCTGCATTATCGCCGCATCCGAAGGCATTCACGATGGCGATCACAAGCCGATTATCAGCAAGCTCGCCAAACAGGTAGAGCAGGATGCCCACGGTAACGTTCAGCTCTCCGGCACCGGCGCGCTGGCGGATTTGATGACAGACCTGATCAAAAAGGAAACCAAGATCACCCGCGTACGCGGCGACACATTGGGCTACCTGCAACGCTCCTTTCTCGGTTGCGTCTCTGATGTCGATAGCCGGGAAGCTCGTGAAGTCGGGGAAAAGGCTGTGCAATACGCCCAGTGGGGCACGAGCGACGGTACGGTGGTAATCAAACGCACCGGCACTTACGCGGTCGACTACAGCCTGATGCCTTTGGAAACGGTGGCCGGAAAAACACGGGTCATGCCCGACAATTTCATTTCATCCAAAGGCAATGACATCACCGACGATTTCGTCCGCTACCTGCAGCCCCTACTCGGGTCGGGCATGCCCGATGCCCACCGATTGCGGTCCAATCGCGTGCCCAAGGTTCTTAAAAAGTAGAGTTCGTCACCAAACCGGCGCTGCGTCATCGATGAAGAATTGGGGCCGTTCACCACCGCCCCAGGTATCGATCCGGAGTTTGCCGGCGATGTGAAAGGGCTTGCCCGAATGAGCCAACAATGCCGTCCCCAATTCGCTGTCCATGGCTCGGAAGGCAATGGCTTTCAGGCGACCGCCCTCCCGACCGCTCAACATCACGCGCAGGTGCCCGGTGCCGGCCGGTTCGGCATGGGCAATCATCGCTCCAGCAATCGCGAAACGGGGTTCGGCATTGCCTGAACCGTAAGGCCCTACCCTTTCCAAATCTCGAGCCAGACCGACACTGGCTGCTTTGATATCGATACTGCCATCGAGGCGAAGTCTCGGCTCCGCCGTCACTTCCGTTACCCGGTCGGCTATGCGCCTGCCGACAAACGCCTCGAAAGCATCCAGGTTTGCGGCATCCGCCGTAAAACCCGCTGCCATGGGATGACCGCCGCCCTTTTGCAGCAGGCCAGCCTGGCGCGCTGCAATCACTGCCGCTCCCAAATCCACGCCGGGAACGGAACGACCAGACCCGGTCGCCGTGCCGCCATCGATGGAGGCAACAAATGCGGGCCGGTTAAAGCGTTCACGCAGTCGGCTGGCAACGATACCGAGGACACCTGGATGCCAACCGGTGCCTGCCGCCAGCAGAACGGCCCGGCCAACCGGCTGTCGTGCCTCGACTTGCTCGATTGCGGATTGCATGACAGCCATTTCGATGGCCTGACGTTCGCGATTGAACGCGTCGAGTTTCATCGCAATCTGCTGAACCTCGCCATCGTCTTCGATGGATAGAAGGCGTGCACCCAGTTCCGAATGTCCGATGCGGCCGCCGGCGTTGATGCGCGGCCCCAATACAAAACCAAGGTGATAGGTACCAGGAGCCTCGCGCACCCCGGCCACATCGCTTAGCACTCGCAAGCCGGCATTGCCGCGTTGCGCCATGACCTTCAAGCCCTGAGCTACGAAGGCTCTGTTGACTCCCGTCAACGGTACTACGTCGCAGACGGTACCAAGGGCAACGAGGTCGAGCCACGTTAGGAGATTGGGTTCAGGCCGATTGCGAAACCAACCGGCCTGCCGTAAAGCACGGCTGAGACCCACCAAGACCAAGAACAGCACGCCGACAGCGGCCATCTGGCCATGCGGGCTGGTCTCGTCAAGACGGTTGGGATTGACCACAGCAACTGCCGGCGGCAGCGCAGGTTCCGCGACGTGATGATCCACCACGATGACATCGAGGCCGGCCTTCCGAGCGATATCCAACGGTTCATGAGCCGTGGTGCCGCAATCGACGGTAACCACCAAGGAAACGCCTTCGGCCAACAGGCCGAGCAATGCCTTGGCATTGGGCCCATAACCTTCGGTCAGGCGATCGGGCACATAAAGCCGCGAACGACATTGGACGGCTTTCATGTAACGCATGAACAAGGCTGCCGACGTTGCGCCATCGACGTCGTAATCGCCAAAAACAGCGATCCGCTCCCCCTGCATGACGGCGCTGGCCAAGCGCTCGACCGCCGCATCCATATCGAGCAGATGGCTTGGATCGGGCAGGATATCTCGAAGGCGGCTGCCCAGGAACGCATCGGCGTCGTCTAGGCCAACACCACGTGCCGCCAGCACGCGACCGACGATTTCCGGCAAAGCATGTCGCTGGGACAACGCCAGCGCATCGCGTTCGGAATGCGGTCGCGCCACCCATCGGCGTCCGGTAAGCGACCTTTCGACACCCAGTACTGCGATAGGCCCGTCTGTGTCCAACAACAGCTGAGGACGGACACTCGTCATCGTTGTTGACGATGCGGAGCAGCTTCCCGGGCGAAGTCGTGGTGGGCCTCGATATATCGCACAGTGCCGACCCGTGAACGCATGACCATCGAATGCGTTACCGGACAACCGTTGATGCTAACGACACCATCCAACATCGGACCATTGGTAACGCCGGTTGCCGCAAAAGTGACGTCGCCGGAAACCATATCGGCAATGGCGAATATCTTCCCTGGATCGTCGATCCCAGCGGCTTTGGCCAAGGTCCGGTCACCCTCGTTGCGAAGGACCAACCGCGTCTGCATCTGTCCCCCGACGCATGCCAGCGCAGCGGCGGCCAGCACACCCTCGCGGGCACCCCCGGTACCCATATAAATATCGACGCCACTTTTTTGCTGGGTCGTGGCAATCACGCCGGCCAAATCGCCATCGGCAATGAGCATGATGCGCGCCCCCGCAGAACGGGCCTGCCCGATCATTTCCGAGTGGCGGGGTCGGTCCAATGTGCACAGCACCAGATCGCTGACGGAAACACCCTTCGCCTTGGCCACAGCAGCCAGATTCGTTGCCGGATCTTCGTCGAGGGATACGAGATCTTGAGGCAACCCGCAACCAACGGCGATCTTTTCCATATACAGCTGTGGCATCTGTAAGATACCGCCTGCCTCTGCCATGGCGATCACGGATAAGCCGTTGGGTTCTCCACGGGCAATGATCGTGGGACCTTCCAATGGCAGTAGACCGACGTCCACAACCGGACCATCGCCAGACCCCACTCGTTCGCCGACGTATAGACGTTCGGTTTCTTCCCGACTGCCCTCACCGACGCGGATGGTCCCCTCGATATGAAGCCCGATCAACGCCTCGTGCATCGCATCGCGCGCCGCACGATCGGCAGCCTGTTCATCGCCCCGCCCCAGGTGGCGTGAGGCGGCGCGCGCCGCCGCTTCCGTCACCCGCACCGCCTCCAATGCCAGATTGCGGTCGCCGGGCTGCCGGACGGAGGTTTTGCGGTTGTTTTTCCGACCTTCGCTCATTCCCTGCCCTCGTCGGATAGCTGGTTTAGAACGGCTCGATACGGATCATGCGTGGTGGCTCGGTGACCGCATCGAGCGCGGCGATGGCCTCTAACGTGCGTCGCATGGCACCTTCGTCGGATTCATGAGTGGTCAGCACGACGGGAACCGTCTCGCCCGGGCGTCGACCGCGCTGCAATACGGCCTCCATGGATATATTGTTGTCGCGAAGAGCAGCAGCGACGTCGGCAAAAACCCCGGGCCGGTCTACGACTATCAGGCGCACATAGCAGGCACCGTGATGGCGAGCCATAGGCGACACAGGTATTTCGGCCAATTCAGACGCAGGGACCGTGAATGTGGGCGTGCGTCGGCCCCGGGCAATATCGATGATGTCGGCGACAACGGCGGAAGCTGTCGGCCCCGCCCCGGCACCGGGACCGACCTGCATAATCGTATTGACGAAATTTCCGTGACAGACCACGGCATTAAAGGCGCCCTCGACATGAGCGATGGGAGCATCCAGAGGCACCATGCAAGGGTGCACGCGTTGCTGCAGACCGTTATCGGTCATTTCAGCGATACCGAGCAGCTTGATCCGATAGCCCAGCTCCTCGGCCAGATGAATATCCATCAGTGATATATGTCGGATGCCTTCGATATGGATCGCATCGAAATTGACCGGCGTGCCAAATGCCAAGCTTGCGAGAATCGCCAACTTATGGGCCGTATCGATACCGTCGATATCAAAACTCGGGTCGGCCTCGGCATATCCCAGGGCCTGTGCCTCGGCCAGAACATTACCGAAGTCGCGCTGGCTGGTCCGCATGGTCGACAGGATGTAATTACAAGTGCCATTCAGTATCCCGTACACGCGGGTGAATCGATTGGCAGCCAAGCCTTCACGCAGCGTCTTAATGATCGGAATGCCGCCGGCGACGGCGGCTTCATAAGCCAACGTCACGCCAACCGACTCGGCGTGTTTGGCCAATACAACCCCATGCCGGGCGATCAGAGCCTTGTTGGCGGTCACCACATGGCGACGGGCTGACAATGCGGCTTCGCACGCCGCCCTCGCTGGCCCATCCGACCCGCCAATCAACTCGACGAAAATATCGGCCGGAGCTTCCCGAGCCATGGCGACAGCGTCGTCAAACCACGGAATGCCCGCAACATCGACGCCACGATCACGCTTCCGGTCACGGGCACTGACGGCAATCACCTCAATGGTCCGACCGCATCTTTGGGTCAACAGATCTCGATTGTCGCGCAAGACGCGCAACGTCCCCGCCCCTACCGTTCCGAGACCGGCAATCGCCACACGCAGCGGGCTGCTATTCGCGCCGGTCATATTCCCAATCCCATGCTCAGACGGCCCTTTTCTTATCCGGAAAATTGGTTACCTGCCCCAGGTTGCCGGGAGCATATTTGCTAAGAAATTGCCGGATGTTGCGAACCGCCTGACGGGTACGGTGACGATTTTCGACCAAAGCAATGCGAATGTACTCATCGCCGTTTTCACCGAATCCCCCACCCGGAGCCACCGCCACATTCGCCTCCTTCAGCAACAGCTTTGAGAATTCAAGAGATCCCAGGTGACGCAGAGCCGGAGGCAAGGGCGCCCAAGCGAACATGGTCGATGAGGGAGCCGGGATGGGCCACCCGGCCGCTTCGAGGCCGGAAATCAACACATCGCGCCGTTCGCGATAAACTTGGCGAATCTCCTCGACGCAATCTTGCGGCCCATTTAGCGCTGCGGCCGCCGCAACTTGGATCGGGGTAAATGCTCCATAGTCCAAGTATGACTTGATACGAGTTAACGCGCTGATCAGTCGCCGATTACCGGTGGCAAAACCAATTCGCCAACCAGGCATCGAATATGTCTTGCTCATCGAAGTGAACTCGACCGCGATCTCACGGGCTTCCGGAATTTGCAGAATCGACGGCGGCGGTTCGATGTCGAAATAAATTTCCGCATAGGCCAAGTCGGAAAGTATGTAGATGCCATGCTTACGACAGAAGGACACGACTTCGCGATAGAAATCCAGAGTGGCCAATTCCGTCGTCGGATTGTTGGGGTAGTTGAGCACGACTGCCGTTGGCTTCGGCACGCTGTGGCGAACGGCCCGATCAAGGGCTGCCAGGAATTCGCTGTCGGCCTTGACAGGAATGCTTCGCACCGCCGCACCGGCAATGATGAATCCGAACTGATGGATGGGGTAACTCGGATTGGGCACCAAAATGATATCGCCAGGGCTGGTGATCGACATGGCCAGATTGGCCAGTCCTTCCTTGGAACCCAACGTAACCACGCACTCTGTTTCCGGATCGATGTCGACACCGAACCTCCGCCCATAATAGGCGGCATGAGCCTTGCGTAGACCCGGGATACCTTTCGACGACGAATATCGGTGAGTCTTAGGGTCACGTACCGTTTCCACAAGCTTATCAACGATATGCTGTGGTGTTGGCGCGTCAGGATTGCCCATGCCGAAATCGATGATGTCCTCACCAGCAGCGCGGGCGCGCGCCTTCATGGCATTGACCTCGGCGAACACATACGGCGGTAAACGCCGGATGCAGTGGAATTCCTGCTCCATTACAAATTTCCAGTCCTATACGCAGATCATTCATTTTTGCCGAGGGCGATACATCCTCGACGTCTTACGAGTCGATGTAGATCTCAGCCCGGCGGTTACCCGCTTCGCCGCTGGGCATTACTTCGTAGTACATAGGGTTTGCATCGGCCTTGGCGACTACGGAAATGACGTTCCGCGGCACGCCCAAGGAAACAAGCGCATTGGCTACGGCATTTGCCCGCGCAGCCGACATTTGCTGGTTGATCTGGCGGTGGCGCGCCGAATCTGTCGATCGCGTTCGGCTGCTGGCGTGGCCTACGACCACGACCCGACCGCCGCGTTCTCGGTAAATGGCGCTGACGGCGCGCAGTATCTGCGTATCGGCGCTGCCCAAACGGGACGATCCGTCGCTGAACACGATGGTTGCCACCTTGGACTCGCTTCCACCCGGTAAATCTAACGATACAGGTGATGCGGCAAGACCCGATGGCGGAGAAAGGCTCGCCGTCACGGCAGGGAAACCAGGCGAGCCGATCCCCGTCCGAACGCCCGCTGAGGACACCTCAACAGTTTCAAAGCCCATCGCAGCAACAGGGACGTATCCGCCGGCCGCATCCAACGAATTGCGAGCGGCCTCGGCGGGGAGTTGCTGCTGTTGCGCGATGCGAGCACGAAAAGTCTCTTCGACGCTAGTCGGTAGACGGTCTTGTGCGGCTGCCGGTGACCGAGGAGGCGGCAAAGGTGCCGGGGCCTGTACCGTCGTCGCAGGGCTTCCTAAGGGGCGTGCGCTTGCGGCAGGTAGTGGCGGTGGACTTGAGGGTTCCGGTGTAGGTGGCGGTGCCAACGCGGCAACCGGCGGCACCGGCGCAGGGACGGCCGCCGGCGCCACCGCGGCGACAGCAGACGGCGGTGGCGAAGCAGCCGGTACAGCAGCGCTCTGCGGCCCCGCAGACCTTGCAGCCAAGGCAGATCCTGGCGGTGGCAATGGATTGACGACTTCCGACTGGCGCCGGATCACCTCTGAAGAATACCGAGCAGCATCACGATCGGCGACCAACCCCTCGACCACCTGCTGTCGATCGTTCGTTGCAGTTGTTCTCGGTCGGTCGGGTACGGTAGACAAATTGGGAAAGGGCCGATCCGTACCCGGTGGCGGCTGACCCCTATCGGCTGCAGGCGTACCGGGCTTGGCCGCAGTGGCCTCTGGAGTGTCCTCACCCGCAAAGAACTTAACCGTTCCCTTGTACCACGCAACGGGATTTACGGCGTCAGGAACACTCGAACAGCCGGACAGAATGACACCGACGATTACCGAACCGGCAATGCCCAAGCGGCGTGGCGTGCCAAGGCCTACCCCTCGGAAATTCAGGGGTTGGCCACTCGCCGATCGGCTGTCATCGCTTAACAACGATCGCAACAAAGGAATTCCTTTCGATCGACAAACTTACCCGGCGGCGAACCGGCCCTATTCTTCCGGGCATCTTGGGTCACGTTGCCTCACATAGGTTAAGAGTATACAAACGCCAATAGCACTCGACCATATACGCTTTTGTAACCCGATATGTGGCCTGACCCCACATCCAGTAGTTGGCAGCGCGCATCACAAGGAACCCTCGATGGGTGATCAGTCAACCTCCACGGATACTCCAAGCGAAAACTCCCTACGGGATTCAATGGTTAACATTGCTGCGCGCAGCCATCGACTGGTTACCGAATTTCTCGCCCAGCATTCCACCGACGATTCGCCAAACCTTGATCCGCTTAATATCGGCAGCGCTTTTTTGACCATGTCGGCGCGGCTTATGAGCGACCCCGCCAAGCTGGTCGAGGCTCAGATGTCCCTGTGGCAGAATTACGTCGATCTTTGGCGGACCACGACGGAGCGCATGCTTGGCGGTGAGGCGGATACCGTGGCAGCTCCCGCCCGGAGCGATCGGCGCTTTAGAGACCCTGCTTGGGAAGAAAATGAGGTCTTTAACTTCATAAAGCAGTCGTACCTGCTAACATCCCGTTGGTTGCAATCGACCGTATCTGCGGTCGAAGGTCTGGATGAGAAGACTGCGCAAAAGGTCGACTTCTATACCCGGCAATTCACCGATGCCATGTCGCCGAGCAACTTTCTCCTGACCAATCCGGAGGTCCTGCGCGCCACCCTTGAGAGCGGCGGAGAAAACCTTGTCAAGGGATTGAAAAACCTGCTTGACGATCTAGAGCGGGGCAAAGGCAAGCTGCAGATACGGATGACCGATACAGAGGCGTTCAAAGTCGGACAAAATATCGCTGTCACACCGGGCCAGGTAATCTACCGCAATCAGCTGATGGAAATTATCCAGTATAATCCTACAACCGAAACGGCAGACAAAGCCCCGTTGCTCATCATACCGCCGTGGATAAATAAATATTACATCTTGGATTTGCGACCGGATAATTCCTTCATCCGTTGGGCGGTACAACAAGGACATACGGTCTTTGTCGTCTCCTGGGTTAATCCGGACGCAAACCTCGCCGGCAAGACGTTTTCCGACTACATGCTGGAAGGTCCTATCGCCGCGATGGATGCCATTCAGTTGGCAACAGGCGAACGTCGGATCAACGTCATCGGCTACTGCATCGGCGGTACCCTTTTGGCCTGCACGCTCGCTTACCTCAAAGCCAAGGGAGATGACCGGGTCCTGTCGGCTACGTTTTTCACGACGCTGGTAGACTTCAGTCAGGCGGGTGAACTTTCCGTCTTCATCGACGAAGAACAGTTGACCGCCCTTGAGCAAAAGATGGCGGAAAAAGGTTATTTGGAGGGGCGCGAAATGGCGACAACCTTCAACATGTTGCGGGCCAACGACCTGATCTGGTCCTTCGTCGTCAACAACTACCTTCTTGGCAAAGAGCCTTTCCCCTTCGATTTGTTGTACTGGAATTCCGATTCGACGCGCATGCCAGCCGCCATGCACAAGTTCTACCTGCGCAAAATGTACCAGGAGAACAAGCTTGTTGAGCCGGGCGGTGTGACCCTAGACGGTGTACCCATCGATCTAACAACGATTGAAACGCCGGTCTATATCGTCGCCACTCGTGAGGACCACATTGCACCGTGGAAATCTGCTTATCTCGCCTCACAGATTTATTCCGGATCGGTTCGCTTCGTACTCGCCGCCTCAGGCCATATCGCCGGGGTCGTGAATCATCCCGCAGCCGCCAAATACAGCCATTGGACCAATAATCGGCGACCCAAAAATCCCGATGCCTGGCTAAAGGGCGCCGAGGAACACGCTGGTTCCTGGTGGCCGAACTGGGACGCATGGGCGAAGGCGCAGGCAGGCAACGAAATGATCCCTGCTCGTCACCCCGGCGATGGGAAGTTATCTCCAATCGAGCCGGCACCAGGAGCCTATGTATTGGTGACGTCAGACTAAATGTTGCCCTGTTGATTATTGTTGCTTGTTTCGCCAATTATCGTCGGATTAAGGTCGGCCATGCAATGGAAGGCGCGTGTCGTGGTGTTGACACTGCAAGGTTAGCCCCTATGATCGCGCCGCGGCAGGGCCGGCCCGCAATCTTCCTTTTGCCGCCTCTCAACCTTTGTCGGCGCGTTTCATTCCTGTAAGTATGAACTTTTCCGATCTTGGCCTAAGCGATGAGGTCCTGCGTGCTGTTGCCGACGCAGGCTACACCACGCCAACGCCGATCCAACAGCAGGCTATTCCCATTGTACTTATGGGACGCGATGTCCTCGGCTGTGCACAAACCGGCACTGGCAAAACAGCGTCATTCACGTTGCCAATGATCGATATTCTTGCCGCTGGCCGGGCAAAAGCGCGAATGCCGCGCTCGCTCATCTTGGAACCAACACGCGAGTTGGCCGCCCAGGTCGCCCAGAACTTCGAAACCTATGGCAAGCATCACCGACTGACCAAGGCTTTGCTCATCGGCGGTGTATCGCTGGACGATCAGATGCGCATCGTCGATCGTGGCGTCGACGTCTTGATCGCCACGCCGGGACGCTTGATCGACGTTTTCGAGCGCGGCGGCCTGCTACTCACCGACGTCAAGGTGCTGGTCATCGACGAAGCCGATCGCATGCTCGACATGGGATTCATTCCCGATGTCGAACGGATCGTCGGCATGTTGTCGAAGATGCGCCAAACTTTGTTTTTCTCGGCAACCATGGCACCGGAGATCCGCCGCCTCGCCGATGCGTTCTTGATGAACCCCAAGGAAATCAGTGTCTCGCCGCCGGCATCCGTCGCAGATACCGTGACCCAGGGTTTGATCA
Source organism: Rhodospirillales bacterium (assembly GCA_947470575.1). Taxonomy (GTDB): domain Bacteria; phylum Pseudomonadota; class Alphaproteobacteria; order Rhodospirillales; family CAMCUA01; genus CAMCUA01. The sequence goes on from CANITX010000018.1 coordinate 17,648, forward strand.
TGCTGCCGCGCCCGACCGACAAGCGCCCCGGCGCCGATCAGGAAATGAAACGCGAGGCGTTACGTACCCTTCTACGCGGCGAACCGCTAAAGAATGCCTTGGTTTTCTGTAACCGCAAGCGCGACATCAGTGTCGTCCATCGATCGTTAACGCGCCACGGCTTCAACGCCGGCCAGCTCCACGGCGACATGACCCAGCCAGCACGCATGGAAACATTGGATGCCTTCAAAGCTGGAAAGATCAGCCTGCTGGTATGCAGTGACGTTGCCGCCCGGGGCCTCGACATCGTCGATATGAGCCATGTGTTCAACTTCGATGTGCCGAGCCACGCCGAGGATTATGTCCACCGCATTGGCCGAACGGGCCGCGCCGGACGTGCCGGACGTGCCTATACGATCGCTACCCCTACCGACAATAAGTACTTGGCTGCGATAGAGAAATTGATCGGCAAGCCAATCCCGCGGGTAGACCTTTCAAATCGTAGCCAGGTGCAGGTGCCAAGTGCCACCAGCACGATTCCCGAGACAGCCGAGGCGTCGATTGCGCCTGTTGTCCCGCCAGTAGCAGCAGTTGAAGGGGAACCGGTGCCGCGCGAGAGACCGACGCGTGGCCGACGTGGTGGCAAACGCCAGGAACGCGATAAGCCTCGTGAGTCGCGGTCGGCAAGGGAAAACGGCGGGGGCGAGACATCAACTCCGTTGCCCGGTGTCGCTGCGCCCCGACAGTTCGAGGATGCCATCGAAGGCAGCGAGAGAATGCCCGAGGCACGCCCTATGCCCGCGGGAAGCGTTCAGCGGCGCGACGGGGAACGCGAGCGGCAAGTTGTGGGCCTGGGGGATCACACCCCGGCGTTCTTGCTTCGCCCCGTTAAGGTTTCAAAGACTTAAAAAAAACGGTACCGCCGCATTTTTGAGTGCGGCAAGCAGCAAGCCAACGCCAGCACTTAAATAAGGCCTGCCAACGGCGACGATGGATCGGCGTACAATTTCTTTGGCATCCGTCCGGCCCGATAGGCCAGTCGCCCAGCCTTGACAGCGTGCTTCATGGCTCGCGCCATCAAGATCGGATCCTTGGCACCGGCGATGGCGGTATTCATCAGCACACCGTCGCAACCCAATTCCATGGCAATGGCAGCATCCGATGCGGTGCCAACCCCGGCATCCACCAACACCGGCACCTTGGCCTGCTCAACGATCAGGCGAATGTTGACCGGGCTCTGGATACCTAGTCCCGAGCCGATCAGAGAGCCCAAAGGCATAATGGCGCAGCACCCCATCTCTTCCAGTCGCCTGGCCATGATCGGATCATCGCTGCAGTAGACCATGACCTGAAACCCCTCCTTCAGCAGCACCTCGGCCGCTTTCAAGGTCTCCGTCATGTTTGGATAAAGGGTCTTCTGGTCGCCCAGAACCTCAAGTTTCACCAGATCCCAACCGCCGGCCTCGCGCGCCAGACGTAAAGTGCGCAATGCGTCGTCAGCGGTAAAACAGCCTGCCGTATTCGGCAGATAGGTATATTTCTTCGGGTCGATATAATCGACCAGCATCGGTTGCTTCGGATCGGTGACGTTGACACGGCGCACGGCGACGGTGACGATTTCCGCACCCGAGGCTTCCAGCGCACGCGCATTTTGCTCGAAGTCCTTGTATTTCCCGGTACCAACGAGAAGACGCGAGTGAAACGTGCGCCCGGCGATGCTAAAGCTGTCAGTCGACGAAGCCGAAGCGTCGTCCGGCAGCCCCCCGCCAATAAAATGCACGATTTCCAGACGATCGTTGTTTGCTAATTCCGTGTCGGCATAACGCGATTTGGGCACGATCTCCAAATTGCGTTCCACCGCCACCTTGCGCGCATCCAGGCCGATTTCCCGCAACAATCCTGCCACCGTCATAGGTGCGGCGAGTACCCGCGTGTCGCCATTGACCGTAAGCTGCAAGTTCGTGGCCATATTTGCTGCCGTGCTCATGATAGGACTATCGCTCGTCAGCCAACGGCATTCAAGCTGCTGGAAGCGAGGGGCGGAAATGGAGGTGTTCCCCATCTTCATCGCCATGTTATATAGCGCCGGTCCCAGCAAGGGGGAAGACGAACAGCATGCGCCGTCCCCCATCTTCGACCGCCACCTGACCTACTCGGGCTGGGGAACGGTTGGCTCACCGCAGAATTTAGAACCGGGAATCAGGATCGGAGGATATGGCGAAAGCCGATACCACACGCGGCCCGGCACGTTCCGCCGCTCTCGTCAATTCAAAGGCCGATACCAAGCCCGTAGCCGATCTGGTGCGCGAGCTGTCCGGCCTGCTTGATGAAACCGGCCTCACCGAGATCGAATACGGTCGCGACGGCTGGCATGTGCGTGTTGCCCGTTCGATCACCACGTTTGCGTCCATGCCGGCTGCACAAGGGGCGGCAGGAGCGCCCTCGGGTACGCCCCCCCCCGTTTCCACAACCGATGAACAGCACCCCGGACTGATAACCTCGCCGATGGTCGGCGTCGTCTATACGACACCCGAGGAGGGCGCCGACGCCTTCATCAAGGTCGGCGATCAGGTTACCGCCGGACAAACCCTGGTACTGATCGAGGCTATGAAGGTGTTCAACCCCATCGTCGCGCCCCGGCCGGGCCGCGTCGTGCGCATCCTGGTCACCGGCGGAACGCCCGTGGAATACGGCGAACCCCTGTTGATTATCGAATAGAGCGCGGCAACGGTCGCGGCATGTTCCAAAAGGTACTGATCGCCAATCGGGGTGAAATTGCCTTGCGCATCCACCGGGCCTGCCGGGAGATGGGCATTCGCACGGTAGCCGTTCACTCGACAGCCGATTCGGACGCCATGCACGTTCGCCTGGCCGACGAATCCGTATGCATCGGACCTCCACCGGCCCGTCAAAGCTACCTAGACAAACACGCCATCCTGTCGGCAGCCGCGATCACTGGCGCCGATGCGATTCACCCTGGATATGGCTTTCTCGCCGAAAACGCCGACTTTGCCGCCATGGTCGAAGAGCACGGCATCGCGTTTATCGGCCCTTCGCCTGAACACATCCGCATGATGGGCGATAAGATCACCGCCAAGCGAGCTGCCCGCGCTGCCGGAATTCCCTGTGTGCCGGGATCCGACGGGCCCATTTCCAGCGAAGCGGAAGCCCGACGCGTTGCGGCGGACATCGGTTTTCCCGTACTGATCAAGGCTTCGGCCGGTGGCGGTGGGCGTGGCATGAAGGTCGCCACCGATGCGGATGCGCTGGCCGCCGCGCTGTCGACCGCTCGCAGCGAATCGAAATCGGCCTTCGGCGACGATTCTGTCTATATCGAAAAGTACCTGAGCCATCCCCGCCATATCGAAATCCAGGTGTTGGCCGACACATACGGCAATGTCGTCCATCTCGGCGAAAGAGACTGTTCCCTGCAGCGCCGACACCAGAAGCTGCTGGAAGAAGCGCCCTCCCCTGCCCTCGATCCCGAAATTCGGCGCAGCATCGGCGAGGTTGCCCGCAAAGCCATGCTGGCCATCGGCTATCGCAACGTCGGCACCCTGGAGTTCCTTTACGAAAATGGAGAATTTTATTTCATCGAGATGAATACCCGTCTCCAGGTCGAACACCCGGTGACCGAAATGGTCTGCGGCCTCGACCTGGTAAGAGAGATGATTCGCGTCGCCGCCGGCGAGCCGCTCGGCTTCACCCAGGAAGACGTTCGCTTCACCGGCCATGCCATCGAGTGCCGAATCACCGCCGAAGACCCCGTTACCTTCGCTCCAGGTCCCGGACGAATCGGCGACTATCACCCACCGGGCGGGCTAGGGGTGCGGGTCGATTCAGCCCTCTATTCGGGCTATCGCGTGCCGCCGCATTACGACAGTTTGGTATCGAAACTGATCGTACACGGGGCCAATCGCCAGGAATGCCTGATGCGCTTGCGCCGTTCTCTGGAAGAATATGTCATCGACGGTATTCCGACCACCATTCCGCTGTTCCATCGATTGCTCGACGAACCCGAGTTCGTACGCGGCGAATACGATATCCACTGGTTGGAAGCCTTCGTCGGCGGCCATCGGCGTTGATCGCCGATTCGTAGCGAGAGGAGCCCAAACGGCGTGAGTTCGCTGCTTTTCTCACCTATCGAGCTTCGCGGGTTAAGACTTTCCAATCGCGTCGTCGTCGCGCCAATGTGCCAGTACAGCGCAGATAACGGTGCCATGACCGACTGGCATCTCGCCCACCTCGGACAATTCGCTGTGACCGGCGCTGGCGCTCTATTCTGCGAGGCTACAGCCGTTTCCCCCGAAGGTCGCATTTCAGACCGCTGCCCGGGCCTTTGGGATGACCGCACGGAGGCAGCAATCCAGCGGATTGCTGCGTTTTTCAAACAATGGGGCAATGTACCATTCGGTATTCAATTGGCCCATGCCGGCCGCAAGGGATCGACGCGCGCGCCCTGGGCAAGAAGCGCCGTCCTGAATGTGGAAGACGGCGGCTGGCCGGTCATCGGCCCCTCGCCCGTGCCATTTGCGGAACATTCTCCCACGCCTCGAGAAATCGATGCCAACGACCTTACCCGACTGCGCGAAGCCTTTGCCGCTGCCGCCCGGCGCGCCGACCGACTGGGTGCAAGCATCATCGAATTGCACGCGGCCCATGGCTATCTGCTGCAACAGTTCCTATCTCCCATTTCCAACCGGCGCAGCGATGGCTACGGCGGCAACCTTGCCGGTCGCATGCGCTTCCCCCTCGAAGTATTCGCTGCCGTACGCGCGGCTTGGCCGGCCGATAAGCCGTTGGGAGTCCGCATTTCTGCAGTCGATTGGCTGGAAGATGGGTGGCAGCTTACCGATTCTTTGATACTGGCGGCGGAACTTGAGCGTCTCGGCTGCGACTTTATCGATGTCTCGTCCGGCGGCGCGTCGCCAAAGGCCAAGGTCGAGGCCGGCCCCGGTTATCAGGTGCCCTTCGCGGCGGCCATCAAGGCACAGTCCACCACGATGAAGGTTATTGCCGTCGGGCAGATCACCGAGCCGCACCAAGCGGAAACCATCGTTCGCTCTGGGCAGGCCGACATGGTTGCCCTGGCACGCGGCATGCTCTACGACCCGCACTGGGTCTGGCATGCTGCCCAGAAACTCGGCGCCGATGCTGCCTACCCGCCGCAATACGCGCGCTGTCATCCTGGACTGCAAGGCTTGGCGATCCCAGCCGGCGTGCCGACCGGAAACGACAAGCCGACAACCCGATGATTGTATGTAACAAAGAACTGCTACGGAGGAAGTTATGCGCCTAAAGGACAAGATCGCCATCGTCGTCGGCGCCGGGCAAGCCCCAGGCCAGACCACGGCCATCGGCAACGGCCGTGCCACGGCCATCCTGTTCGCCCGCGAAGGCGCCAAGGTACTGGCCGTCGACCGCCGACTCGACTCGGCCCAGGAGACCGCTGCCATGATCGCCAAGGAGGGTGGCGAGGCCGCTGCCGCCGCTGCTGACGTAACCTCCGAAGACTCAGTCATGGCCGCCGTCAAGGCCTGTATCGATCGGTGGGGCCGGATCGATGTTTTGCACAATAACGTCGGCATCAGCGTCGAAGGGGGCGATGCGCCGATCACCGAAATTACGACTGAAGCCTTCGACCGCATCATATCGGTCAACCTGCGCGGCATGGTCTACACATGCAAACACACCATTCCGCTGATGCGCAAGCAGCAGTCGGGCGTCATCATCAATATCTCGTCGATGGCCTCGCTCGAGGATTATCCCTGGGTCAGCTACAAGACAAGCAAGGCGGCCATCAACGCAATGACCCAGCAGATCGCCATCCAGAACGCCAAGTTCGGAATCCGTTGCAACGCCATCCTGCCCGGCCTGATGGATACGCCGATGGCGGTTGACCGCCGAGCCGAAGCCTGGGGCCGCACCCGCGACGAGGTGGTTACCGAACGTAATGCCAAGGTGCCGCTACGTGGTAGGATGGGCACTGCCTGGGATGTGGCCAACGCTGCCTTGTTCCTGGCCAGCGACGAGGCCCAATTCATTACCGGCGTTATCCTTCCGGTCGATGGCGGGCGCGGCGTGAAAGTCGGCTGAACCCGACAACGCGCGTATACAAACCCCGAGACGGAAAAAGAGGCAGGGTTTCTCATCCCTGCCCCTTCCCTAACTTGAACCTTAGCTCTGTCGGACCGCTTATTTGGCCGGTGCGCCCTTGCGGATACGGTGGTTCTCGGAATCGCCGATATAGATGGCGCCGTCCGGACCGACGGTAACGCCATGCGGTCGGGCCAGGGACGACGCCGTGGCGGCAACACCGTCGCCGGTATAAACATGCTTTCGATTGCCGACGCCAGCCACCGTCGTCACGACCCCCGTCTTGAAGTCGACCTTACGGATCACAGGAACTTCGGTATCCACGACCAGCAGGTTGCCGTCACGGTCGACGCACAGTTCCTTTGGCTTATCGAACACGGCCTGCAACATCGGTCCCCCATCTCCCGAGTAGCCGTAGGCACCGGTGCCGGCAAGCAGACGGATGTTGCCGGAGGGATCGACGGCGCGGATGGCGCTGCCCTGTTTTTCCGCGATGTAGAGGGTGCCGTCGCGGGCAACGGTCACAGCACGGGCGCCACAGACTCCGGCTGCCTTGGCAGGCCCGCCGTTGCCGAAATCCTTGCCCTCTCCGGTGCCGGCAACGGTATCGATGGTCCCTCGCTTCAGGTCGATCGCCCGTACCCGATGGGCAGAGGGATCGGCGATGTAGAGCAAGGATTCGTCCGGCGAAAGGGCCGCATCGTTGGGCTCGAGGAGCGCCGCCTTAACGGCCGGACCGCCATCGCCGCTGTTGGCCTTCTCGCCGGTGCCCGCAATCGTCGTGATCACGCCCGTGCGGGCATCGACGCGGCGAATGCGGAAATTGAAGCGGTCGACGATGTAGAGATTGCCCGCCTTGTCGATGACCAAACCATAGGGTTCATGCAGGCTCGCCTGTGTTGCCGGACCGCCGTCACCGCCAAACGTGGCATTTCCATTGCCGACAACCGTCGTAATGATGCCGGTTCGTGCATCGACGCGACGGATACGGTGGTTCTGGGTGTCGGCGAAGAAGAGATTGCCAGCAGCATCGAAGACCAGATCGAATGGATTATCCAATTTAGCCTGACTCGCCGGCCCTCCGTCGCCGGAAAATCCCTTTTCTCCCGTGCCGACCGCCGTCGTAATCATCCAACCTTTAACATCTGTGGTAGCAGCCATATCCCCAACACTCCTTATGGCAAGTCCATACCGCGCGACAGCGCCGGACGTTTCATTAAATTATCGAACCAACGCTTCACGTTAGGAAATTCGTTCAGGTCGACCTTCTGCCAATCGTGGCGGAAAACCCACGGCAGGGTGCAGAAATCGGCAATGCTGACCTCGTCATTGGCAAGATAGGTACGGCCTTTCAGGTGCGTATCCAACACCCCATAAAGCCGCCGGCATTCCGTCGTGAAGCGCTTAATACCGTATAGATCTTCTTCCTTGGCAGCCCGAAGGAAGTGATGCACCTGGCCAAAGTTTGGGCCGATTCCCCCCATTTGGAACATCACCCACTGAATGACCTGATACCGGGCACCCATTTCCTTGGGCATGAACTTGCCGGTCTTCTCGGCCAGATACATCAGGATGGCTCCCGATTCGAATAACGTGTAGGGCTTCCCCCCTGGGCCATCCTGATCGATGATGGCTGGGATCTTGCTATTGGGATTGATCTTCACAAACTCGGGGGTGAACTGTTCATCTTTAGAAATATCAACAGGGTGCAGGCGATATTTCAGTCCGCACTCCTCCAACATGATTGTCGCCTTGCGGCCGTTGGAGGTTTTCCAGGTGTAACAGTCGATCATCGTTTCCTCCGTGATGGATCGGTTGCCGCGCGAACCGCCGGGACAGGGAACACACGCTGCTAAAGTCCACCCTTGCATCGTTGATGGCTCTGGGGCGGTCGCCCATCATGCCGGGACATTTCCGGCAAGCATAGCCCCTCCCGGATGCATTGAACCCGCCGCCTCTTTGCGAGACACTGATTTCTATTGGAGACAGGGGAACGACGTCGAGATGACGGTGCGCGGTCGTATTCAAAAGCAAAGCCGGCTGACTCCCGAGATGTTGATCCGCGCCTATGCCGCCGGCATTTTTCCGATGGCCGAAAGGCGAGACGACCCGACCGTCTATTGGATCGACCCCGACGAGCGCGCCATTCTTCCCTTCGAGTCCTTTCACGTTTCCCGCAGCCTGCGGCGCACCGTGCGCCGCGGCACTTTCGATGTCCGGATCGACACGGCGTTCCATACGGTGATTGAGCGCTGCGCCGAGCCGGCAGCGGATCGCAAAGATACCTGGATCAATCGGCCTATCCTCGACACCTATTCCGCTCTCCACGATCTTGGCTTTACCCACAGTGTTGAATGTTGGCGGAACGAAGAGCTGGTGGGCGGACTATATGGCGTCGCGCTAGGTGGCGCCTTCTTTGGCGAAAGCATGTTTTCCCGTTGCACGGATGCCAGCAAAGTCGCCCTCGTGCATTTGGTCGCTCGGCTGCGTGCCGATGGCTTTCGCCTGCTCGACACCCAATTTCTCACAGAACATCTCTCGCGATTTGGTGTGATAACTGTTTCCCGAAGGGACTATCTCACCTTACTCGACGATGCTTTGGAGATTCAGGCGCAGTTTCAACCCAAACCACTGCTTCAACGAGAATTGGAAGTATTCCTGCAATCGATGACCCATACGTCGTAGACCGCATGTTCGATAGCGGAAAGCGCCGGACTAGAAGCGAACATCCATCCACGAAAGAGATTTACAGGCTGCACCCCCTGCCGCAATTCCCGAATCTCGACAAAAGCGGCACTTTCCGGCTGCTCTTCCGGGGAACGCTTCTCGCAGGTACGCGCCAGGATTTCGAGCGTCCCGAAGCGCACGGTTTCACCGATGGGTGCTTCAATAGTCCACACCCGCGCGGTAACCTTGTCCAGCCCCTGTAAGACCGCTACCTGATAGGGTTCCGCGACGGCCGGTGTTGAGGCAGATATCGCCGCACCAACAATCCAAGTGACTCCAAGCAGCATAATTTGCCGCCAATGGCCGACAACGATCCGTGAATGTGAAGCCGACACGCGTTATTGGCCGTTGCCACCGCCGGTGGCCAGGAAAATGATTTCGCCGACCTGGTCTTCCAAAGACCGGAAATCCTTTGTTTTGCTGATCGCTCCCCCGGAAGCGATTCGATTCTTAGATTTGCCAGGCTCGAGTCGTACATAGGCGCCGCCCAGGATGCCCTGGCTGCCAATTGCCGCCACTGTATCTTCGGGCAATTGGTAGGCACGATCGATAGACATATTCACGACCGCGTCATAGGTCTGGTTATCAAGGTGTAAGGAACTCACCGTACCGACCTTGATTCCGTTGATACGTACGTCGCCGCCCGTCCGCAGGCCACCCACCTTAAAAAAGCGGGCAGTCACCTCATAACCTTGCACCGATCTCACCTGGGCCGTCGAATACGCAAAAAAAACAAACAGCCCAGCGACCACCAGCACGACGGCGCCCATTACTGTTTCGACCATGTTTCTCATGGTGCGCTCCCCCTGTCAGATGCCGGCGACTTTTCGGTACGGTTGGAGGCCTTGGCTTGGCCCTGGCGCGCCTTGCCCTCGGAAATAATCAGTTCCAACAGATCCGTAACGACCATGGCATCCTGCGTATATTGAATCTCTCCGCCGTCCTTCAGCATCTCCACATCGCCCCCGGGATCGAGCACGATGAATTTCGATCCGAACAGACCGTCGGTATGAATCGCAGCCGATGAATCGGTAGGGAGAAATACACCCTCGTCCATGCGCAATGTGAGGACAGCCCGGTAGGCTTCATCAAGGGTCTGTTGTTCGACTGTGCCGACCTTGATTCCACTCAGGCGAACTTCGTCACCGCCGCTAAGCCCGTCGATTTTGCCAAAGCTGGCGCGGATGGCGTATCCGTTCACCGGCGTCACCATCGGGCCGCCATAAGCAAATGCGAAGACCATGGCTAGAACGACGAGGACAACCCCGCCGACAACGATCTCGAGGGTGCTTCGGGTCAACCTCGCCTTCCTCCGGATGAAACCAGGCCGCAGAAGATAAACGGCGTCAGCCGGGCGTCCACGGTTCGTAATCGCCCGTCGCCTTAGCCCTCTTACCGCCAGCCAATAGGTGACCCTTAGGTCGGTAAGCCGCCGTCGTGCCGGTCATATTAGGCAAATGATCCTTTTGCCAGGGCCGAGCCCGCGACGCTTCATCGGTCAAGGGTTCGGTCGTCGTATGGTGCAGCCAAGCGTGCCATTCAGGCGGAATTTTGGTCGCTTCCGGCTCGCCTTGGTAGAGCACCCAGCGTCGCTCGCGCCCCCATAGTTTGTCGCCTCGCGCTTTATAATAACGATTACCGAATTCATCGGTCCCGACCAATTGGCCGTGTAGCGCGGTGTAAATTAAGGTTCCAAGATTCATGATAATTCGTCGACCGTATTCCCACGTGCTCACGGATAGTGGAACACGAGGTCAATATGGCAGCAGACCCATCGTCCGTCCAGAGCGCGAGGATGGCTTGGAAGGCGCGGCAGATATCGGCACTCACGAAGAAACGGAATGCTCCTTCCCTTCGGTACCGAAGCTATGCGACTCGCTATCCATGAAATTTGGCCTCAGCCTGAACACGCTCGACCACGGATCGGTCAGGCGCTGCCGTCAACAGCTCCTAACGCGGATTCATATGCGTTCCAAACCTCCGCGGGCCGGCCGGAGCAACTGACACCCCACCTAAAAAACACCCCATAACCGGCTTGAGTTCGAGGGTATTTCATTTCCTTCAAATCCTAAGTTTGGGAAAATTTTCACAGCCTTCGAGCTAAGAGCCGCGCGATACCGTTGTCCGCCGACTGTCAGCTGTCGCCCATTTGCGGTGGTCCACGAAGGAAGCCATCCTAACATCTTGATAGTAACTAGATGACGTAGGGGTAGCCTGATTTTCCTACTAAATCTTGTCAGTATCTTGTTGCATCCGGGAAAGTTCTGTCGCTAAATCTAGGGCTCACACCCCGATCACCAACGATATATTGGGGCCTGAAGAGATACGTTGATCGGGCGGGTGCGTGGCCGACATGGGCACTGAAATGGTCTGTTTCTCACCGGTTTGAGAACAGTATCCATCAGGGATCGGCGCCGCTTACCGCCAGACTAGAGCCGTGAGGGGGATTCATGAAGATCGCGCGGA
>CANITX010000019.1 GCA_947470575.1 Rhodospirillales bacterium
AAAAAGTTCTTCCGCTTGGCGCCGGGCCGCGAGGTGCGCCTGCGCTACGGCTACCTGATCACCTGCACGGGTGTGATCAAGGACGCCGCCGGCGAGGTGACCGAGCTGCGTTGCCGCTACGATCCGGCGACGCGCGGCGGTAACGCGCCCGATGGCCGACGCGTCAAGGCGACTTTGCATTGGGTCTCGGCACGCCATGCGCTGGATGCCGAGGTGCGGCTTTACGATGCGCTCTTCACGACGGCACAGCCGGGAGCCGGTGGCAACTTCCTCGACGATATCAATCCGGAATCGCTGGCTGTTTTGATCGGCTGCAAATTGGAGCCCGCATTGAGCGATGCCTTGGCAGGCGAGGCGGTGCAGTTCGAGCGGCTAGGCTATTTCTGCGCCGATCCCGACAGCACGGTAACCGCCCCTGTCTTCAACCGGACCATCGGCCTGCGCGATACCTGGGCGAAGGTGCAGGCACAGGGTGGCTAAATGATAACTGAAAGGCGGGTCGGCGATGGGAGAATTGGATAACAAGGTCGCCGTGGTTACCGGCGGCTCGCGCGGCATCGGGCTCGGTTGCGCCGAACGCCTGGCCGAGGAGGGTGCCGACCTGCTGATCGCCGCCACCAGCGCCGTACGTCTGGCCGCCGCTGCCCAAAGGATCGCCGGGAAAACGGGACGTCGCGTCGAATGGTGTGCCACCGACCTGAGAACACCCGAGGGCTGTCAGGCGGTGGCGGCGAAGACGCTATCCGCCCTCGGCGGCTGCGACATCCTGGTCAATTGTGCCGGGGCCACCCAGAGCGGCCGTTTTCCCGACCAGCCGGACGAGGATTGGATGGACGGATTCGCGCTCAAATTCTTCGGTGCGGTACGGCTTTGCCGCCTGCTATGGCCGGAAATCAAAAAGCGGCACGGCACCGTGATCAACATCGTCGGTGGCGCGTCGCGGACTCCGTCCGCCAATTTCATGGTGGGCGGCGCGGTCAACGCCGCACTATCGAATTTCTCCAAGGCGCTGGCCGATCAGGGATTGAAGGACGACGTCAACGTCAACTGGATCCTGCCCGGCATGACGCAGACCGAACGCCTGAACGAGCTGCAGGCCAAGCGTGCCGAACTGGCGGGAAAGACGGTCGAGGAAATACGCCAAGAGACGCTGGCCGCCCAGGGGCTGCGCCGCATCGGCGAGCCCGCCGACACGGCCCATCTGGTGGCTTTTCTCTGCTCGCCCCGTTCCCGTCACATCCACGGTGCCGGCATCGCGGTAGACGGCGGTGCGACCAAGGGCGTTTTCTAGCGGCGTTCAGCGTTTCCGTTCGCCCCAGAGGTTGAGGGCATTGCCGGCCAGGATAACGGCGGCGCCGACGGCGACGACCACGCTCAAAGGTTCCCCGTAGGCGAAGAATCCGATGGCCATCGCCGCGGGCAGGCGCAGGAAGTCGAGCGGCATGAGCACGGTGGCCTCGGCGTGGTGGAAGGCCTGGGTCATGCAATAGTGCGCTGTCATCGAGCCGACGCCGACCACCGCCAGCCACGGCCAAAGTGCCGACGACGGCCATACCCAGCTCGGTAGCGCCGGGATCAGAGTCACCGGCAACTGCATCACCGTCATATAAAAGACAACGCTGATACTGGCCTCGGTGGTCGTCAGATGCCGGGTGATGACGTAGACGCTGGCGTAGCAGACGGCGGCGAACAAGACGGCCAGCGATGCCGCGTCGACGATGGCGAAGCCAGGGCGCAAAATGGCCAGAACGCCGATCAGTCCCAGGGCAACGGCGGCAAGGCGATAGCGGTTCGGCCGTTCGCCCAGGAAGAGGGCGGCCAGCAGCGCCGTCCATACCGGCGTGGTGAACTCGATGGCGAAGACCTCGGCCAGCGGGATGGCCGCGACGCCGGTAAACCAGCCCCATTGGCCGCCAAGGTGGATCAGGTTACGCCCGAGATGGGTCAAGGGCCGCCGCGTGCGCAAGTTGGCGATGCCGATACGCGGCAGTAGCGCCAGCATGATGAGCAGGCTCACCGCACCGCGCGCGAACAGGATCTGGTAGACGTTGAGTTCCGCCGACAGTTCTCGCCCGGCGATCGCCATGCCGAGGAAGCTTAGGATGGCTCCACCCATCCACAGCATGCCGCGCGATGTTTCGCGTTGTAGTGGCATGGGCGTGGACACGAGTTACAGCGCTTGCCTGAGGCCAAGTGGGGGGAAGAATGTCGTGTCAGCGGAACCTGACCGAGGGGACAATCCGCGTCAAGTGCGGGCGATGAAATGAAAAGGCCGCCCCACAGGACGGCCCAATCAACTCATAACCAAGCCTGCGGATGGATCAGGCGGCGTGTTTCTTTGTGGCGGGGCCGTTTACGGCCAGCGTCTTAAGCTCATCCATCTGCTCGGCGACGTGGGCATTGATGAGTTCGACGGCTTCGGCGTTCGACTTCGCGGCGATCTCGGCGAGTTCACGACCCTGGTCGGTGAAACGCTTATAAGCGACTTGGGCGAATTCGACCTGCTTGATGGCTGCGTCGCGCGGCGTACCCGCCTTGGCGATGGCTTCCATCGCGGTGTTGGCTTCCTTGAAACCATCGCGGGCGATCTCGGCCTGACGGCGGGCGAAGGCTTGCAGGCCATCGAACACCTGACGTTGGGCAGCGATCAGCGTTTCGAAAGTCTTGCGCTGGCTGTCGGTAACAGCCTTTACGTCAAGGCTCGGCAACTCGGCCGGCCCAGTGAATTTACCGAACTGCTCCATCATCTTTGCGGGATCGAACGCCGCCCACATTTTGGTGATGTCCAGTTCCGGAGTTGTATAGGATGTCTTGGCCATGGGGGGAGCTCCAAATCCAGTAAGTGCGTTGCAGATGTTATGTTGCATTGCACAACGTGCCTAAGATTAGGCAGCCCGGAGTTGAAGTCAATAAGATTTTTTGCAGTGCAGCATAAAATCTGCATGAGCTCGTCTTTCCAGGGCAGCATCAGAGCAATTGGTCGGCAGATTCCCGTACGGCGCTTCAGCCCCGTACCGGAGCTTCGCTATCCTTTCTGTAACTGGACATTCGATTTCGGCCAACGCGCAACCAGCCAGCTAGAGATTCGGCCCGGGCCAAGCCTTTATCCAGAGCGGCCATCGTTTTCGCCATGTCCGGACTGTCGTCTTGCAACCAGGCCCGAAAGGCGCAGGCGGCCACGACAGCCAATCCCTGCGTACGCAGCAAGCCGCGGATACCGATCGCCGGAATACCGGCCATCTCCAGCATCAAGGCCATCGAGCGCATCGCCTGCGGTGCAGCGCACAGGAAGGTCAACGGATCGTCGCGGCACCCCTCCGTCAACGCCACGATGCCTTCGCGTTGCGACGACAACGCATCGAACCGGCGCATGAGCAGGTCGAACAGTCGGTCGCGCGGACTGTCTTCGGGATCTGGCGCGCCGCCTTTCAGGACCCGACGGTCGACATCGGCGATCAGGCCGGCAACGATGGCCGTCCGACTCGGCGCCACGGCATGGACCTCGGCCAGGGAAAGTCCCGACCGCTCCGCAATATCTGCCAGCGAGACGTTTCGCCAGCCGTGCTCCTTCGCCAGTTCCAGAACCGCGCCGAAGACACGCTCGAACGGACTGGTCGTGCGCTTGCCGGTGGCGGCTTGGGTTTTGCGGGCCATCGGTGCTTCCTGACGGTCGGATGTTGAACCTTCAAACTTATTATAAAATATACTACGTATACGCCATGACGCGAAACCGACGGAATGGACCGAAACCGGCCCCGAACGTGATCCGGGTTATCTGTCGGGGCTGGCAAAGGCGGCGGAGACGCATACCGTCATGAGTACAGCGACTCCTTCCAGAGCAAATAGCTTGCTGCGTGTCGCTGCGCGCCAGCCGATGCTGGAACACGATGAAGAAGCCCGTCTTGCCCGCGAAGCCTCCGCCGGCGACCGTGAAGCGGAAGGCCATTTGATATTGAGCCACCTGCGCGTCGTCATCAAGATTGCGCGAATCTATCGCGGTTCCGGCGTGCCGATGAGCGATTTGGTGCAGCAGGGCACGCTCGGTCTCATTCATGCGGTGCGCAAGTTCAATCCCGATCGCGGCATTCGACTGTCGACCTATGCCATGTGGTGGATTCGCGCCGCCATCCAAGAACACGTGGTACGATCCTGGTCGCTGGTGCGGGTCGGCACGACGAATGGTCAAAAGGCGCTGTTCCTGCGCCTGCGGCGGATGACCGCCGAACTGCTCGGCAGTGCCGAGGATTTGAGCGACGAAATCGTCCACAAGCTGGCCCGGGGATTCGGCGTCACCGCCGCGGAAGTCACCGGGCTGGCCCGCCGTCTGGCGGGCGGCGGCGATCAAACCCTGGACCGTGCGGCCGACCGGGAGGGCCGGTCGGAGGGAGACGGGCGCATCGGCTGGCTATCGTTTCTCGCATCGTCCCAACCCGATCCCGAAGAAGCCCTATCGCAGGTCAGCGAGCGCCGATTTTTGGGCGAAGTCGTCGACCGGGCGCTCGGCATGCTGCCGCCGCGCGAACGCGTGATCATCGAACGCCGCTACATGGCTGAAGCCCGCGCAACCTTCGATGCCATTGGCCGAGAAATCGGCTTGTCCAAGGATCGAGTCCGGCAATTGGAGCGGGCCGCGCTGGAAAAGCTGCGCACCATGCTCCAACCGGTCCTTAAGGAAGGTTAGACAAACCTTTAGCCGGCCAGTTCCTTGCCCCGCCGGGTGGCGGCAGCGACGGCTCGGGTCATCAGTTCTTGCAGTCCCGCTTCGCCTTTGGCCATCAGGACCTCCAGCGCTGCGGCGGTCGTGCCGCCGGGACTGGTGACATTGCGGCGCAGCACGGCCGCAGCTTCCGGCGAACGGGCCAGCAGTTCGCCGGCCCCCGACACCGTGGCTCGCGCCAGGCGCTGAGCCAGTTCCTCCGGGAGACCGGCTTGCCGCCCGGCTTCTTCCAGGCACTCGGCCATTAAGAAGATATAGGCGGGGCCGCTGCCGGAAACGGCAGTCACGGCATCCATCAGGGATTCGTCGTCGACCCAGGCAACCTCGCCAACCGCTTCCAGCAATTCGTGACAGCGGCGGATCTGGGCATCGCTGACCCGGCCATTGGGACAGGCGACCGTGATGCCACGTCGCACCGCTGCCGGGGTATTGGGCATGGCGCGCACAATTGCCGCATGGGTGCCGAGCATGGCTTCGAAGGAATCGACGGTGCGTCCGGCGGCGATGGACAGAAAGACGGTTTCCGGTCCGGCCAGATCGCGATAGCCGGGTACGACGGCATCCATGGCCTGCGGTTTGACAGCGAAAAGCACCACGGCCGGGTGGCCGTCGAGGATGGCTTCAGCCGCCGTCGTCCGTACAGAGATTTCGTGGCGTTGGCGTAGCGCTGCCGCTTGGGCCTCATCGGGTTCGACGACGACGATATCGGCAGCCGGCATGCCACGATCCAGCCAGCCTTCGAGCAACGCACTGCCCATCTTGCCGCCGCCAACCAGCAGCAAGCCCTGTCGGCTTGGCGACATGCGTCATGCCTCGCCGACGGTCTCGATCATGGAAAGGGTCATGGCGTCGAGCGGCGAGCGCCCGCCCCAGATCACATATTGGAACGCCGGATAGAAGCGTTCGCACTCGATAAGTGCTGTGTCCACCACGTCCTCCATCTGTTCGACGGAGGGGCCGCCCTGGCCGCGCAACGGCAACGCGTGGCGGAACAACGGCAAACCGTCATCCTCCCACATGCCGAAATGGCCAAGCCAAAGCTTTTCATTGATGAGGGCGAGCAGTTCGTGAACCAGCTTTCGCCGTTCATCCGGAACGCGCATGTCGAAGGCGCAGGTAACGTGCAACGCACTGGCTTCATCGTTCCAGGCGAAATACAGGCTGTAGTCGCACCAACGGCCAGGTACCTGAACAGCCATTTCGTCGTCGTTACGACGATCGAAAAGCCAATCGTTGGTGCTGGCGATCCGTTCGACCACATCGAGCGGTTTATGCTCGATGGTCGTACCGAAGTGACTTGTCGTCGTCATGTCCGCTTCTCCTCAGGAGGGGAGTCCGTTAAAGCGGCGCTCGGGAGGAACGATACGCAAGATGTAGCGTGAGCCGCCAAATGTTGCGAATTCGTTACCTCCTTCCTACAATCTGTAGCCTGCCAAATACGACGGAGCGACGCAAGAGGCGTTTTGCGTCATCGGGCGTTCAATTGTGGAAAACTAAGACGATCGGAGTTGCAGCGGGGGATAACTGAACTTCTTCCCGCGCCGGCGTTCCGGTGTACGGCAATCAGTCTGCAGCTGTTGCGCGGCGGGAACTGGGCTTCGGCTTCTTTTCCGTCAGCAGCATTTCCAGCGCCGCGACCCGCGTTTCCAACGCTTCCTGGGCTGTGCGCGCTTTGGTGGCCATCTCGCGCACGGCTTCGAATTCCTCGCGCGGCACCACATCCATGCGCGCCAACATCCCTTCGATGCGCTGATGGATCAGGCTTTCGATCTCTTCCTTGATGCCGGCGGCGGTGGATACGGCGCCCCCGGCCATGCGGGCGAGGTCCTCGAAGAAGCGGCTTTTGGTCTGCATGGCGGATACCGTGATTCGGAAGGGACAATCTCAATACTATGGCCTTCACCGCCAAACGGTGCAACCCGGCCTGCCTTGCGGGTCTCCACATGCTAACCTATAAGGCGGGCTCGGCCATGGGGTGTCGGGCCAATGTGGAGCGACCCTCGGATGATGAGGAATGCCGTGTACGTCGTAACGGGCGGTGCCGGGTTCATCGGCTCCAATATCGTGGCCGGTCTGGAGGCGCGCGGCGATGGCGAGATCGTTGTCGTCGATCAGCTCGGTTCCGGCGAAAAATGGCGCAACATCGCCAAGCGCGAACTTGCCGATCTCATACCGCCGCAAGCGTTGTTTCCCTTTCTCGAACGGCAGGCGTCGCGGGTGCGGGCGGTTATTCATATGGGCGCCATTTCATCGACGACGGAGACAGACGTCGATGCCTTGGTACGCGACAATGTCCGTCTGTCACTCGATCTCTGGCACTGGTGCGCAGCGCAGGGCGTGCGGTTGATATATGCCTCCTCGGCAGCGACCTATGGCGACGGACAGGATGGTTTCCGCGACGACGATTCGCCAGAGGCCCTTGCCCGCCTCAAGCCGCTCAACGCCTACGGCTGGAGCAAGCACTTGTTCGACCGGCGGGTGGCGCGTCTGGTGGCAACGGGCGGTGCCGCGCCGCTGCATTGGGCCGGCCTCAAGTTTTTCAACGTTTACGGTCCCAACGAATATCACAAGGGCGGTCAGAAAAGCGTTGTCGCGCACATCTTTCCCGAGGCCAAGGCCGGGCGGACGGTGAAGCTTTTCCAGTCCCATCGCCCCGACTATCCGGACGGCGGCCAGATGCGTGACTTCGTATGGGTCGACGATTGCGTCGCGATGGTCTTGGCCTTGCTCGATAAGCCGGCCGTCAGTGGCATCTACAACTGCGGCACCGGCAAAGCGCGGAGTTTCGCCGATCTGGCCCGGGCCGTCTTTACTGCCCTGGGCCAAGAGCCGCGGATCGATTACGTGCCGACGCCCGAGGCGCTGCGCGACCGTTATCAATATTTCACGCAAGCGGAAAACCGCCGTAACGCCCAGTTCTTCGACGTCTGGACGTCATTGGAAGATGGCGTCGCCCGTTACGTGCGCGATTATCTGAACGCCGACGACCCCTATCGCTGACGGGTTAGCAACATGTTCGCCATCGCCTTTCCGGCCTTCGATCCGATCATTGTCCAGATCGGTCCTTTTGCCATTCGCTGGTACGCGCTGGCTTATGTCGCCGGTTTGATATTGGGTTGGCGTTACATGCGACGGCTGGCCCACCGGCCGCCGCAAGCGGTGTCCGATTTGGATGTCGACGACTTCCTGGTCTGGGCGACGCTGGGAGTCGTTCTTGGCGGACGGCTGGGCTATGCGCTGTTCTATCAGCCGGGATACTTTGCCCAGGATCCGTTGGCCATCTTGGAAGTCTGGCGCGGTGGCATGTCCTTCCACGGCGGGTTTCTGGGCGTCGTGATTGCCTGCCTGGTTTATGTCCGTGTGCGTCGCATCCCTTTTCTGGTTTTCTCGGACCTGTTGGCGGTCGTCACGCCCATTGGCTTGCTGCTCGGCCGCATCGCTAACTTCATCAATGGGGAACTGTGGGGCCGGACCAGCGACGTGCCCTGGGCGGTAGTTTTCCCGGGGGGCGGCCCAGAGCCTCGCCACCCGAGCCAGCTTTACGAGGCGTCGCTCGAAGGCATCGTCCTGCTGGTTGTCCTGAGTTTACTGGCTCGGAGCGAAAAGGTGCGCCGTCGCCACGGCCTGCTCAGCGGAGTTTTTCTGTTGGGTTACGCCCTGGCGCGCGGCCTTGTCGAACAGTTCCGCCAGCCGGACGTTCAAATCGGCTTCCTGCTCGGTGGCAGTACCATGGGTCAATGGCTGTCGCTGCCGATGGCGGCAGTGGGCGTGTTGCTGATCGTCCGCGCCCGAGTACGGGGTTGATCCAGTCCGGGCAAGGCCGCAAGGATACTGAAGGCCTGCTTGGCCATCTGCGCCGCCGCATCTCTCTCACCGGTCCCTTGACCATCGCCGACTATATGGCCGAGGCACTGGGCCATCCGCGCTACGGTTATTACCGTACCCGCGACCCGCTCGGTGCCGCCGGCGATTTCGTCACGGCGCCTGAAATCAGCCAGATGTTCGGTGAACTGATCGGTCTATGGGCGGCCGTCGTCTGGCAGTCGGCGGGTGCTCCGTCGCCGGTGCATGTGGTCGAACTGGGCCCTGGGCGGGGCACCTTGGCGGCTGACGCCCTGCGCGCCACGGCCGGTGTTCCGAACTTTGCCGCTGCCTTGCAGCTGCATCTGGTCGAAACCAGCCCGGTACTGCGCCGTTGCCAGGAGGTCAACCTGGCTGGCGCACGGTTGCTTCGTTCCCCATGCTGGCACGATGGCATCGCGACTCTACCCGACGGTCCCCTGCTAATTGTTGCCAACGAATTCTTCGATGCGCTGCCGATCCGTCAATTTCAACGCGGCGTCGTCGGCTGGCATGAACGCCTCGTCGATAGCGATGAGGATGGCGGACTGCGCTTCGTTCTCGGTCCGCCCGCGCCATTTCAACCCTTGGTGCCTGCCTCCTTGCGCGATGTGACGGAGGGTGCCGTTGTCGAGGTATCGCCAGCCGCCATTGGCGTGGTGGCCGCCTTGGCGGACCGTTTGGCCGCACAGGGCGTCGCCATGCTCATCGTCGACTACGGCCATGCAATGAGCGACGTTGGCGATACCTTACAGGCGGTCCGTCATCACCTATTCGCCGATGTGCTGGCCGATCCCGGCACGGCCGACCTGACTGCCCATGTCGATTTCGCGGCTCTCAGCCGTGTGGCGATAGAGGCCGGTTGCGCGGTTCATGGTCCGGTGGGGCAGGGTGCTTTTCTTGAGTCTCTGGGAATTGGCGCACGCGCCGAGGCGTTGTGCCGTGCCGAGGACGGTCGCCATGCGGCAACGGTGCGCGCCGCTCAGGCGCGGCTGACCGGACACGACGGCATGGGTACTTTGTTCAAGGTCATGGCAGTTACCCGGTCCGGCCTTCCGCCACCGCCAGGCTTTCTCTGACCGGACGCGCGCTCTCGCGACATTTGCTCGAACTCCTGAGGCGAAGCATAATTGCCGCCATGGATTCGGATTCTCCTGTGCCTGAGGCTTTACGTGGCGCGCCCTTGGCAGCCATGCCAGGTGTCCGCCATGCCTTTTTCACCCGGCGCGGCGGCTACAGCGGTGGCCTTTATGCATCGCTGAACTGCGGCCTTGGTTCGGGCGATGATAAGCTGGCGGTGACAGCCAACCGCGCCGCCGCAATGGCCGGTTTGGGCATGCCGGCCCCGGTGCTGACCACGCCCTATCAGATTCACTCGGCCCACGTGCTGACGGTTGTCGATCCCTGGCCGGGCGGCCCCGGTGCGCCGCAAGGCGATGCGGTGGTGACCGACCGGCCGGGTGTCGCACTGGGTATCCTTACCGCCGATTGCGTGCCGGTGCTGTTTGCCGATGCCGGTTCTGGGGTAATCGGCGCCGCTCATGCCGGTTGGAAGGGCGCTATCGGCGGGGTGCTTGAAGAAACGGTGCGGGCCATGGAATCCTTGGGTGCGGCGGCAGACCGGATCGTTGCCGCCATCGGTCCCTGCATCCGCCAGGCATCTTACGAAGTAGGCGACGATTTCCGCACGCGTTTCATTGCCGCCGATCCCGGCAATGACCGCTTTTTCGCAAACGGGAACCGTCCTGGTCATTGCCAGTTCGATCTCGCCGGCTACGTGGTTACCCGATTGGTGGGCATCGGGCTCGCTGCCGTCGTCGATATCGGCGAAGACACCTGTGCGGATGGCGACCGTTTCTTCAGCTATCGGCGCAGCGTGCTGAACGGCGAGGGCGGATATGGCCGCGCCCTGGCGTCTATCGCCATGGTGGGTTGAGTCCGAACAGTCGTACGTCAGCTTTTTCAGGCCATGTCCTCATGCCGTACCTCATTATTCTGTGTCTGGTCTTCCTATTGGCCATGATGGCGACCTGCGTCATGGCCTGAGGGCGGGAGCAGCCGATGTTTCCACGGGCGCTTTGTCCGTATTCCCTGTTGGTTGTCATGGTTGCCGGCTGGCTCGCCGCCTGCGGCGAATTGCCGCGCCCATTTCACGATGAGGCCAATCCGCTGGCCCAGCCGGAGGAAGTCATCGACGTCGCGGTCGTGCCGCTGTCCGGTGTCCCTGTCCCAATGGCGCGCCGTGTTGCTGCTGCGGTTGCCTATCACCTGGGCAGGATCGATATCCCGGCGACCGACGGGGTTGCTACCGGCGCGCGCTATCGACTGACGGGAACCGTGACCGACGATGCGGTTGCCCCGGAGGTGGCCATTGTTCATTGGACCCTGTTCGACGCCGATGGCAATGCCGTTGGCGTCCACGACCAGGGCATAAGCGGCTCGGTAGCCGAGTGGGAGGGCGGCGATTCGAATCTGATCGGCCAGGTCGCGGTCGATGCGGCCACGGCCCTGGCTCGCGTAATCGCCGATGCCGAGGTCGGTATTGCGCCGCCGCCGGCAGGGTCGCTTGCGGTCGAAGCGGTGCGCGGCGCCCCTGGCGACGGTAATCGGGCTTTAATGCAAGCGATCCGCCGGGCGCTCGTGAGCAATGGAATGCCCGTCGTCGAGGCCGGCCAACCGTCGGCATACCGACTGATGGGCGATGTCGATGTCGCTCCGCCGCAGGCCGGCCGTCAGGCCGTGCGCATCGTTTGGCGCGTCGTTGCTGTCGACGGCACCCAGGTTGGCCGTGCCGTGGGCCGGGCGGCTCAGGAGAACCTTGTTGCTGCAGGCAGCCTGGATGGCGCGTGGGGCGATGCGGCAATCGCCATTTCTGCCGCAGCCGTCTCGGGCATCGCCGACATTCTCAAGCGCGATAACGGGGGATAACGGGGCGAGCCCGAGACGCCGGTCGTTTATCGTCCTTCGCGGTACCAGCCGGCCATCAAGCCGCCCAGGGCCAGGGCAAGGATCAGCAGCCCCGGCATCAACGGCAGAGGTGCCTGGCCGACCACGGTGAAGGCTTCATTGCGGACCAGACCGATCCAGCCATTGCCGCTGGTGTCGCGGTCGGCGCGCACGCGGCGCAGGTCCGGCACGCCGGCATCGTCGAGCCAAATCAGGCCACCGCCGGTTGCCTGGGCCACCGACGCCAATTTTTCGTCGGTGGTGCGCAGGTCGGCGAATTCGACGGGATTGAGATTGCCCGAAGCGGCAAGTGCGATCTTCTCGCCATCGCTCACCCGATAGAGGCCCGTTTCTTCAACCGGCATGGCGGCGCGCGCCAAGCCGCCGCGCGCCGGGGTCAGGGCAAGCGTGTGGATTTCACCCGACGGCGTGGTTACCTCAATGGAAGGCAACTCGGGCTTGAGGCTGCCGCGTTCGATGGTCAATCGGCCCTCCTCGATATGGGCGGCCAGCCGCTCTTCCTCAAGCTCGGGTTCCTTCATCAGCCAATGCGCTACCCGGCGCAGCAGTTCGGCATAGGGCCCGCCACCTTCGTATCCGCGCGCCCATAGCCAAGTCTGATCGCTCATAAGCTGGGCGACGCGTCCTTCCTCGACCCGGTCGAGCAGCAGCAGGGGCCGGTTGTCGACTCCCTCCATCAGCGATTGTCCGGAACGGACATCAACCTCCACCTGACGTAGCCAGCGCCCCCATTCCGGACGTGCCGGATTCAGGCCCACCGGCAGAGAGGCGGTGACGGGGTGCCGTGTACCGAGCTCGCTCAAGAGCGGCGGGAAGCCCTGTTCGATAACTTGTCCGGTCGGCGTCCCCGGCATGATCTGGCCGAGCGGCGTATCGAACAGGCTGCGGTTGCCGGCGAATTCGGGGCCGTTCGATACCAGCAGCGCGCCCCCCTTGCGTACGTAGTTCTGGATATTGTCGAAGTAGGACGGCGGCAGCACGTCGCGCACGATATAGCGGTCGAAGACAATCAGGTTGAATTCGTGCAGCCGGACCTGGAACAATTCCTGGATCGGAAAGACGATCAACGACAGCTCGCGTAGCGGCGTCATATCGTCCTTTTCGGGCGGCCTGAGAATGGTGAAATGCACGAGGTCGACCGACGGATCGGATTTTAACAGATTGCGCCAAGTCCGCTCGCCGGCGTGCGGTTGGCCGGAAATCAACAGCACCCGCAGCCGGTCGCGTACGCCATTAATACTGACCGCCGAGCGGTTGTTCAGCACCGACAGTTCGCCCTCCACGGGCTCCGCCTCCAGTTCGACAACCGTCGGGCCGGCGTGTTCCAACTTGAAAGTCAGCGGTGTTGGGCGTCCCAACGTCACCGTCATGGGTTCCGGCTCGCCGCCGTCGCGACGCACCGTGACATGGACCTGCGGTGCGCCAGCCGACGGGGTTTGTCCAACCCCTTGATCTTCGACCCGATAGACGACGGTTACTTCTTTGTCGACCAGTCCGAAGGTGGGGGTTGATTCGACGATCAGGCGACGGTCACGCTCGCCGCGCTTTCCGGTCAGCAGGACATGCATCGGACCACTCAGGCGTGCGAAACGGCCTTCGCCGTCCGGAGCACTCTCCCGCTTGCCGAGCGGCGGTACATCGTGAACTTGGCCGTCGGTGATCAGGATGGCGCCGGCGAAGCGCCGTGCCGGGATTTCGGCAAGCGCTTCGTCGAGGCTGCGGAACAGCGTCGTTCCCTCATCCAACCGGTCGCGGCCGCGGTCCGTGGAGCGCACGACGCGCAGTTCCAGATCGTTATGGCTTGCTGCTGCCTCGCTCAGCTTGGCTAGGGCTTGCTCGGTCCGCGCCCGCCGCTCGCCGACGTTCTGGCTGCGCGATTCGTCAACAACGACGACGGCGATATCCGGACGCGACTCGCGTTCCTCGCGGATGATGCGCGGGTCGAGCAGGGCCAGCGCCAATACGCTGAGCACCAACAGGCGCAGCAGCATGCCCCGGCTGCGGCGGACGGCGCCGAGCAGCACGAACATCGCACCGATCCCGAACAGCGTCGCGATCAGCGGCCATGGCAGGATGGGGTCGAAGGTGATGCTGCCAGTCACGTTGCCGCTTTTCCCACGCTTGCCGTCATTCGCCGAGTCGGTTGATGATGGCGGGCAGGTGGACCTGGTCCGCCTTGTAGTTGCCCGTCAACGTATACATGATCATATTGATGCCGACGCGATAGGCGAATTCGCGCTGCCGCTCGCCGCCCGGTACGACCGCGAACAGCGGTTGCTGAGCATCGTTCATGGCCCAGGCCGCGGCCCAGTCGCTCGACCCGACGATGACCGACGAGACGCCATCGTTGATGCGCTCTCCGGTGCGTTCCACCCATACCGGGCCACCGGTGTAGCGCCCCGGGAAATCGCGCAGCAGATAATAGGCGCGACCCAGCACGTGATCCTCCGGCAGAGCGACGAGCGGTGGCAGGTCGAGGTCTTCGCCGACCCGGCGCAGGACGTCGGAATGCTCGCCGCCGTCGCCGTCGCGGGTATCGAACAGCACTGTGCCGCCGTTGCGCATATAGGCGTTGATACGGTCGGCAGCGACCGCCGACAGCTTCTGCTGGCCATCGGTCATCGGCCAGTAGATCAAGGGGAAGAAGGACAGTTCATCGCGCTCCGGGCTGATCCCCACCGGTTCGCCCATTTCGGCCGCCGTCCGCCGATTGACGATGACACCAAGACCGCGCAAACCTTGTTGGCTGACGTCGTCGACTTGGCTGTCGCCGGTTAGCACGTAGGCCAGCCGGGTCGTCAGGCTGGCCATCATGGCAAAGGCGTCACCCGTCTGGGCTTGGCTTTGCGCAGGCGCATCCGGCGCGGCGAAAGGCAACAACAACAGGGCCAGCACCGCCGGTCGCGACACGTAAAGCAGGCGTCTAAGCCCAAGGCTAGCGATCAGGTCGACCACGGCCAGGATGAG
Source organism: Rhodospirillales bacterium (assembly GCA_947470575.1). Taxonomy (GTDB): domain Bacteria; phylum Pseudomonadota; class Alphaproteobacteria; order Rhodospirillales; family CAMCUA01; genus CAMCUA01. Next base: position 14,492 of record CANITX010000019.1, read on the forward strand.
CGCCGCCAGCAACAGCCAGGGACGCGCATCGGTTTCATGCGCCGTTCCGTAGGATTCGGCGGTCACCGTGCTATCGAGCGGCGGCAGGAGTTGCGGATCGGCAAGTCCTTGGCTGAGGTTAAGCGCCCTACGCGCTTCCTGCTCGCCATAGTAGCCGGGTGGGTGACGCGGGCCGACCGGCGTACGCTCTAATTCGTTGGCAATGACCGGCAGTGCCGCTGCGGGTGGCGCGCCGATGCGCCCAAATCCGTCCAGGCTTTGCATCGGCGGCAGCGGCACGGATCCTTCCGTGCCCCCGATGCCCTGGCTCAAGTTGACGAATTTGCGCAGCATTTCGACGAAGACGCCGCTCAGCGCCAGATCCGACCATTCCGTATTGGCGGTCGTATGCACCAGGATCAGCCAGCCTTCGCCGCGCCGCTCCGCCGTGACCAGGGGCGTGCCGTCGCTTAGCCGTGCCCAGGTCTTGGCGGCGAGGTCGATGGACGGTTCGGCGAGAACCTGTCGGCGGAACCGGATGTTGCCCGTCGAACGGATGCCGTGCAGCGGACTGGTCTCGTCGATGGCGGCCAGAGTCGCTGGGCGTCCCCAGGCCAAAGCACCTTCCAGGATGCGGTCGCCAGGGCGCAGGCGGACAGGCAACAGGCCGTCGACATCCTGCGCCAGTCGTGGGCCGGCGAAACGCACCGCCATGCCGCCTTTGGCGATCCACGTCTCCATGCGTTTGCGCTCGGCATCGGCTAGTACGCCGGGATCGGCGAGAACGATCACCGCGAGCTGGCGCTCCAGCAGCGTGTCCACCGATCCCTTGCGGATTTCGGTAAAGGGCGCCAGCGCGCGCTCCAGGTAAAAAAGATCGCCCAGCAACGGCTGTTCGGCCAACGTACCTTGGGCCGAGACCAATCCGACAGGCCGTCGGCGCCAGCGTTCGTCGATCAGGACGACGGCGGCTGCCGTCTCTTCGTTTTCGATCTGTAGGCGGGTCAGCCGGTTGCGCACTTCCGCCGGCAACAGAAAACGTGCCTGGGCGGTCCGTTCGCCGGCGGCGAAGGTGGCGCCCTGACGGCCGAGTACCGTACCGTCCTCGCCGTAGGCAAGGACAGCGCCGTTTTCGATTCCCTCCCCCGATGCCCGCGTCACGCTGATACGCAAAGCAGCCCCGTCAGCCACCGGCGGGCGTAGGACGTGCGCGACGGCCGTTGGCGCATCCGAATAAAGCGTGACGGAGCCGACGCGGCCCAAGGCGTCGGCCGTTGCTTGGGCCGTACCGTCGTCGAGCCCGTCGCTCAGCCAGGCAACCTGGGCGGTCGACAAATCGGCGAGCTGGAACGCCTCCTGCAACCGGGCAACGGCGGTGGCGTGGTCGCCGGGCCACGGCTTCGGTTGCAGCCCGCGCAGTTGCAGCCGAGCTTCGGCGGGCGACATCGGACCGACGGGACGCGCTGCGTCCCCGGCTTCGCTGGCCAGCGGTGCCGTGGTGACAAACAGGACTTGACGATCCTGACGCTCCGCCTGGTCGAGCAGGCTGCCGATGGTCGTTTCCCGCGACGCCCATTCGCGGCCGGCGGCCCAGCCGTCGTCGATGAACAGCACCAGCGGTCCGCCGCCCCGCAATGCCGTCGCGGCATTGAACAGCGGATGGGCGGCGGCCAAAATGACCAACCCGGCCAACACGAGACGCAGGATCAACAGCCACAGTGGCGACTTCACGGTGCTTTCTTGGCGCGAGGCCAGGTTGAGCAGCAGTCGTATGGGTGGGAACAGCACGCGCTGCGGCGCCGGCGGTGTCAGGCGCAGTAGCCACCAGATCACGGGCAGTGTGGCCAGAGCCGCCAACGCCCAGGGTGCGGCGAAGGACAACGCGCCCAGGCTCAGCATGGCAATGCCGCTGGCAGGATGCCGGCCGATGGCCGGGTAGCCGCCCGTGAATGGTTGCGCTTTGCCGTCACGCCCGCGCGCTCATGCTCATGGTGACGAACAGTGCCAGCAGAGCCGCCTGCGGCGGCTGGTCCGTGCGGTGCACGGCGAATGTCCATCCAACGGCTCGGGTCATCTCTTTCAGGGCCTCCCGATGGGCGGCAAGCAACGCCTGATATTCGGGGCGAATCGCTTCGACCCGGCCGATAATAATATCACCCTCTTGTTCCAAACCCTGGAAATGAACCCGGCCATCGAAGGGTAGGGCTTCCTCGATGGGATCCATGACCTGCACCAGATGACCCCGCAGGCCACGTCCGGCAAGGCCTTCGACCGCGCGGCGGATATCCTCCGGTGGCGACAGGAAGTCACTGAACATCACGACCCGGGCGTAACGTGGCAGAGGTTCGACGGGGGGCAGGCTCGGCGTTGAAGCGCTGCGGTCTTCCACCAGGGCAGCCAGACGGTTCATGGCACCGCGACCGCCCGAAGGCGGCAGGCCGGAACCGAGCAGCGCAACGTGTTCGCCGCCGCGTACCAGCAGCGAAGCCAGCGCAAGCAATAGCAGGTCGGCTCGTTCCGCCTTTTCCGGCCGGTCGCGCCCGCCGGTGAAATGCATTGACGGTGACGTATCCCGCCACAGCCAGACACTTTGCGCCGCTTCCCATTCCGTTTCACGGACATAAACCGGAACCGACTTGGCGGATTGACGCCAGTCGATGCGTTGCGACGAATCTCCGGGTTGATAGCGACGGAACTGCCAAAAGGTTTCGCCCTGTCCCACCCGGCGCCGTCCATGGACACCCTGCGATACCATCGATGCGACGCGTTCGGCCGCCACCAGCAACGGCGGCAGTTCGGCCGCTGCCGCCTCGGCACGCAAGCGCAACGGGGTGGATGGCTCGCTCATCCGAACCTCGGTACCGGCGGGATCGGTTTAAGGTCGGATGCCAGCCTCACGAAATCCTCTCGCACAGCTTATCGATGATCTGGCCGACATGGACTCCTTCGGCCCGCGCCGCGAAGTTCAACGCCATGCGGTGACGCAGGATCGGGTGTACCAAGGCCATGACGTCGTCGATGCTGGGCGACAGCCGGCCTTGGGTGACGGCGCGCGCCCGGACACCCAGCATCAGCGCCTGGCTGGCACGCGGGCCCGGTCCCCAAGAAACATGGCGGCGTACCGGCTCGAGGTCGCTGCTTTCGGGACGGCCGCTGCGCACGATCTTGAGGATTGCCTCGACGACGCTTTCGCCGACCGGTACGTGACGAACCAGCCGTTGCGCTTCGATCAGGTCGTCGGGCGTCATGACGCGCGGGGCATGGTCCTCTCGGGCTCCGGTGGTGGCGATCAGCACGTCGCGCTCGGCCGCCACGTCGGGGTGCTCGACGTCGATCTGCATGAAGAAGCGGTCGAGCTGGGCTTCCGGCAGCGGATAGGTGCCCTCCTGTTCCAGCGGGTTTTGCGTCGCCAGTACGTAGAACGGCCGGGGCAGGATATGATGATGGCCGGCCACCGCCACCCGGTGTTCCTGCATCGCCTGCAGCAGGGCCGATTGGGTGCGCGGGCTGGCGCGGTTGATTTCGTCGGCCATCAGCAGCTGGCAGAAGACGGGGCCTTGGATGAAGCGGAACGAACGCCGGCCGTCTTCCGATTCCTCCAGCACCTCGGAGCCAAGGATGTCGGCAGGCATCAGGTCGGGTGTGAACTGGACACGACGCGATTCCAAGCCAAATACTGTACCGAGTGTGTCGACCAGCTTGGTCTTGCCAAGGCCGGGTACGCCGATCAAAAGGACATGGCCGCCGGCAAGCAGGGTGATCAGGGTTTCCTCGATGACCGTCGGTTGGCCGAAGATGACCCGCCCGATCCCTGCCTTGGCGTCGCGGATGCGCCCGCCCAGCGCCTCGATGGCGTCGATCAGCTTCTGAGAATCGTTTAGGTTGGAAGCGGTATCAACGAAAGTGGTCAAGGCGGCATCTCCGCTGCAAGTGAAAGAACGTTAATGATGCTGGGTGCTATCCCCAAGGCGAAAGTGGTACCGTTCGAGGCGGACCCCGAACTGCCCTTGCCGCCGGCGATCCCGCGTGGGCGAACCAATTGCGGCGATATCGACATCCGCATTGCCCGGGATGGCACGTGGTTCCATCAAGGCTCTCCGATCGGCCGGTTGGAACTGGTGAAGCTCTTTGCCAGTGTACTGACCCGCGACCGGTCGGGGGCATATTGGTTGGCGACCCCGGCCGAACTGGCGCGCATCCGAGTAGAAGACGTACCTTTCGTCGCTGTCGAAATGTCGGTTCATGGTCAGGGCCGCGATCAGGTTCTAACCTTCCGTACCAACATCGATGAAACGATAACCTGCGATGATCGTCATCCGCTCCGGGTGGCGACCGATCCTAAGACGGGAGAACCTTCGCCCTATGTGACGGTGCGTCAACGAATGGAAGCCCGAATTGCGCGCAGCGTCTATTATGATCTGGTATCGCTTGGAACGGAAGAAAAGGTGCATGACAAATCCGTGTTCGCTGTCTGGAGCGCGGGGACACTGTTCACACTGGGTCGGCTCGACGAGGCCAATATCGACGGAGCCGGGACGCAATCCGGCGCGGTAACGGAGGCGGGATCGTGACGCGAGATTGGCTGATGGCCCGTTTGGGGCCGCCCCCCGACGATTGTCGTGGCGACCACGATCTCAATCCCGGCTGGGCTCCGGCCGACGGGGTGCCGGAGGAAAGTCTCACCCGGGCGGCTGTCCTGGCGCCGCTGGTCGACCGTCCCGACGGCTTGACCGTGCTGCTGACCCGGCGCACGGACCACCTGGCTCATCATCCTGGCCAGATCAGTTTTCCGGGCGGGCGGCTGGAGCCCGAAGACGGCACGCCGGAATTCGCGGCGCTGCGCGAGACGGAAGAGGAAATCGGCCTGCACCGCCGCCACATCGAGATCCTGGGTCGGCTCGATCCCTATGTCACCCGAACCGGCTTTCACATCACCCCGGTGGTGGCTTTGGTGTGCCCGCCCTTCGAGTTGACCCCGGATCCCCACGAGGTCGCCGAAATTTTCGAGGTGCCGCTCGCCTTCCTGCTCGACCCTGCCAATCATCAGCGCCATAGCCGCATACATAACGGCAAGGAACGGCAGTTTTACGCCTTGCCCTATGGCGACTATTACATCTGGGGGGCGACGGCCGGGATGCTGGTCAACCTTTATGACCGGCTATCGGCGGACCTGCCGGTCTCCACGTCGGCCAAAGCGGGTGAATTGCCGTGATGCGCGTTTTTCTTGAAATCCTGGTGCCGCTCCTGCTGCCGGTTGTCGTCTTCTCCGTTTGGGTGCTGCTCAGCCAGCGGCGGCCGGGTCAGGATCGTTCCATTGCCCAGCGGCTGCGCCACGGCCCATGGGTGGGGCTGATCATGGCCTCGGTTGCCCTGCTGGTGGCCGGTTTCGTCTACTCCGCCTTGACCGACGGTGTGCCGGCGGGCGCAAAGTATCGGGCGCCGCACCTCGAGAACGGCAAGGTGGTGCCGGGCACCTTCGAGTAGCCGGAGCTGCCGGTGAGCGAACTTTCCCCCCATGTCGACGCCACCGGCAAACTTCCGCCGCAGCCGTGGATGGCCTGGCCCGAAACCCGAGCCGTTGTCGCCGCGCTGACCGCGGACGGGGCCGAGGTCCGCTTCATCGGTGGCTGCGTGCGCGATTCGATCCTCAAGCGGGACGTCGCCGATATCGACATCGCCACGCCGGATCGGCCCGAACGCGTCGTGGCCCTGTTGCAGCGGGCTGGTGTCGAAGCGGTGCCGACCGGCATCGATCATGGCACCATCACCGCTGTCGTCGGCCACCGACACTTCGAGGTGACGACGCTGCGCATCGATGTGGAAACCGACGGGCGGCGGGCCAAGGTCGCCTATACGGACGACTGGGTCGCGGATGCGGCCCGGCGCGACTTCACCATCAACACGTTTTCCTGCCGGCCGGACGGCGATCTTTTCGATCCCTTCGAGGCATTGGGCGACCTTGCCCACGGCCGTGTGCGCTTCGTCGGCAATCCAACGCAACGCATCGACGAAGACGTGCTGCGCATCCTGCGCTTTTTCCGCTTCCAAGCCTATTACGGGCGGCCGCCGGCCAGTGCCGAAGCCTTGGCGGCCTGCCGCCTGCGTGCGCCGCGGCTCGACAGCCTGTCGGGCGAGCGGGTCCGCAACGAACTGCTGCGCATTCTGTTGGCTCCCGACCCGGCCGAGGCCCTGTTGTTGATGCGCGGCGTACAGGTATTGGAACGGGTGCTGCCCGAAGTTGGCGAAAGGGCTCGCTACATTGGCCGGTTGCGGATGCTCGTCTGGCTGGAGACCCGGGCCCTCGGTACGGACGTCATCAGACCGGATGCCATGCGCCGGCTCGCGGCAGTGCTCGATACCGATGCCGCTGGCGCAGCACGCGTCGCCGACCGGCTGCGTCTGTCGAACCGGCAGAAGGATCGCTTACTGACCTTGGCAGCGCCCAAAATCGACATCGTTGCCGGCATGGGCGAAGATGACCTGCGCCGCATATTGCACCGTCTGGGCGCCGAGTCCGTCCGCGATCTGGCGCTTATCGGATGGGCGACGGAACGCGATGTCGAGGCCCGCCAACCGGTAGCGCGTTCAGAGGCTTGGTGCGATCTCATTTCAACGGCGAAAGCATGGCAGCCGCTGGTCTTCCCCTTGAGCGGCCGCGATGCATTGGAGCTCGGCCTGACGCCCGGTCCCGCCGTCGGCGCGGCGCTGAAACAGGTCGAAGACTGGTGGGAACAAGGCGGTTGCAGGGCCAATCGCGACGCCTGTTTGGCGCAATTGCAGGCGGCTGTTCACCGGGCCTGAGGGCGGGTGGTGCCGACTGTGATGGCCGTCATGCCAACCGCAGGCTCGTGTGCTGTTGAATGACGACGGTCGTGTGGTGCGCTGCCCGCCCGGGATGGACATGCATGATGTATCGGCCTCGCGACGAAAATTTGCGGTTGATCGGCGCGGAGGAAGAGGCGCGTCATATCAGCAGGCGATTACGCGGTGCCGCCTTCGCCACCCTGCTGGGCCTGCTCTCGGCGGCGACGTGTGGCGGGGTTTTCTATTTCGTCGGTGAGCAAAGCGATGGGATGGGTTTAACCGCAGCCAGCCGTGACACCGCGCGGATCTGGGCGGCCTTAGCCTGCTCGCTTAGCTTTTTCTTCAGTACCTTTTATGGCGCCCGCGTTGTTCGGTACGCATGGTACCGTCACCAGCATCGCTTGTTCTTGCGCAAGTATAATCGGCTTTAAGTCTGCGGCGGGTTAGGCGGCGTTTCGACCGTTATAGATGAATTCCGCACTCGGTCTTGGCTGTACCCGCCCAGCGGCCGGCACGGGCCTCCTCGCCGGGCTGCACAGCGCGCGTGCAGGGGGCGCAGCCGATCGACAGAAAGCCGCTTTCGAACAGCGGATGGCGCGGCAGCCGGTGGCGCGCGTAATATGCGTCGATGTCTTCGGGCGTCATCTCGATCAGCGGATTGACCTTCAGGCGGCCCTGGGTGAGTTCGAGGGAGGGTAGAGAACTGCGCGCCCCGCTTTGGTAACGCTTGCGCCCGGTGGCCCAAGCGGCGAAGCCGTCCAGTGCCTTGTCCAGCGGCCAGACCTTGCGGATGGCGCAGCAGGCGTTGGGGTCGCGTTGCCAAAGGTCGCCGTGCGGGTCGTGCCGGGCGATGTCGCGGGACTCCACTTGGACGATGCGCACGCCGGTCAGGCCCAGGTGGGCGCATAGATCGGTGCGATAGGATTCGGTTTCAGGAAACAGTTTGCCGGTGTCGAGGAAAATCACCGGCATCGAACGGTCGACCTCGGCCGCCATGTGCAGCAGCGCCGCCGACTCCGAACCGAACGACGAAATGATGGCGAAGCGTCCTGGTACCACCTTGAAGGCGATGGCCGCTATCAATTCCGGGCCCGTCAGGTGTCCGAAGCGCGCCTTAATCTCGGCCAATTCCGCCCGCTGGATGCCTACCGGCGCCGCTTCCACAGCAACGATGGCCGGCCCTGAAGCAACGGCCGGCGCGACCTGATCAATCGGCGGCGTGGTGGCGCGAAGCGAATTCATACGAAAAAACACCAGCCCTGTGGGGTACATCGATAAAAACAATATAAAGATGTCTTAACATCATTCAATCCAATTATTTTGTGTGTTACTTAGCGTGAGGCTTGGGGATTGACGTTTGCAGGGACGGTCTATGAAGGCGGGTGACCTGTTTATGGCCAAGCCACGTCCGGCGGTAGCGACATCAAGATGGCTTCCGTATGGCCCCCGGTCATCAGGCCGAAGCGGGTGCCACGGTCGTGCAGCAGGTTAAACTCCACGTACCGGCCGCGCTTGATCCGCTGCGCCTGGCGTTCTTCCGGGGTCCAGCTCGCATCCATGTGGCGGCGAACCAACCTTGGGTAGATGTCGAGGAAAGCCTCGCCGACGGCGCGGGTGAAGGCGAAGTCGGCATCCCAGTCGCCGGAATTCAGCCGGTCATAGAATATACCGCCGACGCCGCGCGGCTCGCCACGGTGAGGCAGGAAGAAGTAACGGTCGCACCAAGCCTTGTATTCGGCGTAGGCGTCGGCTCGATAGCCGTCGCAGGCCGCCTGGAAAGCGGCATGGAAGTCCGCTGTATCGGCTGCCACGGGGAATACCGGGGTCAGGTCGCCGCCCCCGCCGAACCACCATTCGCTGGTGACGATCATCCGCGTGTTCATATGTGCTGCCGGCACTTTGGGCGAGCAGGGATGGGCGACCAGCGAGATACCCGAGGCCCAAAACCGGGGGTCTTTCTCGGCACCGGGTATCTCCTTGCGAAACGGTTCGGAAAATTCGCCCCAGACGGTGGAAACGTTGACCCCCACCTTCTCGAATACCCTGCCGCGCATGACCGCCATGACGCCGCCGCCGGCTTCGCCTTCCGGCGACCGTTGCCACGCGCTGCGGATGAAGCGTCCAGGTTCCCCGTTGCTGGCCGGGTTGGGGCCGGCAACCGCGCTCTCGACCGCTTCGAAGGCGGCGCAGATGCGGTTGCGCAGGGTTTCGAACCATGCGGAGGCTGTTTGTTTTTGGTGCTCCGTGGGGAGGCTCATCGCATTCAATCCTGTCCTGAGTCGGCGCCGGTCTGACGTATGGCCTCGCCCACTACCATCGCGGCCGCCATAGCAACATTGATCGAGCGCAATCCGGCGCGCATGGGAATACGGATGATGGCGTCGGCCGCGGCGTGAACCGCTGCCGGCGCGCCGGCCGCTTCGCTGCCGACCATCAGCCGGTCGTCGGCGGCGAAGCGAAAGTGTGTATAGGGAATCGTTCCTCGCGTCGATATCAGGACCAAACGCCCGGCGGGCTTCAGCAGGCGTGGGGCCCCATCCGCAAAAAAGGCCTCCCAAGACGAGTGTCGGGCCAATTCCACGCCCTCCAGATAGTCCATGCCGGCCCGGCGCAGCCGTCGGTCGGAGAGAACGAAGCCCGCCGGCTCGATGAGATCGACCGGGATGCCTAAGCAGGCCGCAAGGCGGAACATGGCGCCGGTATTCTGCGGGATATCGGGCTGGATGAGAACGAGGCGCAAGATTCCTACCTAATTTTCCGCCATGGCGGTGTCTAGTCGGTTGTATTCGCATACGGCTTCGCCGGTTCGCGGGGAAGGCCCTCTCGCCCTTTGTCCCTTTGCAAGAAAGGGGAATTGCATTATACCCACGCCCGGAATCGGTTCTACGGCGGTCGGCGGCGGGGCTATGGGGTTGCGGTTGTCCGTCGGCTGTCACTGCCCAAGAGCACGGCTAGCTATTAACAGCCGGCCTCTCCGTATGGTGGGCAAGGAAGAGGATTGCGCATGAGTGATACGGCGATGACGGCTCCCGGCGGTCATGACGACGACGGGACGACCCGACGGGATTTTCTTCTCTTTACGACGTTGACGGTCGGTGCGACGGGGGCGGCCCTGGCAGTGTGGCCTCTTATCGATACGATGAACCCGGCCAAGGACGTGTTGGCTCTGTCGTCGACCGAGGTCGATCTCACGCCCGTCCAGGAAGGACAGGCCATCACGGTCGTCTGGCGCGGCAAGCCCGTCTTCATTCGCCGCCGGACCCAGGCGGAAATCGCCGCCGCCCGATCCGTGAAGGTGTCGGACTTGCCCGACCCGCAGCCCGATACGGCTCGCGTCAAGCAACCGGCATGGCTGATCCTGGTCGGCGTCTGCACGCACCTTGGCTGCATTCCGCTCGGCCAGAAGAGCGGCGACACTCGGGGCGATTACGGCGGCTGGTTCTGTCCCTGCCATGGTTCGCACTACGACACGTCCGGGCGCATTCGCCGGGGCCCGGCACCGGCCAATCTGACCGTGCCGCCCTACGAATTCCTGAACGACAACTCCGTTCGTATCGGCTAGGGGGCGCCACCATGAGCAAGCCGACCTGGACCAACCCGGTTGTCCGTTGGATCGATTACCGCCTACCGGTCTTTACCTTCGCCAACGAACAGTTGATCGAATACCCGACACCGAAGAACCTGAACTATTGGTGGAACTTCGGCTCGCTGGCCGGAATCGTGCTGGTCATCATGATCGCCACGGGCATCTTCCTTGCCATGCACTACACGCCGCATGTGAGCCTGGCCTTTGCCAGCGTCGAACGCATCATGCGCGATGTGAATTATGGCTGGCTGATCCGCTATATTCACATGAACGGCGCGTCGTTCTTCTTTATCTGCGTCTATATCCATCTGTTCCGGGGTCTCTATTACGGGTCGTACAAAAGCCCCCGCGAACTGCTGTGGATCATCGGCGTGCTGATCATCCTCACCATGATGGCCACCGCCTTCATGGGCTACGTCCTGCCATGGGGCCAGATGAGCTTCTGGGGGGCGACGGTGATCACCAACCTGTTCTCGGCCATTCCCGTGGTCGGTCAGTCCATCGTATCTTGGCTGTGGGGCGGTTTCTCGGTCGATAACCCGACTCTCAACCGCTTTTTCTCGCTGCATTACCTGTTGCCGTTCATCATCTTCGCCCTGGTCTTTTTGCACCTGTGGGCGCTGCATGCCCATCATTCCAGCAATCCCGTGGGCATCGATATGAAGGGGCCGCAAGACTCCATTCCCTTCCATCCCTACTACACGGTGAAGGACGCCTTCGGCCTTGGCGTGTTGATGCTGGTGCTGCTGGGGTTTGTCTTCTTCGCGCCGAACTTCTTCGGCGAGCCGGACAACTACATCGAGGCCAATCCGCTGGTGACGCCGACCCATATCGTGCCGGAATGGTACCTGTTGCCGTTCTACGCCATCTTGCGGGCGATCCCGAACAAGCTGCTGGGCGTCATTGCCATGTTCGGTTCGATCCTCATTCTGGTGTTGGTGCCGTGGCTGGATACCTCGCGGGTGCGTAGCGCCCGTTTCCGTCCGGTCTATAGGGTGTTCTTCTGGGTCTTCTTGCTGGATTGCATCGTGCTCGGTTACGTCGGTGCCAATCCGCCGGAGGGATATTTCATTACCGTCGGGCAGCTAGCCACGTTCTGGTACTTCTTTCACTTCGTGATCGTGCTGCCCCTGGTCGGATGGTTGGAACGACCCCGACCATTGCCGGACAGTATCTCGGCATCGGTCATGGCCGGTAAGGGCAAGGAGGCGGGTCATGCATAAGGCTTTGCTCGCTGCACTGCTGGCTGTCGCGTTTTTCGTACCGCAGTCGTCGTCGCGGGCCGCCGAAGGACCCGCGCTGCCGGCTCAGGCGTGGTCCTTCAAAGGCGCGTTCGGCACCTACGATCGTGCGGCTGTGCGTCGCGGCCTGCAGGTATACCGCGAGGTCTGCGCGGCCTGCCATTCGCTGAACCTGGTGGCATTCCGTCATTTGGGCGATGTCGGTTTCCAAGAAGCCGAGATCAAGGCTGTGGCGGAAGCCTATAAGGTCAAGGACGGTCCCGACGACGCCGGCGATATGTTCGAGCGTGCCGGGCGGCCCAGCGACTATTTTCCGGCTCCCTTCGCCAATACCAAGGCAGCCCGTGCATCGAACGGCGGTGCCCTGCCGCCCGATCTGTCGCTGATGACCAAAGCGCGCAAGCAAGGGCCGGACTACGTCTATGCCCTGTTGACGGGCTTCAAGGCGCCGCCGGCCGGTTTCAGTTTGATGGCCGGAATGAATTACAACGAGCATTTTCCGGGGCGTCAGATCGCCATGGCGCCGCCGTTGGCGGAAGGTGCCTTGACCTTCGCGGATGGGACGCAGTCTTCCGTTTCGCAGATGGCCAGGGACGTCACGACGTTTCTATCCTGGACGGCCGAGCCCGAGATGGAGGCTCGCAAACGTCTGGGCGTCAAAGTATTGCTGTTTCTTTTGGTGCTGACAGGGTTGCTTTATGCGTTGAAGCGAGCCATCTGGCAGAAGCTGCATTAGGACGGACCTGCCCGGTCCGTCCGGGCCCGCCGAGTGATGAACACGCCCTCGCCGGCGGCCCATGGTGGCCCGGCGGGGGCGTTGTCGTTTCGACGCGCCGGCAAGCGATTGGTGGAGAAGCGAATAGCCATGGGCCAGGCCGCGTCGGTCTCACGCGCCGGTATTCGGTTGCGCGATGCAACTCTTACCGATGTCCCAGCATTGTTGGATCTGGAGGAGCGCTGCTTCGCGATCGACCGCCTGTCGCGGCGTAACTTTCAGTATCTGTTGTCGCAAGGCAAGGCAATCTGCCAGCTCGTCGAACGAGAAGGCGAGATACTGGGATACGTATTGCTCCTGTTTCGCAAAGGGTTCCCGCTGGCCCGCATGTATTCCCTGGCCGTCGATCCCGGCGCGCAGGGACAGGGGCTTGGTCGCATGCTCTTGGAGGCGGGAGAGGCGGCGGCAAGGCAGCGAAACTGCGTCACCATGCGCCTTGAAGCGCACCCGGAAAACAATGCGGCCATCCGCCTCTATACGGCGGCTGGGTATCGGGAGTTCGGTATTTATCCGGACTACTATGAAGATCACGCCGATGCCAAGCGATTCGAAAAGCGGCTGGTTACCGGACCCGGGCCCGATCAGACGCGCGTTCCCTATTATGCGCAAACTCTGGAATTCACTTGTGGTGCCGCGGCCCTGATGATGGCCATGGGGGCGCTTAACCCAAATCTTCGCCTCGACCGTCGACTGGAGTTGCGTCTTTGGCGCGAATCCACCACGGTCTATATGACCAAGGGCCATGGGGGCTCTGGTCCGCACGGCTTGGCCCTCGCTGCCTATCGGCGGGGCTTCAATGTCCGTGTTCATGTCAGCGACGAGACGGATCTCTTCATCGATTCCGTGCGCAGCCCACATAAAAAGGAAGTCATCAGGTTGGTGGAGGAAGATTTCCTCGCTGAGATAGCCGAAACCGATATGGTGGTGGAACGGGGAAGGTTGGGCGTCGATGAACTCGCTGCGGCGTTTGCTGCCGGTGAAGTGCCGGTGGTGATGATCAGTTCCTATCGGATCGATCGCAAAAAGGTGCCGCACTGGGTGACTCTGGCCGATATCGACCGGCAATTCGTCTATGTGCATGATCCCTTTGTCGACGTGAAGGAACAGCAGAGCGCCACCGACTGCATGAGTATCCCCATACCGCGTGCCGAATTTGCCCGCATGGTCCGCTATGGCAGGGCGCAGCTTCAGGCCAGCATCGTGCTTGGCCTGGGCAAGCACTGACCGGCGGCCCCCGCCGTGCTGGTGGTCATCGTTGACCGTTGGACCAAAGAACGCCTGTTGGAGGCCGGATTTGCCGATCTCAACGTGCGCGTTGTCACGGCCCGGGAATATGTGGGTTTCCCTCGGGCATTCGGGCGTCGCGGCACGCGCGTCATCAATCTCAGCCGCCGTTACGCTTATATGGACTACGGCTATTATTGCTCGTTGTTGGCCGAGGCCCGTGGCCATCGGGTCATTCCCACCGTTACCGCTATTTTGACCCTCGGCAGTCGGGCTCTGTCGCGCCTCGCTCTGCCGGAATTGGACGACGCTCTGCGCCAACGCATAGCTCGCCTGTCCGAAGCTCCCGAACCGGCATTCGATCTGTTCGTCGCTTTCGGACAAACCGACGATGTTCGTTTTCACCGGCTGGCCCGTCATGCCTTCGATCGTTTCCGCTGCCCGCTGCTGTTGCTCAGGATCGAGAAGCGCGAGGACGGCTGGTGCGTGCGTTCCGTGCGCGCCCTGGCCAGCCGCGATTTGAACGAAGATCGCTTTGCGTTATTTCGCTCGGCGCTGGAACGGCATTTGCGTGTCGGTTTCGGCCGTCAGACCGTAAAATCCGCCCCCCGTTACAGCATTGCCATGCTGCACAACCCACGCGAAGCATTTCCGCCATCGTCGCCGCGGGCGCTCCGGCGCTTCATCCGTGCTGGCATGGCCTTGGGCATGGAAGTGGAACTGATCGAGCCTAAGGATTTGTTGCAGATC
>CANITX010000020.1 GCA_947470575.1 Rhodospirillales bacterium
GCCCGGATCCCTTTCTGGTGCTGGCGACGACCCTTGGGCTGACGGCGCCCTTGTTCGGCCGGTCGTGGACGGCGTGGATTGTCGCCGGCCTATGCGGTGGGCTGGCCGTCACTTTCAAAATCCATGCTTTCATCTATTTCGTGCCGCTGGCGCTCGGCTATTTCATCCACCGGCCGTGGCTGGGATGGCCGACGATGGCGACGGCGGGCCTGGCGGTAGCAGTGCTACCCTTTGCGCTGCAGGGTATCGCCATCGAGGACTATCTGGCCCATATCCAGGGTGTTGTCGGAGCGCGCGGCATCATTGCCGACCAGGTGCGTGCCGCATTGCCGAAACTCGGCCTCTACTTGGGGCCGCCGTTGTTCGCCATTGCCGGCTTGTTGGCGGCGGGCGGGAGAGTGGAACGCGAGGACTGGTTCTATCTGCTGGGCCTGGCCGGCGCCGCCGTGTTCTATCTCTACCCGGCATCGGTGCCAGGCGGCGCCTGGTATCACCTGGCCCCGTTGGCGCCGTTCGCCATGGACCTAACGTTACGACTGCTCGGCCGCGACAGCCCGGGCCGGCGGGGACCGGCGCTGGCAGCGACAGCCATATTGATTGGCTTGACCGTGATGATGTCGAGCGCCCAGCGGCGATTGAACCAGGGCTGGACCGACCTGGAGCAAGCTGCACGAGCGGCCGACGACGTGCGCCGGGCGCTGCGCCAGGCGGAGCGGCCCATCGAGATGGGCTACGGCGCCGACAATACCTCGCTGGGTTACCGAATGTCCTTTGTCGCGCCCCTGCTGGCCTTTGCCGGCGACACGCCAATGGTGGCAGGCGACTTCGCCATGGAGGCGACAGCGACAGGCGCGGCACTGCCGCCGGCCAAACTCGAGCACCTGCGCAGTTGCGCGACGCGGACCTGGCTGATCCCCAAGGACAATGCGCCTTTTGCGCTGAACAACTTCATGATCGCGGGTCCGGCGTTCTGGCCGGAATGGCGCGACGCCTTCGCGGCCAGCTATCGCAAGACCGGCAGCATCGGCGCCTTCGATTTATGGACCTGCAAAGCAGATCGATAGTGCGGAAACCGAAATTCCCGCACCCTGAGACCGTCGCCGAAGCGGCCGTCCGCGGGTGCGGGGAAAATGCTCACCCAACCGGCGTGAACATCGGCATCGGCGGGCCGCCATCGGTCGGTTTGAAGACCAGTTTGACCTTTTGGCCGATGCGGATCGAATCGAGATCGCAATCGACAATGTTGGTCATCATCGTCGGCCCTTCTTCGAGCGTCACATAGGCGATGGCGTAGGGCTCCGGCGCGCGGCGCATGACGCTATAGGTATAGATCGTGCCCCTGCCGGAACCGGCGACCCATTCCGTGCGATCGCTGAAGCAGAACGGGCAGATGGCGCGCGGATACCAGTGCACGCGGCCGCAGTCGGCGCAGCGTTTGACCAGGAACTTGCCTTCGCTGGCGGCCTTCCAGAAGGCTTCGCCCTCGGGCGTGGCGACCGGGGCCGGCAACTTGCGTTCTTTGGTACTCATCGCCATCACTCCCGTTCCATGATCAAGGTGCCGCTGCCGTGACGGGCGCCCAGCTGCATGCCGGTGCCATGGGCGAGCGCGATGTCGCAGTTCTTCACCTGCACGGCGGGATGGGCCTCGCCACGCAACTGGCGCACCGCCTCGATGATCTTGGTCATGCCGCCGCGGTTGGAGGGATGGTTGTTACAGAGCCCGCCGCCGTCGGTGTTGAACGGCAGCTTGCCGACGCCGGAGATCAGATTGCCGTCGGACACAAAGGCGCCGCCCTTGCCCTTTTCGCAGAAGCCGAGATCTTCGAGCTGGATCAGCACGGTGATCGTGAAGCTGTCGTAGATCGAGGCGTACTTGATGTCCTTGTGCTTGACCCCGGCCTCGGCGAAGGCCGCCGCGCCGGAGCGGGCCGCGCCGGAGGTGGTCAGGTCGACATCGCCGCCCGACTGGTGCTTGGCCGTCTCGCCGGCACCGATCACCTTGACCAACGGCCGCTTCAGGCTTTTGGCGATCTCGGGCTTGACGACGATCAAGGCGCCGCCGCCGTCGCTGATAACGCAGCAGTCGAGGCGGTGCAGGGGATCGGTGATCATCGGCGAGTTGACCACGTCTTCCACCGTGACGACGTCGCGCAACATGGCGTTGGGGTTGTGCTGAGCATGATGGGAAGCGGCGACCTTGATCCAAGCCAGCTGTTCGCTGGTGGTGCCGAATTCGTGCATGTGGCGCATGGCGCACATGGCGTAGCTGTTGGCGGTGGCGAGACCCAACGGGAATTCCCATTGGGCGTCGGGCTGGTTGGGATCGCGCAGGCGCGGCGCGGTGCCGGTGGCCATGCCTTCGCTGCGCGGCCGGCCGGCCAAGGTGATCAGGGCGACGTTGCACTTGCCGAGCGCGATGGCCTGGGCGGCATGGCCGACATGCATGAGATAGGAGGTACCGCCGGCATCGGTCGAATCGAGATGGCGCAGCTTCAGGCCCATATAGTCGGCCATGGTGACAGCGCCGCCCGGCGCGTCGCCGCCGCAGAAATAGCCGTCGACATCGTCCTTGCTAAGGCCGGCGTCGCGCAACGCGCCCAAAGCCACTTCGGCATGCAGCTGCGCTAGAGATTTGTCCGGCGCCTTGCGCGTCGGATGTTCGTAGGCCCCAGCGATGTAGGCCTTGCCCTTGATGGTCATAGTCTGCCTTTCCTATCCGGCTTTTTGTCAGTCGCCCATGAAACCGTCGACGATCCGCGACAGTTCCTCGGGTTCGTCGAGCATCGGAAAATGGCCGCTGTGCTCCATGAGCGTCAGCTTGCAGCCCGGGATGTTCTTTTCCATCACCGGGCCGGCGGTCGCGGCAAGCTGACCCTTCTTGCCGTAGATCGCCATGGTGTGGTCGGTCGACACCTTCTTGACCGCTGAATTGACGTCGAACAGGCGGATCGCCCACATGACATCGACCATGGTCCAGGAGCCGGCCTTGTTGCGATCGATGTTCCAACGCTGCAGCACGGGATCGGTCAGATTGCGCAGGCGGGGTGCGACCTGTTCGCGGGTTTGCGTCGGAAAGGACCACATCTGGTCGGTGTCCAACCAGCGCGCCGCCCATTCCTCCGTGGTGCGCACCGGCGCTTCGACGATGAACAGCCGGTCGATGCGTTTGGCATGTCGGGCCCCCAGATCGACGGTGATCGAGCCGCCGATGGAGGAACCCAGCACGCTGGCGGTCTTCAACCCCAGGGCATCCATGAAATCGATGACGGCATCGCCATAGTCTTCGACCGAATAGTGCCGGACGATACGGTCGGAATCGCCCTGCCCCGGCTGATCCCAGGCGATGACATGGCGCCGCTTGCCCAAGATGGGCAGGACGGCATCGTATTCGTAGGCCGAGTTGCCGTTCGATTGGAGCAGAATGATCGGCTTGCCGCTGCCGGCTTCGAGATAGTGAATGCGGCCATGCTTTTTGGTAGTGACGAACCCATCTTTCATCGTCGGCCTCCCGTTATCTGCGACGGTTGACCACACCCAGGGTTGACCGGGGCGCTCACCGAAGCATTGGACTCTTCTATTGCGGGCGCAACAATGGCTGGGAATTGTGCTTTTGAGAATTGCCTTTTTGAAGACGCGGCCGAATCGAGGCTTTATCCATCCTCCTATACGAGAAAAGACAATGATCCCAGCCGGCGCCATCGATTGCCACGCCCACGTTCTGGGCCCGCAAACACGCTTTCCCTATCCGGCAGGCCAGTCTTCCTATACGCCGCGCGAGGCGCGGGTCGCAGACTATCGCGCCATGCTGAATCGCCTCGGCTTTGGGCGCGCGGTTCTGGTGCAACCCAGCATTTACGGCACCGACAATACCTGCCTGCTCACCGCCTGTCGCGAATTGGGACTTGCAACCCGTGCCGTCGCCGTTTTGGAACCGCCCTACGAGGCCGCGCACCTGCGCAACCTACACGCCGCCGGCGTGCGCGGGGTACGCATCAATCACGGCGATCTGAGCGCCGCATACCTGGGCGAACTGGCACGGGCCATCGCGCCATTCGGCTGGCACCTGCAGTTGTTCATCGATCACGGGCAGATCGCCGCGGTGCTGCCCATCGTGACGCGGCTGCCGATCGACACCGTATTCGACCACCTGGGGCACATGCCGGCGGCGTTGGGCGTGCGCGATCCGGCTTTCCAGGCCCTGCTGGGCGGTTTGCAAGAGGGCCGCTGCTGGGTCAAGCTGACGGCGCCCTATCGCCTGTCGGTGGACAGGCCGCGCTTCGACGATGTCGCACCGATGGTTCAGGCGCTTTACGAGGCGGCGCCGGAACGTTGTATCTGGGGTACGGACTGGCCGCATACCAACACGACGTGGCAGCCCGATGCGCCAACGCTGATCGACCTGCTGCTCAACTGGCTGCCCGACCGGGCAGCCCTCGAACGCGTGCTGGTCGAGAACCCGCAGCGCCTCTACGATTTCGAGGCGACGGTTTAGGCCGCCATGCCGAGCGGCGCGTCGGTGATCTTCTGCAGCTCGGCCAGGGTCATGCCGGGCACCATTTCGAGCACGACGAAACCCTTGGCCGTCACGTCGATGACGGCGAGGTCGGTGTAGATGCGCTTGACGCAACCCAACGAGGTCAGCGGATAGGTGCATTTCCGCAACAGCTTGGCTTCGCCCGTTTTCGTCGTATGCGGCATCACCACCCACAGACGCTTGGCGCCTTCGCAGAGATCCATGGCACCGCCGACGGCAGGCGGCGCGTCTTTCAAATTGAACGACGTGGCCCAATTGGCGATGTCGCCGTTATCGGCCACCTGAAAGGCACCGAGGACGCAGAGATCGAGGTGGCCACCGCGGATCAGGGCGAAGCTGTCGGCGTGGTGGGTATAGGCGCCGCCCGGACGCATGGTGACATGCTGCTTGCCAGCGTTGACCAGCCAGCGATTGACCTTGTCCTTCGGTGGCACCGGCCCCATACCGATCAGGCCATTTTCCGAATGGAAGACGACTTCGCGATCCATCGGCACATGGTTGGCGATGTCGGTGGGTATGCCGATCCCCAGGTTGACATACCAGCCTTCGGGAATATCCGCCGCCACCCGGGCCGCCATCTCCTTGCGCCCACGCGGCGTCCAAGCGGTCCGCGCGTCCATCTCGTTCAGCATCGCTTTCTCCTTAAGCTCCCGGATCGCCATAAGGGACGTGGATCACCCGGTTGACGTAAATACCCGGTGTCACGACCCGCTCCGGATCGAGGGCGCCCAGCTCGACGATATGTTGCGACTGAGCCACGGTCAGTTCTCCGGCCATAGCCATCACCGGATTGAAATTCCGCCCGGAATCGCGATAGGTCAGGTTGCCCCAACGGTCGGCCTCCCAAGCTTCGACCAGAGCCAGGTCGCCCTTCAGCGCGCGTTCCATGACGTAAGTGCGGCCTTCGAAGTCGCGCGTTTCCTTGCCTTCGGCCAGCGGCGTACCGACCGAGGTCGCCGTATAGAAGGCCGGAATGCCGGCACCGGCAGCGCGCATGCGTTCGGCCATCGTGCCTTGCGGCACGATTTCCAGTTCCAGCTTGCCCAACCGATAGAGTTCTTCGAAGACCACGGGATCGGAGCTACGTGGAAAGCTACAGATCACCTTGCGCACGTGCCCGACTTCGAACAATCGGGCGAGGCCGGCGCGGCCGATGCCGGGGTTGTTGGAGACGACGACCAGGTCTTTCGCCCCCTGCTCGATCAAGGCATCGATGAGATGCACCGGCTGGCCGACCGACCCGAAGCCGCCGATCAGAACCGTCGAGCCGTCTTTGACGCCGGCCATCGCATCGGCCATCGTCTGAACGATCTTGTTGATCATAAATCTCGCCTCTCCGCTCCCACCCCTTCCGCCAGCATCAGCGCAGGCTGAAGGAGATCGGTATTCCGATATCGAAATTCATGGCATGAATTTTGGAATCGCGACACGTTGTTTATGCACGTCGTCCTTTTGGCCTGCCTGCGACCCGCCGAGCACGGGAAGGTGGCTATTCCGCTGGCTGGTGCCCAAGGGCTAACGCCGCTTCCGCTTGCTCCTTCGCCTGCCCGTGATGCTGACCGATGAAACTGTAGACCGTCGGCACGACGAACAGGGTGAGGATGGTGCCAAGGCTCATGCCGCCGACGATGACCCAGCCGATCTGCTGGCGGCTCTCGGCGCCTGCACCGTCGGCGAAGGCCAGCGGTATGGCTCCCAGCACCATGGCGCCGGTCGTCATTAGGATCGGCCGCAACCGCAGCACCGCAGCCTCGATAACAGCGGCAAGCCGTTCCCGTCCTGCCGCCTGCTGCTGGTTGGCGAACTCGACGATCAGGATGCCGTGCTTGGTGATCAATCCGACCAGCGTCACCAGGCCGATCTGCGAATAGACGTTGAGCGTCCCGCCGGTGAAGTAGAGGGCTCCCAAGGCGCCGGTCATCGACAGCGGCACGGCAAGCAGAATGATCACCGGGTCGCGGAAGCTTTCGAACTGAGCGGAAAGCACGAGATAGATGAAGCCAAGCGCCAGCACAAACACCATCGCCAAGCTTTGGCTGGCGGCCAAGAATTCACGGCTTTGGCCGGCGACGTCGGTCTGCACGGTTTCGGGCAGCACCTCGCGCGCCGTGCGTTCGAGGAAGTCGAGCGCCTCGCCCTGCGAGTAGCCGTTGGCGAGGTTAGCGGCAATGGTCGCGGAGCGCAGCTGGTTGAAGCGCCGGAGGTCCTTCGGCGCCACCGACTCGGTAACCGTCACCACGTTGGAAAGCTGAACCATCTCCCCGGTCGGCGAACGCAGGTAGATGGTCGAGAGGGTCGATGGAGAGGCACGATCCTCGGCGGCGAGCTGGACATAGACATTGTACTGTTCGCCATCGACTTCGAAGCGCGTCACCTGCCGGCCACCAAGAAGGGTTTCCAGCGTGCGGCCGATAACGGCGATGTCGAGACCGAGATCGGCGACCTTGGCCCGGTCGATATCGACCTTGAACTCTGGGGAATTGAGCTTGAGGTCGGTATCGACACCGTCGAGACCCGGATTCTGAGCGATCCGCTCCAGCATCTTGTCGAGATAACCTTGAAGCTGCTCATAGGTTCCCGACGTCTGCAGCACGAATTCGATAGGCCGCGAGCCGCCGCGCTGGCCTAGCGAAGGCGGATTATTGGCATTGGCCTGAACACCGGCAATGCGCCGGAGCTTGGGAGTCGCTTGGCTGACGAGCGCTTGCTGCTTGCGATCGCGCTCGCTCCAGTCCGCCAGCCGGCCGATGGCGAGGAACTGCGATACTTCCGGCGCACCGCTGATGATCAGGCGGCCCCTGACCTCGGGGATGTCAGATAGGATCTTGTCCGCCTGACCGCTGTAGCGGGAGATATAGGCGAGTGTCGAGCCTTCTGGCCCGCTGCCGCGCACGACGATCACGCCGCGGTCTTCAATCGGCGACAGCTCCGAGCGCAGGTTGAGGAAAAACACGACACTCATCCCCGCCACGCCGAGCGCCCCCAGCAGCACCAGCCAGCGGACGCGCAACGATCCGGTCAGCGCGCGCCGGTAACCCTGCTCGAAGGCCGTAAAGCCGCGTTCCAGAACCATGAACAGCCAATTGTGGCGGGCATGATGTTTGAGCAGCTTCGAACTCATCATCGGCGTCAGCGTCAGTGCGACCAAACCCGATACCAACACCGCGCCGGCCAGCGTCAGCGAGAATTCGAGGAATAGCCGGCCGGTGCGGCCGGGCGAGAAGGCCACCGGCGCGTAGACGGTGGCGAGCGTCAGCGTCATGGCGATGACGGCAAAGCCGATCTCGCGGATGCCCTTGATCGCCGCAGCCACCGGCTGCATACCGCTTTCGATATGTCGGTAGATGTTTTCCAGCACGACGATGGCGTCGTCGATAACCAGGCCAATGGCAAGCACCATGGCAAGCAGGGTCAGCGTGTTGATGCTGAATCCCAAAGCGTACATGAGTGTACAAGCCGCGATCAGGGCGATCGGAATCGTAACGATCGGGATGATCGAGGCGCGCACAGACCGTAAGAAAAAGAAGATGACGAGGACAACCAGCACGATGGCTTCGACAATGGTCTCGAACACCGCCTTGATCGAGCGGTCGATAAAACGGGCATCGTCATTGCCGATCTGGGCAGTCATGCCGTCGGGCAACGACGCGTTGATGTCCGGCATCACCTGGCGCACCGCCGCCGACACGTCGAGCGGGTTGGCCACAGCCTGCTTGACGATGCCGACCATAATCGAAGGCTCGCCGTTGTAGCGGCTGTCGCGCCGCTGATCGGCGGCGCCAAGTTCGACACGAGCCACCTCGCCCAACTTGACGGGGTGATTGCTGGCAACCTTGACGACAATGTTGCGGAACTCCTCGGGCGTGGTCAGGCCTGTGCGCGAGCGCACCGAGAATTCGCGGTCGTTGCTTTCGATGCGCCCAGAAGGCAAATCGACGTTCTGCGCCCTAAGCGCATTTTCGATATCCTGGACCGTCAAGTTGAAGGCGGGCAGCCGCTCGCGGTCGACCCAGATGCGCATGGCGTAGCGGCGTTCGCCGAAGATATTCACATCGGCGACGCCGGTCAGATTCTTCAGTCGATCGACGATGTATCGATCGACATAGTCGGTAATCTCCAGCGCGTTCAGTTTGGGGCTGGTAAATACGATGTACATCATCGGGTTGGCGTCGGCCTCGACCTTGGCGATGGTCGGCTCTTGGATTTCATTGGGCAGTTGCCGGCGGACACGGCTGACCCGGTCGCGGACGTCGCTGGCGGCGACATCGGGATCGATGTTGAGCTTGAACCGCACAGTGATGCGGCTCGATTCCGCGCGGCTGGTCGATTCCAGAATGTCGATGCCCTCGATACCGGCGATCGAGCCTTCCAGTACCTGCGTCACCTGGGATTCGATGATAGCTGCCGAAGCGCCAGGATAGGTCGTGCTAACCGAGACGGTCGGCTCGTCGATGTTCGGATATTCGCGCGTCGTCAACCGGCCATAGGAGACGATCCCGAGAAGAATCAGGATCAGGCTGAGGACGGTCGCAAAGACAGGCCGGCGGATACAGAACTCGAACATCTCAGCTGCCTTGCCGTTCGGATGGAGCACCGGCCGATACAACATCGACAATGGAGCCGTCACGCAGGCGCTGGTGACCGGCGGTCACCACCGTGGCATTGATTGGCAATCCCTCGACGATCGCCACCTGGCCGGCGCGGCGCTCGCCGAGTTTGACCTTGGATTCCACCGCCCTACCATTCTCGATACGGAAGATGAAGGTTTCTCCTGCGCGCGGAACAATGGCGCTTTCCGGCACCATGACCACATTGCGCTCGACCAGGCCCTTGATGTTTATGCGGGCGAACAAGCCGGGCCGCAGCACGCCCTCGGGGTTCGGCAGCCGGGCGCGGATGCTCAGCGAGCGGCCGTTGACATCGACCATCGGATCGATCGCCTGGATAATGCCGACGAACGTGCGATTGGCAATGGCATCAACCGAAACCTCGACTTCCTGACCGACACCGATGTTGGCAAGGTAAATCTCCGGCACGCTGAAATCGACCTTGAGAGGATCGATCTTCTCCAGGTTGACGACCTGGGTACCGACGGCGAGGTAAGCGCCGACCGAGGTGTTGCGGATGCCGACGACTCCGGAAAAGGGCGCCGTGATGGTGGTCTTGGATAGTCGCACCTTGGCGAGCTCGACGGCAGCAGAGGCAACACCGAAGCTCGAAGCCGCTTCGTCGCGGGCACGCTCGGTGACATTGCCGGTACGCGCCAGTTCATTGGCACGATCCATGTTGGCCTTGGCCAGTTTGAAGCGGGCTTCGACGTCGGCCAGTTCAGCGCGGACGAGCGAGTCGTCCAACTTGAGGATTACGTCGCCGGCGTTGACGCGCTTGCCTTCCGCGAAGGGTATCGCCGCGACACGGCCGGCAACCTCGGGGGCGAGCATCACCGATTCATCGGAATGCAAGCTGCCGACGGCGCGTATG
Source organism: Rhodospirillales bacterium (assembly GCA_947470575.1). Taxonomy (GTDB): domain Bacteria; phylum Pseudomonadota; class Alphaproteobacteria; order Rhodospirillales; family CAMCUA01; genus CAMCUA01. The sequence goes on from CANITX010000020.1 coordinate 10,018, forward strand.
TCGGAGGTCATTTTCATTGCGAGAGCCAGCGACGGTTCCACTGGGCTGCCGCCGCCGGCCGGCCGCTGGCCCGGGGCTGAGGCGCGTCCATCGCCCTGCTTTGCAGTCGCCTGCGACGCGGCCGGAACCGCTGCGGAACGCCATGGCAGGGACCACCCCCGTCCACCTATCGACTCCCCCATCCAGTAGGCGACTCCAGCGAGCCCGAGAACGGCAATACTGGCGGTGACGACAACGGCTCTGCGCATCACGTATCCTCGAATTCCAGCGTCATTCGGCACCGCATGCCCGCGCAGGCCATTGAAGCCGTCTTCTATATCATCGGAGCACGGCATGCCGAGCGTTCCCGCTTGGCAACATTTTCAACTAGCAGCCGTTGCTGCGGCTACCTTTCAGGCTAACAAATACAGATTGCTCATGCCCGGAGGGAAGCTCGCATCAGCGTCATCCGCCCCTAGGCCGCCGCAATGAGTATGAAAGATAACATCTTTCCGGAACAGACGGAATTCACAAGGTGGCATCTCCGCGGTTTGCGCTGCCGGGAGGGCTAACCGGCCACCCGGACTTGATTGCCGTTCCGAAAGGCGGGCATGACGTCCCTGGCGAACCGCCGCAGGCTTTCGCGCGATCCCCCTGTGGTCAACAAAACGTATTCCGCACCCAGGCCGCGCAGGCGTTCCAGCTTGGCGGCGATTTCATCGGGCAGGCCGTAGAGAGCGCTTTCCTCGTTGGCCTCGCGGGTATCGGCGAAATTGAGGATGCTAGCCTTATTCTGGCCGTCGGGACGCTGGGAAATGGCTGTCAACCGCCGCTGCGCCGTCTGGCGGCGCTCCAGAGCGGCCTCTTTTTCAGCCTGGGTGTTGGAGACCTGCATGGCACGGGCTACGGCCACTTCCTTGGGGTCGAACTTGCGGCCGCGCTTTTCGACCTCGGACTTGAAGAGCGCGATGCGCTCGCCGATGGCATCGATCGAGGCGAACTGATCGAGCAGCAGGTTAAAGCCGCGTTCGGCCACCTGGGCAATGGAATGTGGGCTGCCAGCCGCCATCCACAGCGGCGGATGCGGCTTTTGCGCCGTCGGCGGCTCGACCACGATGTCTTCGAACTGCCAATACTTGCCCTGATGGGAGAAGCGGCTCGACGAGGTCCAAGCCTTGACGATGACGTCGAGGGATTCGTTGAAGCGCGCCTCGCCCTCCTCCATGGGAACGCAGAAGCCGACGAATTCATTGTGGCGATAACCCTTGCCGACACCGAAATCGAGCCGGCCACCGCTGAGCAGGTCGATGGTCGCCGTCTGTTCGGCGATCAGCACCGGATTGTGCCAGGGCAGCACCAGCACCGCGGTGCCCAGACGCAGCGTCTTGGTCTTGGCGCCGAGCCAGGTGAGCATGTTCAAGCTGGCGGATACCTGGCCATAGCCAGTGAAATGATGTTCGACCAGGAAGGTGCTGTGATAGCCCAACGCTTCGGCCTCGATATTGTAATCGATGAATTCGCGATAGCCGTGGGAACTGTCGACGTCGGGGCCGCCGCGCAATGCCGTGGCATTGCCGAATAGACCGAATAGCATCGCCTCCTCCCTGCCTTTCCGATGGGCATTTTTCGGGCCACGGCGGGACCGCACCCAAGATGTTGGACATAAGGCTAGCAGAAAGCGGACTGGCAGATGAACACTAACTTAGACCGGAGGAGTCGCCGGATGGGCCTGGATGACAGCGAGGAAGATTGCGCCGTAGCGTTCCAGCTTGCGCCCGCCGACACCAGGCAAGGCAGCGAAGTCGTCGAGGCTCTCTGGCCGGGCGTGCAGCATAGCGAGCAAGGTAGCGTCGTGAAAAATGACATAGGGCGGCAGATTCTGTTGGCGCGCCAGTTCCAGGCGGCAGGCGCGCAGCGCCGTCCATAAGGCGCCATCCTGGGGAGCGACCTGATCGGGAAGGCCAGCCACCCGGCCTCGCCCGCGCCCGGCAGACTTGCGCACGACGATGCGCGGCCGACGCAGGCGCACCGCTTGTTCGCCGCGCAGCACAGGGCGTGCCGCCTCGGTCAGGCGCAGGCCGCCGAAAGCCTCAGGATCGGGTTCTAACAGACTTTGTGCCACCAGTTGGCGCAGCACCGCCCGCCAGACCTTTTCATCGGTTTCGGCGCCGATACCGAAGGTCTTCAGGCGGTCGTGGCCAAAACGGGTGACCTTGTCGCTGGCCTTGCCGAGCAACACATCGATCAGATGGCCGGAGCCGAAACGCTGCCCCGTGCGATAAGCCGCCGACAAGGCCATCTGCGCCAGGACGCTGCCATCGAAGGCATCGATGGGTTCCAGACAGGCGTCGCAGTTGCCGCAGGGTTCAGCCAAGGTCTCGCCGAAGTAACCGAGCAGAACCTGCCGGCGGCAGGATGCGCTTTCGCAATAGCCGACCAGGGCGTTGAGCTTGGCGCGCTCGACCCGCTTGCGACTTTCGTCGGAGGGGCTTTCCTCGATCATGCGCCGCTGCGCCACCACGTCGGCGACGTCGTAGTCCATCCAAGCGTCCGCCGGCAGGCCATCGCGGCCGGCTCGCCCGGTTTCCTGGTAATAGGCTTCGATGGAACGCGGTAGGTTGAGGTGGGCAACGAAGCGGACGTTGGGCTTATCGATACCCATACCAAAGGCGACGGTCGCCACCACGATGACGCCTTCGCCTTTGGTGAAGCGGTCCTGATTGGCTTCACGTACCGCGGCATCGAGACCGGCGTGGTAAGGCAGCGCATCGAGGCCCTCGGCCGCCAGCCAAGCAGCCGTGGCCTCCACTGTCTTACGCGACAGGCAATAGACGATGCCGGCCTCGCCGGGGTGGCGGTCGCGGATGAAGCGCAGCAAGCGCTGGCGGGCGCCGTCACCTTCGGACACGCCATAGGCGATGTTCGGCCTGTCGAAACCGGCGAGGATCAGCTTGGCCGCTTCCAAGTTCAACCGCCGGGCGATGTCGGCCCGGGTATCGGCGTCCGCCGTCGCGGTCAGTGCGATGCGCGGCACCTTGGGGAAGCGTTCGTGCAAGACGTTGAGTTGGCGGTATTCGGGCCGGAAGTCATGGCCCCACTGGCTGACGCAATGCGCCTCGTCGAGGGCGAAGAGGGCGACCTCGGTCTGTTCCAGCATATCGAGGAAGCGCGGCATGACGGCGCGTTCCGGCGAGACATAGAGCAGGTCCAGCGCACCTGCCAGGACCTGGCGTTCGACCTCGTAAGCCGCCGCCCCATCGAGCGAGGAATTGAGGAAGGCCGCCGCTACACCGGCATCGCGCAAGGCCGCCACCTGATCGCGCATCAGGGCGATCAGCGGCGAGACGACCACACCGACGCCGGGGCGCAACAGGGCCGGTATCTGATAGCAGAGCGATTTGCCGCCGCCGGTCGGCATGATCACCAGCGCATCGCCACCAGCGGCGACATGGCCGATGACCTCAGCCTGACGGCCGCGAAACGCGCCATAGCCGAAGACGCGGCGCAGCACATCCTCGGCCCGGCGCGTCACGGAATCGTCAATGCCATCCATGGTCGCACCATGCCCTGATTCGACCGGCATGCAAAGGCTACGGCGCCGGGCCTTGGATGCCCTGAACATGTGCAAGTGGCGGAAACCACCTCCATCGCCGGCGCTTCAGCGCAGCAACCTCTCGGGGACGCCCGTCCGCCTTCTTCTTGACGTCAGGTTGTCATATTAATTTGAACACGGCCTCATCATCAGCCATTCGCCGGTTCGCATGTCCGATTTGGATTTCCTTCAGCGCGCGATATCGGGAATTTGGCGTACGGTCCGTCGCGACCGCACATAATCGGCCTGGAACAGGAGAGCTTCCGACCCGTGGCACCCTACGACTATGGCCGGCCACCGCATCCGAGGCGGCTATTTTTTTCAAGATTTCAGTGGGTGCCCTTCCGCCATCCGCGAGTCGATTTCACGGAACCGGCAACCGTTTATGGCGAACTCGCGCGCTGCATCGCCGCCTCTTCATCCCGCAGCACGATCTGAGACGGATGCTGGCGCATCGGGCTTGTGGTAAAATGAAAAAATGATGAAGGCGGCTGACTCGATGAAGGTCCTTGCGGTTCTGCTCGCCGCGCTGGGATGGCTGCTCGCGGCAGGCGGACCGGCGGCGGCTGGCGGCGAACCGCATGTCCATACCCCGACGATGAAACAGACGCCCGTGGAAGCGCCGGGGACAGTGGAAGCGGCCGTCCCCGCGGAAAATTCCGGTTGCAGCGGAAGCGCCTGCCGCACCTTGCGCGGCTGCTGTGCCGGCACCTGCGTTGCCGGGCTGCCGGCGTCGATCCATCCGCCGCAACGGATGCCCGCACACGGACGCATCGATGCCCAGCCCGCTGCCATTCCCCGTAGCATCGCCCCGGATGGGTTGCTACGCCCGCCGCGATCCGCCTGAACGCGGGCACCATCACACCGCATCTGTTCGACGCGCTGGAGACACGACTCCCGAAGCGGGAGCGTTCCATGGCGTCATCACAATTTTCTCAAACGAGGGTCGACATGAACACAAAAAGCTTCATCGCAGCGACTGTCCTCGCAGCAACCTTGGGTACGGCCTCGACTCAGCAGATTTGGGCGCAGGCCAGCCACAGCGAACACGCCGCGACGGCGTCGGGCAACCCGGCAGCGCAGGAATACAAGCAAGCCATGGATAAGATGCATGCCGCAATGAGCGCCGTGGCGCCGAGCGGTAACGCCGACGTGGATTTCGCGCGCGGCATGATCCCGCACCATCAGGCCGCCATCGACATGGCACGCACCGTGCTGAAGTATGGGACAGACCCGGAGATCCGGCGGCTGGCCGAGGACGTTATCGCGGCTCAGGACCGCGAGATCGCGCAGATGGAGCGATGGCTCACCCAACACGCGAAGCCCTGATGCGCGTCAGGTCTCGGCGGCGCCATTGCTGCCGATCATCTGGCCGCTGACGAAACCGCCCTCGTCGGAGCACAGGAAGCCGGCGAGGGCGGCAATGTCCTCCGGTTTTCCGGGGTGGCCGAGGGGGATGCGGCGCAGGGTTTCCGCCATCTGCTCGGCACTGCGGGGCGCGGAATCCTTGCTGCCGCGAATGGTGCCGGGCGAGATGGCGTTGACGGTGACGCCGTGTGGCCCGAATTCCTTGGCCAGCGACTTGGTCAGGCCCCATAGCCCATGCTTGGACACCGCCACCGGCGCGCGGGTGGCGTGTCCGCGCATAGCGTTCATGCCCGTGACATTGACCAGCCGGCCCCACTTGCGGCCGATCATGCCAGGCAGGAACGCGCGGCTGGTGTAGACGGCGGAGTGCAGATCGATGGCCAATACCCGGTGGTAATCGGCCTCGCTCATTTCCAGAAACGGCTGGTGCGGGCGAATGGCAGCGTTGTTGACGACGATGTCGATGACACCGAACTCCGCCAGCGCCCGGTCGGCAATGGCCCGAACGGCAGCACTATCGCCGACGTCGCCCATGGCAACCAACGCCTTGGCCCCCGAGGCACGGACGGCTGCCGCCGTTTCCTCGCAGGCGTTGCGGTTGGTGAGACCATTGACGACGATGTTGCAGCCGCGCCCGGCCAGTTCGACGGCGATGGCCCGGCCGATGTTGCGCCCTGCCCCCGAAACGAAAGCCGCCTTGTTTTCGATGCCCATCTATCGCCTCCCCGGTTGCTTGCCGGAAAGGCTGCCATTCAAGCCGCCAAAGGGGAAGACATATCGGCGGTTTCGTGACAGAGAGAAGCATGGTCAGCACCGTCGGTATCGGTGCCGGCATCGTCGGCTGAGGCAAGGCGATTTCGGTCCGGCGCGTCGTTGCCCTGACGGCTTGGGTGCACCGCCACTTTCCTGACATGCTCACCGGCGATGTCGCGCCGTAGGCTGGGATTCGACCGATGTCGCCCCGTATGACTCCGATCGTCCGGCGTGGCCGGCAAGCGGGCGTCTATTATAATACCGGCCACGGCCATCTCGGCTGGACCCTGGCGGCGGCGACGGCCGAGACGGTCGCTCAGCCGATCGGCAGCGACCTGAAGCTGCGCCAGCTCGCTGAATCCTAGCGCCTCTTGTCGGCGGCGGAAAAAGACGGCATTAGAGGACGCCACCACCTTACAACCCACCCGCAGCAACTGCGAACCTAAGGGAGGAGACTCCGCAACATGCCCGCCGCTTCCGATGCCGAGCGTCCCTGGCACGAGATTGTCCTTGCGACGCTGAAGGCGAATAAGGTCCAGCTGGTTACCTACGTGCCGGACAACGTGCTTAAGCCGCTGATCGACGCCATCCACAACGATCCCTTTTTCACCGCCTTCTGCGTGACCCGCGAAGAGGAAGGGCTGGGCATCGTCACCGGCGCGTGGATGGGCGGCATGCGCGGGGTCCTGATGATGCAGACCAGCGGCTTCGCCACCCTGCCCAACGCCATCGCTTCGCTGGCGGTGCCGTTCCGCATCCCGGTCCTGCTGATCGTGTCCGAACGCGGCACCCTGGGCGAGTTCAACTATGGCCAGGCGCTGGTCTGCAAGACCATGCGGCCGGTGTTGGATGCGCTGGCCGTCGAGTATCACGGCTGCACGCGGCTGGACGAACTGGAACAGATTGTCGACCGGACCGTCCGGCAGGCGATTTCCACCCAGGCTCCGGCCTGCCTCATCCTGTCGCCGCTGCTGACCGGCGGCAAAGTCGTGAAGAAATGAGCGGGACAGCTGACATGACAAGCGGACACGCCAAGGACCGGCAGAACACCAAGATCATGAACCGCTTCGACCTGACGAAGCGCATGGTCGGCAAACTGAAGGACGAGGCCGTCATCGGCGGCATCGGCAATTCCAACTTCGACCTGTGGTCGGCCGGACGGCGGCCGCAGAACTTCTACATGTTGGGCAGTATGGGTCTGGCCGTGCCGATCGCACTCGGCGTCGCCATCGCCCAACCGAAGCGCAAGACCATCGCCATCGAGGGCGATGGCTCGATCCTGATGCAGTTGGGTTGCCTCAGCACGGTCGCCATCCAGAAGCCGAAAAACCTGATCATCCTGGTCATGGATAACGGCATGTATCAGATCACCGGCGGCCAGACGACGGCGACCTCGCTCGGCGTCGATATCGTCGCCGTGGCGCGCGGCCTTGGTCTCGCCCAATCCAACTGGGCGGCCGACGAAGCCGATTTCGAAGCTCTGTTCGACGCAGCTATGAAATCCGACCAACCGTCGCTGATCGCCTCGCGCATCGACAACAAGCCGGGCGTCACCCAGACAGTGCGCGACCCCGACCTGATCCGCGAAACCTTCATGCGCGGTATTGGCACCAAGGAAGTCTGGTAAGAATAAACCCGCCCCAAGGGGTGGCCATGTGCGGGGGCAGGTTTCAAACCTGCCCCCTTGCCTTTTCACAGCATGGCAAGCGGCGCCTTGCGGCGCGGCGGTGGGAAGGTCCGGTCAAGCTCGGCCAAGTCGACGGCCGTCAGAACGAGGTCGAGGGCGGCGCGGTTTTCGCGCATGTGCGCCACGCTGCCAGCCTTTGGGATGACGATGATGCCGTCCTGGCGCAGCAGCCAGGCGAGTGCCACCTGCACGGGCGTCGCCTTGTGGCGAGCGGCGATAGCTTTCAGCACAGGCTCGGCCATCAGACCTGCGGGCGCATGGTCGATGGGCGAGTAGGCCATGATCGGGACGCCCCGCTCCCGGCACCACGGCAATAGATCCCATTCGACGCCGCGGGACTTCAGATTGTAGAGAACCTGATCGGTGCACACATGGCCGCCACCCGGCAGCCGCGCCAATTCCGCCATGTCCGGGGCATCGAAATTGCTCACGCCCCAGTGGCGGATCTTGCCGGCGTGCACCAACCCTTCGAGGGCTTCGACGGTTTCGGCAAGCGGCACGCCGCCTCGCCAATGCAGCAAGTAGAGATCGAGCCGGTCGGTGCCGAGCCGGCGCAGGCTTTGTTCGCAGGCGGCGACCGTCCCCTTCCGCGACGCATGGTTGGGCAGCACCTTGCTGACTAGAAAGACCTTATCGCGGCGACCGGCAATAGCCTGGGCAATCAACGCCTCGGACGCCCCGTCGCCATACATTTCCGCCGTGTCGATGAGAGTCAGGCCAAGGTCGATGCCGAGCCGCAGGGCGGCAATTTCCTCGGCGGCAGTCCGCCGGCCTTCGCCCATGTACCATGTGCCCTGGCCGAGGATAGGCACCGCCTCGCCGGACGGCAGGTTCGTGGTCCGCATGGTTGGCATCGAACGCTCCTGTCGGTCAGAAGTCAGGCCCTATGGAGTCGCCGGGTTGCCTTTGGACGAGTACTGCCTACAGAAGGCATGAGGCCCGGCGGCGGAACGGACTTCCTCTTTCAGGCCGGAACCTTCCCCAGCGCCTCGGCAACAGCTTTTAACAGCTCGGCGCTCCGGAACGGCTTTTGGAGAAAACAAATGCCCTTGCCATCCTTCCGCCTTTCGATTCGCTCGTCTCCGGAATAACCGGACATAAACAGAACCTTTAGATCGGGCCGGAACCGCTGCGCTTCATCGGCCAGGGCAAAACCATCCCTGCCGCCCGGCAGGATGATATCCGTCAGCAACAGGCGGACTCTGGAATTTTCGGTCAGAACCGCCAGAGCTTCGTTCGCATCGGACGCTTCGACGGGGACATAACCGACTTGGTGCAATGCCTCGACGGCCGTCTTGCGCAGCGCCAGATTGTCTTCGACGGTCAGGATGACTTCGCCGGCGCCGCCGGTAACTTCCTTACTCGTTGGCGCGAGCGCGGCGTCGTTCAAACCGGATGCGACAGGCAAGAAGATACGCGCGGTGGTCCCCTTGCCAACTTCGCTTTCCAAGCGGAAAAATCCGCCGGACTGCCGGGCAAAGCCATAAACCATGCTCAACCCCAGGCCACTTCCCTTACCCACCTCCTTGGTCGTGAAAAAGGGCTCGATGGCGCGCTCGCGCACCCCCGGCTCCATGCCGGTACCGGTATCGGAAACGGAAATCATCACATATTCGCCGGGCGAAACGCCTTCGGCGGCATCGATCTCGTCGTTCCTGACAACGAAGCCTGCCACCTCGATCGACAATTTTCCGCCATCCGGCATGGCATCGCGAGCATTGATGGCAAGGTTCAGAATAGCGCTTTCGATCTGCGCAGGGTCCGCGTAACAGGACAGCGACTGATCGTTGGCATAATCCACCACCTCGATCGCGGCACCGAGAGTCCGGCGCAGGATATCCGACATTCCGTTGATCAACTGGGCGACACCGATCCGGCGAGGGCTCAACCTCTGGCGCCGCGAGAACGCCAGCAATTGCCGAGTCAACGCCGCTCCGTGTTCCACAGCGGCAACGGCCGTTTGCAGGTACTTGTGCTGCTGAGGCTGATCGCGGAGCCCCGGTTCGATGAGATCCAAATTGCCGATAACCACGCCAAGCAGGTTATTGAAGTCGTGCGCGACGCCGCTGGTCAATTGACCGACGGCTTCCATTTTTTGTGCCTGACGCAATTGCTCTTCGCTGCGCCGCAATTCGGCGGTGCGTTCGGCAACCAGCCACTCCAGCGACTGGCTGAACTGCTGTTCAGCTCGCCGAGCGCGGCGCAAACGGATGCCGAAAAAGGCGGCAACACCGATACTGGCACCGCCCGCCAGCAGCCCCGCACCCGCCATCAGCAGGGTTGCCTTTCGGATCGGGCCGTCGATCTCTTCGGCGGGAATGCCGGCGCCAACGGTCCAGCCCGTCACCGCTGACCGAACGAAAACGGAATAGACCTTCTGTCCTTCGAGGTTGGTACCCGGAAATATCCGGGACTTGCCGGTCCGGAGTGCTTCCTCCAAGGCCGAAGAGACCCGCTGGTTGACAAGCTTTTCAGGAAACCGATTGCTTGCGGCGATCACATAGTGGGGGTCGACGATCACGCCCGTCCATGCGGGGTTGTAGTCAATCTTGGCGAACAGGCCGCTTAAATAGGTCGGCGACAGGGTCAGCGTGACCACGCGCGTCACCGGGCCGCCGCTCAGGACCGGCGCCCTGACCGGGATGGACAATGCCGACGCCGTCTGCCCGGAAGCATGGAGACCGAAAATCGTTGGCTTGCCGGTACGAGCGACCTCCTGCCCCTGTTCCACCGCCATCGGACCTGCAGGAACAGCCTGACCGGAGGGAAAGCCCGTATGAACCAGATTGGTATGAGAGGTCAGGTCGCCGAGGATAATCGACTGAAGGTTTGGCTGGGTACGGATTACCCGACGAACATCGCTGTCGAAGCGCTGGAGATCGTCCGAAGCCAAGCCCTCTTCCGCTGCCAATGCTTCCGCAAGCCGCAATGTCGATGTCAGCTCGGTATCGGCCGAGGCCAATACGGAACGGGCAATGCCCATAAGTTCGGCTTCATACCTGTCCCGTTGCTGTCCGTTCATCAGATAGACGACGGCAATCAGGACGGAAAAAACCGGCAAAACGGCGACCAGTACGAGGACCAGCAACGAAGCGTTCAACCGCTGCCACGACCAACGAGACTTATGGTTGCGGACAGCCTCGATATTTTCTTGAATCTGGGTGGCGCCAACGCTCATTTAGCGGACTGCTTCCACAAGCGAAAACCGGAGCTGCAGGGGTCGTTCCCCGTATGTACGCGGTCGACCTTGGCGTCAAATTCGCGGGAGAGCACGAGAAGCGCCATTTATTTCCTTGCCCATTCTTTTCACAGATCAGATCAGCCCCACCCGCATCAGAGCCCGGTTGCCTTCACCTTAGGGTGATTCGCCATCAAGAAATATAGGTAAAACCGCGTAATTCCCTACTATGGAAGTACCTATACGTCCCGCTGGAGACAGCAAGCCGATATTGTCTTCGTCCTGCCAATAAGGGTACGTTGGCATTGGAAATTCAGCGTTTCCGGGGCGAACGTCAGGAATGGTCTTCGACCCGCCTTAATCCCACGGAATATCGGCAATTATCATGGCTGATTTGAAGCCGGCGACCGACCTTGTGGTCGGCGAGTCGTATGAGCCCTACAGCTTCCGCGTCACGCCGGAGCTGAACGAGCAGTATTGCTATGCCGAGGAGGATTATCACCCGCGCTACCGCGAGACGACGGCGGAGGGACCGCCGATGGTGCATCCGGCACTAATCATGAATATGTCGAACCGGACACGCAGCCCATCTTTCTACATGCCTAAGGGCCGCAGCGTGCTGCACGCCAAGGACGACATCGAGTTCGTCGCCCCCGCTTACGTCGGCAAGGAGCTGTTCGTCACTTGGACGGTCTGCGAACGTTACGAGAAGCGCAGCAAGCAATTCATGGTCATCGATTGCCGCGTCGTCGATGAGGACGGCCGCGAGATCATCCGCCGCTACAGCCACAACACCCAGATCCGGGGCGACGCCGCATGATCCCCTTGACCCCACAGACAGAGCCCGGCTTCGAGATTCGCGGCCGCGAATACCTGGTGTCGTCAGCCCGCATGCGCGCCTTTTCCGGCGGCCCCTTCGACATGGACAATTGGCCGCTGGTCAACATCCACACCGACATGGCCCACGCCCTGAGCTGCGGCCTGAAGAAGCGCAACGCCTCGGGCACCCAATGGCAGGGCTACATCCTGCAGATGATGCTGGAACTGTTCGGCACCGGCTGGCTGAACCACGGCAAGATCGAGACCAAGTTCATCCGCTTGGTCAACGAAGGCGATACCGTGCGGCCCTGGGTGCGGGTGACGGCGCGAGAGCCGGTGACCGGTGGCCTCCGCTTCACCTTCGACATCGGCTGCGACAACCAGCGCGGCGAGACCGTTTTAGCCGGCACGGCGAGCGGCATCCTGCCCAAAAGCTGAGAGGACCGGCGTGCTTCCCCTGACCGAAGACAAGGCCAAGGCCTGGCTCAAGCGCCAGCGCTTCCCCGTGCCCGAAGGCGCCGCAGCGGCGACGCCCGAGCAAGCCGCCGAGGTCGCCGCCCGCTTGGGCGGCGGCGCCGTCGTTAAGGCGCTGGTGCCGACCGGGCGGCGCGGCAAGGCCGGCGCCGTGCGCCTGGTCGAGACACCCGAGGCGGCGGCACAGGCCGCCCGCAACATGATCGGCCAGGAGGTACAAGGCTTTCGCGTCGACAAGGTCTACATCGAAGCCAAAGTCGCCATCGCCGAGGAATACTATCTCAGCATTGCGCTGGAGAGCTTCCCACCAAAGCTACTGATCAGCCGCCAGGGTGGCGTCGATATCGAGGAGACCCTGGCCAAGGACCCGACGGCGGTGACCGTCGTCGACCTCGACCCGACCGAAGGATTGAAGCCGTGGGAGGCTATTGCCGCCTGGCAGGCGGTCGGCATTGCCGGTGCCGCCCTACCGAAACTAGCGAACCTGACGTCGCGGCTTTACGCAGCCTTCCAGGAGGCTGACGCAGTCATGCTGGAAATCAATCCGCTGTGCATCGACATAGAGGGCAACCTGTCGCTGGTCGGCGCCATGGTTGGTATCGACGACGACGCCCTGTCGCGCCAGGCCCGCTGGCTGGCCAGCGAGGACGAGCCGGACTGGATGTTTGCCGGGCGCAACCTGACCCCGCGCGAGCGCGCCGTCTTCGAAGCCAATCAGAAATTCCGTGGCGGCATGGTGCGCTATAGCGAGTTGGACGGCGACATCGGGCTGATCTTCAACGGTGGCGGCGCGGGGTTGCTGCAGCACGATTTGATCCTGGCCATGGGCGGCCGGCCGGCCAACCATTCGGACATGAACGGGGTCAACCCGGATAAGATCAAGACACTGACCCGCGCTGTGCTGGACAATCCCAATGTCCGGGGCCTGCTGGTCAGCGCCAACCACCTGCAGATGACGCGGGCCGACAAGAAGGTCGAACTGATCGTCGAGGTGCTGGCCGAGCGCGGCATCGATGGCGCCATCTTCCCTGTCGTCTTCCGCATGTTCGGGCCGAAGGAGGCCGAGGCGCGAGCGGCGGCGGCACGCATCCCGAACGTCCACTATCCGCCCGGCGGCACGCCGATGGAGGACGTCTGCCGGCTCATCGTCGACCTCACCAAGAAGGCGGCGGGAGTGGCGCGATGAGCATCCTGCTGGATAAGAACACCCGCGTCGTGGTCCAGGGCATTACCGGCACCCAGGCCCGGGTCGACACCATCGTCTGCCGCGACTACGGCACCAATATCGTCGCCGGGGTAACTCCCGGACGCGGCGGCCAGGACGTCGAGGGCATCCCGGTCTACGACACCGTGCGCGAGGCGGTGGAGAAGCACGATGCCGAAGCCAGCCTGATCTACGTGCCGGCGATGGCCGCCAAGGACGCGGTGCTGGAAGCCATCGCTGCCGGCATCCGGCTGATCGTCGCCCCGGCCGAACTGGTGCCGCTGAACGACGCGGCCAAGGTGGTCGACGCGGTGCGCAAGGCGGGCATCGTCATGGTCGGCTTCAACACGGTCGGCATCATCACGCCCGGCCAGGCGCGCATGGGCGGCATGGGCGGACTGGAGCCCGATGAAATCTATGCGCCCGGCAGGATCGGCATCTGTTCGCGGTCGGGCGGCATGGTCGCCGAAGTCGCCTGGGCGTTGAAGAAGGACGGTCTTGGCGTTTCGACGGCGGTGGCTATGGGCGGCGACCAAATCACCGGCCGGCGCATGGTCGACTATGTGCGGCTGTTCGAGGAAGACCCGGCCACCGAGGCCATCGCGCTGTTCGGCGAACCGGGCACGCCCAACGAACGCGAGGTCGCCCTCCATCTGAAGAAAAGCGGCATGAAGAAGCCGATTGTCGCGCTGATCGCCGGCACCTTCCAGGAGAACCATCCGAAGGGCGTCAGCTTCGGCCACGCCGCGGCAATGATCGCCGACGACACCGACCGGCCAACAGCGAAGAAGAAGATGCTGGCCGAGGCCGGCGTGCGCATCGCCAAGGATATCAAGGACATTCCCGTGCAGATCCAGCAGGCGCTGGGGCGGGGCTGATGCGCGTACGGCGGAGGCCATCATGAAACCCGACATCCTCATCATTTCCGAACTGCCGCCTTGGGGAACGGACGGACTGAAGGAGTCCTTCACCGTTCATCACGAGCCGAACCCGGCGGCGTGGGATCGCATGATCGACAAGGCTGGTCCCGAGCGCATCCGTGCTCTGATGACCAACGGCACGGTCGGACTCACGGCGGCGATGATGGCCCGGCTGCCGAACCTGGAACTGATCTGCTCCTCGGGGGCCGGCTATGAAAATGTCGACTTGGCCGCCGCCAGGGCGCGCGGCATACCGGTGACCAACGGGCCCTCGACCAACGACGTGTCGGTGGCCGACCACGCCTTCGCACTCATGCTCGGCATCGCTCGCGGCATCGCCGAGTCCGACATGGCGGTGAAGCGCGGCGACTGGGCCCGCGCCGAGCGGCCGGCCGAGTGGCAGGGAATACGCCGGCCGCGCACCATGGTCAGCGGCCGGCGCCTCGGCATCCTCGGGCTCGGCACCATCGGCAAGCGCATCGCGACCCGCGCCACCGCCGGCTTCGAGATGACGGTGAGCTACCACAACCGCAAGCCGAACCCGGAGCTGCCCTATCGCTACGCGGATAGCGCCATCGGTCTGGCGCAGGATGCCGACTTCCTGATGATCGCCTGTCCCGGCGGCGCGGCGACGCGCCATCTGGTGAGCACGTCGATGCTCGATGCCCTCGGGCCGGAAGGGTTCCTGGTCAACATCTCGCGCGGTAGCGTCGTTGATTCAGCGGCGCTGGCCGACGCGCTCAGGCGGAGCGCCATCGCGGGGGCCGCCATCGATGTGGTGGAGGGCGAGCCGCAGGTTCCCGAATTCTTGCTCACCGCGCCCAACTTGATCATCAGTCCACATCTGGGCGGTCGCTCCGTCGAGGCGGTGCGCGCTTTCATGGAATTGGTGAAGCAGAACCTGGACGCCCATTTCGCCGGCCGGCCGCTGTTGTCGCGGGTTGCGTGAACGGCGGGGCGGAAGGCTACTTGTTCGGCAGACCGACAAATTCCGCAAAGCCCGCAGCGTCGAGCGGATGGGAAAAATAGAAGCCTTGGCCGACATCGCATCCTTGTTCGGCGAGGAAGTCCACCTGTTCCACTGTTTCGATACCTTCGGCGACGGTCTTCATACCAAGTTCGTGGGCCATGGCGACCACCGCCCTGACAATGGATCGGCAGCCGGCAACGTCGGGCAGGCCGCGGACAAACGACTGATCGATTTTGACTTCATGCAAGGGCAGGCGCGCGAGATAACTGAGCGCCGAATATCCTGTGCCGAAATCGTCCGTCGACAATGTCAGGCCAAGCTCACGCAACTGGGTCAGGCAACCGAGGATGTCGGCGCCATCTTCGACAAGTCCGCTTTCGGTGATTTCGAGCAACAGATTTTCAGGCGCGAGGCCGGTGTCAGCCAAAATAGCACTGACCGTTTCGATGAACAGCGGATGGCGCATTTGCTTGGCCGAGACGTTGACCGCCATACGCAGCGTGGGATCGAGGCCGCGCTCCAACCACTCGCGCATCCGCCGGCAGGCGTCGCGAATGACAAATGCACCGAGTTCCAGGATAAAACTTCCCTCCTCGGCAATGCGGATAAAATCGCTTGGCGATACCGCCCCAAGGGTTGGACTGCGCCAGCGCAACAGCGCTTCCATACCGACCGGCTTTTGAGTTGCGAGTGATATCTTCGGCTGAAAATATAGTTCGAATTCCCCTGCCCCAAGCGCACCGCGTAACGCCTGTTCAATATCGATGCGAGCGATCTCGATCGTGGCAAGTTCCGGGACGAACAACATAACGGCATTGCCGCCGCCGCGCTTGGCGTGGACCACGGCCGTTTCTGCCGCACTCAATATGGCGGAGGCATTGGCTTGGGTGTCCGTCGAGCGGACAATGCCGACGCTGGCGGTCAGAAAGATGCACCGACCATCGACCTCGCACGGTTCGGAACAGGCACGCCTCAGGGATTCAGCCATAGAAACGACGTCGACGGCATATGGCACCATGACGCCAAACCTATCGCCGGCCAGCCGGGCGACGCTTGCCATCTCGCCAGCGGCGCCGGCCAGCCGCGCACCGATGACGCGCAGCACGTCATCGCCCTTCGTGCGGCCGAACATCAGCCCGACGCTTTTGAAGCGATCTATATCCACCAACAAAAAGCTCAACGACGTGCCGTCGCTCAATGTGCTATCGAGATCCCGGACGATCTTTTGTGCACTGCCGAGGCCGGTCAGAACATCTTGGGTTTCGGCTTGCTGCGATAGCGCCACGGCCTTGCGTCGCTCATCCTGCAATCGATCCCCGAAACGGCGTGTCCGCTCCAAGCGGGCGGCAATGGTCAACAACAGCATTTCGATATCTACAGGCTTTGTGACGTAGTCATCGGCACCTAGCTGCATGCCGGCGACGATGTCTTTGCGGTCCGACTTGGCCGACAGAAAAATGAACGGAATGCCCGCAAGATCAGGGTGCTGATCGCGCAAGACCGACAACACCTCATAGCCGGTCATCACCGGCATGTTGCCGTCGCAAAGGACGAGGTCAGGAACACGAGAGACGATAGCGTCCAAACCTTCGCGGCCATTGGCAGCCTCGACGACGTCGTAGCCAGCATCCTTCAATTCCTCGGCGATGACTCGGCGCAGCGCGGATTCATCCTCAATGCACAGTATCGTGGTCAGCTGATGCCTCCGCCCTGGCTGTTTGATAAAATGGCAGTGTTATAGTGAACGTCGAACCTACGCCTTCCGTGCTTTCGACGGTGACCCCTCCATCATGCATGCGCATCAGCCGGTCTACGAAATACAGACCAAGGCCGGTACCGGAGATGCCCGTCGAGGTGCGGGCCCGGAAAAACCGCTGAAACAGGCGGGGCATTTCCGCCGGCGGGATGCCGACACCTTGATCGGTAATCGCGATTTTCGCGCTTTCGCCTTCGCTCCAGCCGCGCACCGTCACCTTACCGCCGCTGGGGGAATACTTGACCGCATTGGCGATCAGATTGGTAAGCGCCTGGTCGATCAACGCGGCGTCGCCATCGACTTGGGCAGGCAGATCGGCGATATCGAGTTCGATGCGATGCTGGACGGCAAGTACCTGTTGGCGCCGGCATACCTCGCGGAGAACCGCCGCCAGATCGAAGGGCTGCGGGTTGAAGGCGATTTCACCTGAATCCAGACGCGAACTGCTGAGGATGGCATCGATCAGGCCGACCATCCGAGCCACTGCACCGCGAATTTCGGTGCCCAATTCGACGATGGCCTCTGAACTGAGCGTGGCGTGCCGGCGGATCACTCGTTGCGTCATGGCATCGATGATCGCCAACGGCGTGCGAAATTCATGGCTGGCCATGGAGACAAAATCGCGCTGCAGCAACGCCAGATCCCGAGATCTTTCCAAGGCGCCGTGCAGCGTCTCGGTTGCCTCTTTGTGCGACGTGATGTCGGTGATCACGAAGAGGGTGCTCCGATCGGAACCATGGCTGACGTTGATTTCGACATGCCGGTCATCGGCCAATGTCATTTCGCCGCTGAATCTCCGGCCATCGCGGTAATTCGCCAATTGATCGCGCGCCCAGTTCTCATCCTGCCGCATGCTTTCGGCGAGGACGGACGTGACGACCTCAAGGCTTACTTCGGCCTGCGCCCTGAGCGGGCCCAGGTGCGGGAATAAATTGACCATGCGGTCGTTGGCAATAATCAATTTTTCGTCGGAATCGAAAAGCGCAAACCCGCCCTGGAAAGTATTGATCGCGGTCACCAGACGCTCTTCGGCCGACTTCAAAGCCTCGGTTCGGATCGCCACGAGGTCTTCAAGATTTTCACGGTAGGCGGCCAGCTCCCGGTCCGTTTGTCGCCGGCTGGTAATGTCACGCAGGTAGGCTGTGAAAATACGCCGATCGCTCATCGGCACCTCGGTGATGGCGAGTTCGACGGGAAATACCTCGCCGCCTTTACGTAGGCCCTCGGTTTCGATCCGCCTACCCAGGACGGTTGTTTCACCGCTGCTCATATAGCGCCGCATGCCGTGGGCGTGGGCAATGCGCAAATGCTCCGGAATGATGACCGACGCCAATTCCTTGCCCAAGACCTCGGCACGGCGGTAGCCGAAGGCATTTTCGGCCGCGGGGTTGAATTCCAGAATACTGCCCGATTCGTCGATGGAGATAATCGGGTCGGTCGCCGTCCGCAGAATCGCCCGGAGCCGGGCTTCACTTTCGCGTACGGTCAGTTCGGCAGACTTTCGCTCGGAGATGTCTATGCAGGCGATAAGCACGGCACGTTCCCCTGCATAGGTCAACGGCCGCATGGAAAGCAGCGCCCAGAACGTGCTGCCATTGCCGCGTCGCATCAGTATTTCGTCACCGACGACCACGCCGCCGCTTTGCATCCGTTCCAACAATCTTGCGCGATCCCCAGGGTCGGCAAATCCGGCTCCAAGCATGCTGTCGGAAGACGTACTCGACATGCCGAAAACCTCACCCGCATAGCCGTTGGCGAACAACGTCTTGAGACCGTCGA
>CANITX010000021.1 GCA_947470575.1 Rhodospirillales bacterium
CGGCGGGGCTCTCCGTCACCGTGCGAACCAATACGGGCGGCCGCGGTTCGCTGCGCGTAACCGTACGCTCGATGCGCAAATCCGGGGCGGCCAGGGTGTCGTCGGCGGCAAAGCGCACGATCATCTCGTGGCGGGCTTCGATGGTGCTCAGCACCGGCCGCTTGTAGTTGGCGATATAGACCGTCACCGCGGTCGGCAGCTGCACCAGGATTTCGCTGGCCAGTCCTTTGGCGCCCTCCTCTTCGATGGCGCGCAACGCTACCAGCGCCGAGGAGGCTACCGTACGGCGGTAGCCGACGCCGGCGGCATGCGGGAACGGTTCGAAACAGGTTTCGAGCAGGCTGGGATGCAATCTCTGCCGCGACAGTTCCATCAGGCCGAAGGTACTGATGCGGCCGATCTGGATGCGCGCCCGGTCGTTGCGCATGGCTGTCTTCAGCCGGCGTTCGACCTGGATCTGATTGCGCGAGTGCTCCATGTCGATGTAGTCGATGACGATCAACCCGGCCATTTCGCGCAGCCGCAATTGGCGGGCGACTTCGTCGGAGGCTTCCAGGTTGGTGCGTAGCGCCGTCTCTTCGATATTGCGCTCGCGCGTCGCCCGGCCCGAGTTGACGTCGATGGAAACCAACGCCTCGGTGGGATTGATAACGAGATAGCCGCCCGATTTCAGCGGCACGTCCGGGCGGAAGATGCCCTGCAACTGCGATTCGACGCCATGCAGTTGGAACAACGGAACGTCCTCGGCCGGGTGCTGTTTGACTCGCTTGATATGACTTGGCATCAGCAGGCGGATGAACGTCTTGGCTGTCTGGAAGCCGACTTCGCCATCGACGATGATTTCGTCGATGTCGCTGGAATAAAGATCGCGGATGGTCCGCTTGATCAGATTGGCTTCTTCATAGACCAGCGCCGGCGCGATCGATTGCAAAGTCAGTTCGCGCACACTTTCCCATAAGCGCAGCAAATAATTGCAGTCGCGTTTGATCTCGGTCTTGTTGCGCTTGGCGCCGGCGGTCCGCACGATCACCGCCATGCCTTCCGGAATATCCAATTCGCCCAGGATGGCTTTCAGCCGGGTGCGATCGGTACCGCTGGCGATCTTGCGCGAAATGCCGCCGCCGCGTCCGGTGTTGGGCATCAGCACGCAATAGCGCCCGGCCAGCGACAGAAACGTGGTAAGTGCGGCGCCCTTGGTGCCGCGCTCTTCTTTGACCACCTGCACCAGCATGATCTGCCGGCGCTTGATGACTTCCTGGATCTTATAGTTGCGTGTCGCCTGCGACGGCCGGCGTACCTCGACCTCCTCGCCTTCGTCGCCGGCGATGACGTCGACATTGCCCTCGCCCTCACCGTCTTCGGCAGGCTCGCTGGCGGCGGCCTTGCGGCGGCGGCCTTTGGTGGCGCTGGCCGAAGCGGCTTCGTCCTGTGCTTCATCGGCGGCGGCGGCGGCGCGGTCGGCGGCATTCTGTTCCGCCATCAGCGCTTCGCGGTCGGCGACCGGTATCTGGTAGTAGTCGGGGTGGATTTCGCTAAACGCCAGAAATCCATGCCGGTTGCCGCCATATTCGACGAAGGCGGCCTGTAGCGACGGTTCGACCCGGGTTACTTTAGCGAGATAGATGTTGCCTTTAAGCTGTTTGCGGTCGGCGGCCTCAACCTCAAAATCCTCAACGCGGTTTCCGGACATCACCACAACCCGGGTCTCTTCCGGGTGGGCGGTGTCGATCAACATTTTCTTGGTTGCCATTAACAGGGAATCTCCATGGCGCTGCCGGACGGCCCAGGTACCGTGGTTCCAAGGACCGTCGCAGGAGTCGGCAGGGCAGGTGGTGTGAAAGGCCGGAGGCGCCTGCGAGCGTTACCGTTTCTCCCGTCGAAGGGGAGATGCGGTTAAAGGGTGCTCGCGCTGCTCGATCCGGCATCGGAATCCTCGCGCCGTCTGCGAATGACGACGATTCGGGGGAATGGCCGATCGCGTCGGCCCTCCTGGCGCCAAGCCCGGCGGGAGAACGGATTCCCCCTGTCCGAAGGCCATGTTGCGCCGTGGCGGGCGGCTCGACCGATCCTTTGCGTTTTACCGCACGATTAACATAAACGTAGGACTTTGCCGCGACAATGGTCTTAATTCTCGCGATGCGCTCCAGAAGTTCGTTGCATTGTTGGGCGACCTTCTGGGATAAGCAGGTCACTGATTTCATTGGCGATGCGTCTTGACGCGTTGCATGACCGATGTTCCTGAATAATGGAATCGTATCGCGCCGCATGGATTCTTAACCGCAATATTTCGAATGGGTTGGGGAATCGCCCGCAAGATGTTGGTTGGCAAACGCATCCGATGCCGGTTGTGGCACAGCCTGCTTCCGATCCTGGTGCTGGCGACGGTGCTGGGTTCTAGGCCGGCCTCGGGTGCCGATACCGTGGTCCATGACCTGCGCGTCGGTGACCATGGCGGCAAGACGCGCTTTGTCCTCGAACTCGGCGACCGGGTGGCATTCAAGACTTTTGCCCTGGCGGAACCCTACCGCGTGGTGATCGACCTTCCCGAAGTGGGTTGGACGCTGCCGGCCCGTCCGTTGCCGGCAGATGTCGGCCTGCTGTCCAAACTGCGCTATGGGCTGGTACGTGCCGGGCAATCGCGGGTTGTGCTGGAGACCAAGGGGCCGGTCCGGGTCGAGTCGGCCTTCATGATGGAAGCGCAGGCCGGTCAGCCCTACCGCTTGGTCCTCGATATGGTCCGCTCCACCCGCGAGGCGGTATTGGCTGCGGTGCCGGCTTCTCTGGAGGCTGGTGGCGATCTGCCGGCATCGAAGCAAGCGGCGAAGCCCTCGGCGGTGACACCGCCCGCCGCCAAGCCTGCGGTGGCGGCCGCCCCTCCGACAACGGCTCCCGCACCACAGGATCGGCCAACGGCCTTGACGCCGGCACCTGCTGCCGCCGCGCCCGGCGTGCTGTCGCCGAAGCCGGCGCTGAAGGCTGCCGCCACATCGCAACCGCCAAAGCCGGCCCCGGTTCCACAAATCCGAGTCGTTGCCATCGACGCCGGCCATGGCGGTCCCGATCCCGGCGCCCTCGGCGCCAGCGGCACTTACGAAAAGCACATCACTCTGGCCATGGCCCGCGAATTGGCCGAGGCTTTGGAAAAGGACTCTCGCTACAAACCTGTGCTGGTGCGTGACCGGGATGTCTTCATCCGCCTGCGCGATCGCATCGCCATTGCGCGTGCCGCAGGTGCCGACTTGTTCATATCCCTTCACGCCGACGCCATCGACGACAACAGGGTGCGTGGCCTGTCGGTCTACACGCTGTCGGAAAAGGCCTCCGACCGCGAAGCCGAGATGTTGGCCGATCGCGAGAACAAGGCCGATCTGATTGCCGGGGTCGACTTGACACGCGAGACCCCAGAGGTCACCAACATCCTGATCGACCTGGCGCAACGCGAAACCATGAATGAATCGGCCCGTCTGGCCGGCCGTCTGGTCAAAAACCTGCCGTCGGACGCCAAGCTTCTGCGTAATTCCCACCGTTTCGCGGGTTTCGCCGTGCTCAAGGCCGCGGATGTGCCCTCGGTGCTCATCGAACTTGGCTTCATGTCCAACGCGCAGGATGAAGCCTCGTTGAAAACCAAGACCTATCGCACGCAGATGATCCGCTCCCTGGTTCAATCCATCGACGAATACTTCAGCGGTACGGAACAGGCCCGTCTGCGCTGATCTTGCAGCCAGGGATCGGCTGTCGTCGATCTTGCAGTGGCGGCCCGCATCGGCCATAACCCGGTCACATTCTCCGGTGAGAATTCAGGTGCCGTTGCGCGCGACAGGCTCGCAATGGGGCCGATGCGTTGCAATCGGCTTGTCGTAACACCATCTTGGGTGGTGGAATAACCCCGCTCTGGCGGGGTTGCCGGAGGCAGGGCGATGAATCCAGGGCAGTACCCAGGGTAGTACGAAGCGATGTTAAGGGCGCTCTTTACCGCAGTTGGCATATTGATGATCCTTGCCGTCGTCGGCGCGGCAGGGGCTATTGGCGTTTTCTACCATTACGGCAAGGGTTTGCCCGATTATCGCCAGCTGGCCGACTATCAGCCGCCGGTGATGACCCGCGTCCATGCCGGCGACGGTCGCCTGATCGCCGAATATGCCCAGGAAAAGCGCATTTTCGTGCCGATGGAAGCGATGCCGCGCCTGATCGTTCAGGCCGTGCTCTCGGCTGAAGATAAATCGTTCTACGATCATCCCGGCGTCAATCTGCTGAGCGTGGCGCGCGCCGCCATCACCAACCTGCGCAACATGGGCTCCGAACGACGTCCGGTGGGGGCCTCGACCATTACCCAACAGGTGGCGAAGAATTTCCTGCTGACCAACGAGGTCTCTGTCGAGCGCAAGATCAAAGAAGCGATCCTCGCCATCCGCATTGAACAGGCGCTGTCCAAGGACCGCATCCTGGAGCTCTACCTCAACGAGATTTATCTCGGCAACGGCTCCTACGGCGTGGCGGCGGCGGCACTGAATTATTTCGGCAAGTCGCTCGATGAACTGACCGTCGCCGAAGCCGCCTATATCGCCGGTTTGCCGAAGGCGCCGAACAACTACCATCCGGGGCGCTTTCCCCAGGCGGCGATGGAGCGGCGCGACTGGGTCGTCGGGCGCATGCTCGAAGACGGCCTGATTTCCAATGGCGAGGCGGCCGGCGCGCGCAATCTGCCGGTCCTGGTGGCGCCGCGTCGCACCGAAGCGGAAGTGGCGAAGGCTGACTACTTCGCCGAAGAAGTCCGCCGCCAGCTTGCCGCCCGTTACGGCGAAGCGGCGCTCTATAAGGGCGGCCTTTCCGTCCGCACCACCCTCGATCCCAGCTTGCAGAGGATTGCCGATCGCACGTTGCGCGCCGGCTTGGAATCCTACGACCGGCGTCATGGCTGGCGCGGCCCGTTGACCCGCATCAATCCCCGCTCGTCGATTGCCGGTTCGCTCGCCGCCCTCGACCCGCCGATCGATTTGCGCGACCGGCAGTTGGCCGCCGTTCTCGCTGTCGACGGTCCGGATGCCCGGATCGGGCTGATGAACGGTCGCCAAGGGACGATCCCGATGGCCGAGATGGCCTGGGCCCGGCCGGCGACGCAGGGCCAGCACGTCGGCGCATCGCCGAAGAAGCCGGCTGACGTCCTCGCACCGGGCGACGTGATCCTGGTCGAAGCCCTGACCAAGAACAGCACCGGGGCCGACTATCCCGCCGATACCTATGCGCTGCGCCAAATTCCCGAGGTCGAAGGCGCGGTCATCGCGCTCGATCCGCACACCGGGCGCATCCTCGCCATGAGCGGCGGCTACGACTACAAGCGCAGCCAGTTCAATCGCGCCACCCAGGCCAACCGGCAACCCGGCTCCGCCTTCAAGCCCTTTGTCTATCTGGCGGCGTTGGAAGCCGGATATACGCCATCGACTCTGATCCTCGATGCGCCCTTCGTCATCGACCAGGGACCCGGCCTGCCTAAGTGGCGGCCCGACAACTACACCCGCGAATTCTACGGCCCCAGCACCATGCGCACGGGAATCGAAAAGTCGCGCAATCTGATGACCGTGCGTCTGGCGCAGACCATCGGCATGGAAACGGTAGCCGACTATGCCCGCCGCTTCGGCGTGGTGGAACGCATGCCGCTGCAGCTGGCAGCCTCGCTCGGTGCCGTCGAAACGACGCTGCTGCGCCTGACCACCGGCTACGCCATGTTGGTCAACGGCGGCAAGGAAATCGTGCCGACCCTGATCGATCGCATCCAGGATCGCCAGGGTCGCACCGTCTTTCGCCACGACACCCGGCCCTGCCCGGGATGTCAGGCCGCCTCCTGGATCGGCCAAGGCATGCCCCAGTTGCCCGACGAACGCCGCCAGCTTGCCTCGCCGGCCAGCGCCTATCAGATGGTCAGCATGTTGCAAGGCGTGGTCGAGCGCGGCACCGGCATCCGCATCAAGGAAGTCGGCAAGCCGCTGGCTGGCAAGACCGGCACCACCAACGACAGCATGGATGCCTGGTTCGTCGGCTTTTCGCCCGACCTCGCCGTCGGCGTATTCCTCGGCTTCGACGAGCCGCGCTCGTTGGGGGATCAGGAAACCGGGGCCAGCGCCGCGGTTCCCGTCTTCCGCGATTTCATGGCCGCCGCCTTGAAGGACAAGCCGCCGGTGCCCTTCCGCATTCCGCCCGGCATCCGCCTGGTACGGGTCGATAGCCGCACCGGCGAGCCGGTGCGCAACGCCGATCGCAATGTGATCTTCGAAGCCTTCAAGCCAGGAAGTGAGCCCTCAGTCGCCAGCGGCCGGGTGCTCGAAGGTTTCGGCGAAAGCGCCTCGTCCGAAGCCATGCGTCCCCCAGCCCCGGATACCGGCACCGGCGGCGGATTGTATTAACGCGGCTTCGAGCTTTCGACGCCCGCCGGCTTGCCGACCACCACCACTGTCAATTGCTCGGGCTTCAGCAGTGTCTTGGCCAAACGGTTGACGTCGTCCAGCGTCACCGCCTCGATATAGCCGTTGCGCTTATCGATATAGTCGATGCCCAGGTTGTCGAGCTGCAGGCCGACTAAGGTGTCGGCGATGCGGTCGCTGGAACTGAAGCCCAAGGCATAGGAACCGGTGAGATAGGCTTTGGCGTCGGCCAGTTCCGCGGCCGTCACCGTGCCGGCGGCCATGCGCGCCCATTCCTCGCGGACGACGGCCAGCGTCTCGGCCACCCGGGCATTTTGCGTGCCGGCCGAGCCCCAGATCAGCCCGGTGTGGCTATAGGCGATCAGGCCGGTGCCGACCGAATAAACCAGCCCACGCTTCTCGCGCACCTCGGAATAGAGCCGCGAGGTGAAGCCGCCGGCGCCCAGCATGTGGTTCAGCACGAACAGCTTATAGAAATCCGGATGGTCGCGCTTCAAGCCTGGTTGGGCGAAGACGATGGAGCTCTGCGGCACGTTCTTCTGCTCGACGATGGTTGCCCCCGTCGCCTTCGGCGTTACCTCGGCCAGCGTCCACAGCGATCCCTTCGCCGGCAGCTTGGCAAACGCGGCATCGACCAGCCGGCCGAGTTCCTGGGGCGCAATGTCGCCGACCGCGCCGACGATCAGGTTGTTTCGCCCGAACCGCGCCTTGACGAAGGACTTCAGGTCGTCGGCGGTGATCGCCGCGATGCTGTCCGGCGTGCCGCGCGACGGCCGGCCATAGGGATGGTCGGGAAACAGCGTGCGGGTCAGCGTGCGGTTGGCGATGGTGTCCGGGTCTTCCTCGCTCTGGCGCAGGCGGGCCAGCAGTTGGCCGCGGATGCGGTTCACCGCCTCCGCATCGAAGTGCGGATCGCTCAACGCCAGGCGCAGCAGGCGGAAGGCTTCCTCGCGGTTTTCCGACAGCGTCTGCACGCTGCCGAAGAAGGCGTCGCGCGAGGCATCGAAGCCGAGCCGGATCGACAGGTCTTCCAAAAGTTCCTGAAAGCCCTGCGAGTCGTAGTCCCCGGCGCCCTCGTCGAGCAGGGACGATGCCATGTCCGCCAGGCCTTCCTTGCCGGCGGGGTCCATCGCGCTGCCGCCGCGAAAGGCGATGCGCAATGCGATCAGCGGGTTGGTATGGTCCTCGACCAGCCAGGCTTCGATGCCGGCGGAGCTGACCACGCGCTGGATGTCGACGGCCGCCGCTGGGCCGGGCAGCGAAATCGCCGCCAGCAGCAGGCCAACCGTCAGGGCGAATATCCGGCGGTGCGAGGCAGGGATGGCGAAGCGCATGTTCATTGTCCCGAAGTCGGGTTGCCGGCGCGCAACAGGCGCGATGTGACCGAAGTTTCCGGGTGGAACACGGCACGTGCCGCTGCTTCCACCTGTACGCGGCTTACCGCGGCGATGCGTTCGGGCCAGGCTTCGACGTCCGCCACTGTCTGGCCGGAGGCCAGCGCCGCGCCAAGGGTCCGTGCGCCGCCGCCCAGCGAGTCGCGTGCAAAGACCGCACTGGCGGTCAGCCGTTGTTTAGCGCGGGTCACTTCCTCGTCGCTGACGCCCTCGGCCACCACCCGGTCGATTTCCGCCTGGATGGCGGCTTCGATCGCCTCCATGGAGGAGTCCGGCCGGGGCGAAGCGTAAAAGGCGAAGCGCGAGGGCCCGAAATTGTCGGGGGAATAACGGGCGCCGGCGCTGGTGGCGATGCCCTGCTCGACGACCAGGCTGCGATAGATCCGGCTGGTGGCGCCGCCGCCCAGGATTTCGGCAAGCACTTCCAGCGGATATGCGTGCGGTGTTTCGCCGTCGATGTAGCTCGGCGCCAGAAAGCTGCGGCTCAACATCGGCTGGCGTACCCGCGCATCGCGCAACGTCACCTCGCGCGCCGCGCGCTGCGGCGGTTCGCTCGGCCGGAATCGCTCCGGCACGTCGCCGCGCGGGATGACCCCGTAGTATTTCTCGGCCATGGGCTTGAGTTCCGCCGCCGTGATATCGCCGGCGACTACCAGGATGGCGTTGTTGGGGGCGTACCAGCGTTTGTGGAAGGCCAGGATCTGCTCCAGCGTCAGGGCGCGGATCTCGTGCTCCCAGCCGATCACCGGCCGGCCATAGGGATGGTTCAGATAGGCGGCGGCGGAAGCCTGTTCGGACAGGATGCTCGATGGCTCGTTGTCGGTGCGCATGCGGCGTTCTTCCAGAACCACCTGGCGCTCGGTATCCACGTTCTCCTGGTTGATGATCAGGTTGGTCATGCGGTCGGCTTCCAGCTCCATGACCAAGGCCAGCCGGTCCTTGGCCACCGTCTGGTGATAGGCCGTATAGTCGTGCGAGGTAAAAGCGTTCTCCCGCCCGCCGTTGCGCGCCACCAGCTTGGAAAATTCGCCGTCGGGGTGGCTCGGCGTGCCCTTGAACATCAGGTGTTCCAGGAAGTGCGCGATCCCGGATTTGCCTGGCTCCTCATCGGCGCCGCCGACCTTGTACCAGACCATGTGGGTAACCACCGGAACCCGCTTGTTGGGCACCACCACCACCTGCATGCCGTTCGCCAGCGTGAAGGTCTCCGGGTTGAATACGGCGGCATCGGCAGATGCGGTCGCAACCGCCCAGCCGACAACGGCGGCCAGCAGTATCCAGCCGCAAGGGTTACGTCGTTTCAGTTGGGCCATGGTATCTCCGCGAAAGCGCCGCCAGGGATGGGGCCGCCACTGCCAATGTAAGTGCCGCCGCCGCCCGCGCAAGTCGCAAGCGCGTGAGAGCAATTGGCCTCCCTGGATCGCGCCGTCATGGGGATGACTCGTTCAACAATGCGTCCAGCAACACATGCCGGGTTGGAGCAAACGGATTGGTGACGGTGACGCCGCCCCAGGTGAAGCCTTCTTGCAGATCCTCCGAAAGCAAGAGAGAGCATCCCGCTTGCGCCGCAGCTGAAAGAACGATGGCATCCCAGACCCCCAGGTGATGGTCCGTCGCCAGATCGACGGCCGACAACAGTGTCTCGGCCGATGTCTCCATCAGCTGAAAGGCACTTCGCCAATACAATAATGCTTCGCGGGCTTCGCTGTGAGTTTGGCCTGCCTTGCGGACCAGAACGTTAAACAGTTCGCCCAGCACCTGAACTGGAATGACGACGGCATCTCTCGGCAGTCGCTGTATAAGGTCGACCGCGATATCGCGGCGCCGAACATCGTTAAAGCCCTCAGCGTAGACCAATACGTTGGTATCGAGCGCAAATTTCACAAGTCGTCTTCGTACAGCTCATCGCGTGTCCAGCGGCCGATCTGGACGATGGGTTTCTTCGCTAGACGCGCCAAAAGGGCTTGGCGTCCCGCTGTCGATGTCTCCTGCTCGTCGGCGGCGGGCACGATCTTTGCCACGGGCTTGCCGTGGCTGGTGACGACATAGGTGCGTCCCTCCCGCACGCCGCGCAGAAGGTGGGAGAAATTGCGGTTGGCGTCGGCGGCTGAAACGGTCTCTTCCATGCGCGCATCCATAAAGTAGGAATATTGCCTACTTTTATATCTTTAATGCCATGTTCGCAAGCAGGACACGGAGTCCCGACTGCCACCTCCGGCCGCAAATCCTCAGTTGAAGATGCCTTCGAAGATGGCCTTCTTGCGCTGCTCGATGACCGGTACGTCGCCCTTGTTCACCGGGGTGCCCAGCGCCTGGTTTTCGCGGATGCGCCGCGATTCCTGGGTCGGGTCGACCACTTTGCTCGAACCTGCGGGGGTATCGCGCCAGAACAGGATGCGATCGGCGATGGTCACCTCTTCCTCGGCCAGGATCGAGGTTTCCCGGTCGACCGTGGCGCGGATGTTGGGTTCGGCCTGGTCGGCTCCGATATCGCGCAACAGGGCTTGCAGTCCCGGGCTGGCCTGGGGCACGGGCGAGGGACGGGTGCCGCTGGCCCGACTCAGCGCGGCCCGTGCTTCGGTTTCCGTGGTCTGGTCCTGCGGCCGGCGCTCGCCGGGTGTGGGCGGGCGAAGGGCAAATTCGGGCGGCACGCTCAGCGGCGCGCGCTGATAGACGGCGAATTCGTCGGGCGAACGCTTCTCGCGGGTCAGGATACGTTTGGCGTCGCTGCAGCCGGTTACCAAGAGCACCGCCGCGCAAGCCAGGCTCGCCAATCCAAATCGGCTCATCGGATATCGCTCATGGGCTTGTGCCTACCGAATCACTTTTAGTCCGTTCGGACCGTCCGAACAAGGCATGCCAGACCAGCATCGTGGCGCCGATGCTAATCGCCGAATCCGCCAAATTAAAGGCAGGCCAGTAATAGGGGCCCGCGTGGACCTGGATAAAGTCGGCGACGGCGCCATTGTGAAGGAATCGATCGATCAGATTGCCCACCGCCCCGCCGACAATGGCGCCCAACGCCATGGCGGTAAAGCGCCCGGTCTCCCGCCACAGCCATACCAGCAGGACGGCGATGATGACGATGGCCAAACCGGGCAGCACCCAACGGTTCCACTCGGCATGATCGTTGAACAGGCCGAAGCTGATGCCCCGGTTCCAGGCCATCACCAGGTCAAAGAATGGCGTAACGGTGATCAGCCGAGGCGGTTCCATCACGACGGCGAGGATCCACCATTTGCTGGCCTGGTCGGCAGCGACGATGGCGGCGGCGATGGCTAAGCCCAGGCGGGCTATGGGAGGCATTTCATGCCACCGTTATTCCGCTGCCGCCGGAAACCGCGCTACCGCGTCGGCGCAACGGCCGCAGACGCCCGGATGGCGCGGATCGGAACCGACCTCGGGCAGCACTTTCCAACAGCGCGCGCATTTCTCGCCTTCGGCGGGGCCGGGTACCACCGCGACGCCCTCGACCTCGGGCAGGGTGAAGGCGCCTGCCGGTGCCGGGCCATCGGCGAAGGTGGCGCCCGAGGTGATGAACAGGTCGGCGATGGCGGTCGCGTCGAAGCCCGTCAGCGCCTCGCGATAGGTCGCCGCGGCATGGATGACCGGATGCGCTTGCAGGCTGGCCCCGATGCGCTTGGCGGCCCGCTCCTTTTCCAGCGCTCCGGTGACCACCCGGCGCAAGTCGCGGATGCGGGTCCAGCGGTCGTCGAGTCCCTCGTCGCGCCAGGTCGCGGGGATGGTCGGAAATTGGCGCAGGTGCACGCTGGAATCGTCTCCCGGATGGCGCGCCAGCCAGGCTTCCTCGGCGGTGAAACAGATGAACGGCGCCAGCCAGGCGGTCAGACAGGAAAACAGCTCGTCCAGTACGGTGCGGCAGGCCCGCCGCCGGATGCTGTCCTTGGCGTCGCAATAGAGAGCGTCCTTGCGGACATCGAAATAGAAAGCCGAAAGGTCGTTGGTGCAAAAGTTGTGCAGATCGACGAACAGCCCGTGGAACTGGAAGTTGTCGACCACCTCGCGCACCCGCGCGTCGAGCAGCCACAGCCGGTGCAAGACCCAGCGCTCCAACTCCGGCATCTCGGCCGGCGCCAGCCGCTCCGCTTCCGTGAAGCCGTTCAGGTTGCCCAGGACATAGCGCAGCGTATTGCGCAGCCGGCGATAGATGTCGACCTGGCTCTTGATGATCTCCGGGCCGATGCGCAGGTCCATGGAATAGTCGGAATCGACCACCCACAGGCGCAGGATGTCGGCGCCCTGGCTTTCCACCACTTCCTGCGGCGCCACCACGTTGCCCAGCGACTTCGACATCTTCTGGCCGTCCTCGGCCATGACGAAGCCGTGGGTCAGCACCGCCTCGTAAGGCGCCCGGCCGCGCGTGCCGCAGCTTTCCAGCAGCGACGAATGGAACCAGCCACGATGCTGGTCGGAACCTTCCAGGTAGAGCGACGCCGGCCACTTCAGGTCGTCGCGCCCCTCCAGCACGAAGCTGTGGGTC
Organism: Rhodospirillales bacterium; assembly: GCA_947470575.1. Classification (GTDB taxonomy): domain Bacteria; phylum Pseudomonadota; class Alphaproteobacteria; order Rhodospirillales; family CAMCUA01; genus CAMCUA01. The sequence goes on from CANITX010000021.1 coordinate 12,312, forward strand.
GATCCCGAATCGAACCAGACGTCGAGAATGTCGACGACCTTCTCGTAATTCTGCGGATCGTAGTCATTGCCAAGAAAGCGCGCCGCGTCCGAATTGAACCAGGCATCCGCGCCTTCCGCTGCCACCGCCGCGACGATGCGTTCCAGCACCGCCGCGTCGCGCAGCGGCTCGCGCGTCTTCTTGTCGACGAAGACGGTGATCGGCACGCCCCAGGCGCGTTGCCGCGACACGCACCAGTCGGGCCTGGACTCGATCATGCCGTGCAGCCGGTTGCGTCCGGCGGCCGGGATGAAGCGGGTCTCCTCGATGGCAGCCAGCGCCTTCTTGCGCAGACCGTTGGTGTCCATCGAGATGAACCACTGGTCGGCATTGCGGAAAATCAGCGGCGCCTTCGACCGCCAGCTATGCGGATAGCGGTGCACGACCTTGCCCTTGGCCAGCAGCGCCCCGGCCTCCTTCAGGGTCTCGCCGACCTCGTCGTTGACCTTATAGACGTGCTTGCCGGCGAACATCGGCACGTGGATGTAGAAGGTGCCGTCCTCGTCCACCGTTTGCGGCACGGCGATGCCGTGGGCGACGCCCAGTTCCCAGTCGTCGGCGCCGTGGCCCGGCGCGATATGGACGATGCCGGTCCCTTCCTCTTCGGTGGCGAAGCCCGCCGCCAGCGCCGGCACGTCGAAGTCGTAGCCCCGGCCGCGCAGCGGATGGGCGCAGAGGGTGCCGGCCAGCGCCGCACCCGGAAAGCGGTCGCGCACCTCGTGGCCGATGATGCCGGCGGCGGCGGCCACCGCGGCAATCCGCTTCTCGGCGATGATCAGCTTCTCGCCGACGCGGGCCAAAGAGCCGTGCTTGGCTTCCGTCACCTCGACCAGCGCATAATCGATACCGGTGCCATAGGCCACTGCCCGGTTGCCCGGCATGGTCCACGGCGTCGTCGTCCAGATCAGCACGGCGGCGCCCATCAGCGACGGGCGTGCGGTGACGATGACTGGAAAGCGTACGAAGATGGTGGTCGAGGTATGGTCGTGATACTCGACCTCGGCCTCTGCCAATGCCGTCTTTTCGACTGGCGACCACATTACTGCCTTGGTGCCGCGGTAAAGCCCGCCGTTCATTAGGAACTTGCCGATTTCGCGCACGATCTGCGCCTCGGCGGCGTAGGCCATGGTGGTATAGGGCCGGTCCCAGTCGCCCTCGATGCCCAGGCGCTTGAACTCCTCGCGCTGGACGTTGATCCAATGGTCGGCGAATTCGCGGCATTCGCGGCGGAAGTCGGCGATCGGTATCTCGTCCTTGTTCTTGCCGGCCTCCCGGTACTTCTCCTCGATCTTCCACTCGATCGGCAGGCCATGGCAGTCCCAACCCGGCACGTAGTTGGCATCCTTGCCGGTCATCTGCTGCGAACGGTTGATAACGTCCTTGAGAATCTTGTTCAGCGCGTGGCCGATGTGCAGGTTGCCGTTGGCATAGGGCGGGCCGTCGTGAAGGATGAACTTTTCGCGCCCCCTGGCGTCCTCGCGCAACCTGTGGAACAGCTTCATTGCCTGCCAGCGGGCCAGCAGTTTGGGTTCCAGTTCGCGCAGGTTGGCCTTCATCGGAAAGTCGGTGCTGGGCAGCGCGATGGTGGCTTTGTAGTCGACGGTCATGGCAGGGCTCGTTGCTTGGTTAGCGGCAGCACGGCCGCCTTTTTCAGGATGCGTCGCGCGGTTTCGGCATCAGCGGCGATCTGGGTGCGAAGCGCGTCGATGCCGGCGAACTTGATCTCCGGGCGCAGGTGCTCGATCAGCGCGACGCGCAGGCGTTTGCCGTAGAGGTCGCCGTCGAAATCGAACAGATGGACCTCCAGCAGCTCGCCGTTGCCGTCGAAGGTCGGCCGGCTGCCGAAATTGGCCACCCCGCCGTGCCAGCGCGGTCTTTCGTCCCCGACCGATACGACGCGCACGGCATAAACGCCCGTCGCCGGGCGGATGTAGGGGCCCAATTGTACATTGGCGGTGGGAAAGCCGATGGTTCGGCCGCGTTGGGCGCCACCTTCGACCTCGCCTTCGATCTCGAAATCGCGACCGAGGATTTCAGCGGCCTCGCGCGGCTTGCCTTCGCGCAGCAGCGTCCGCACCCGTGTCGCCGAAAAGGCGCCGCCTTCCTCGTCGCCGTGCGCCGCCAGCGATGTGAAGCCGAAGCCCAGCTCGCGCCCCTTATGCAGCAGCAACTCGCAGTTGCCCTTGCGGCCGTGGCCGAAGACAAAGTCGTAGCCGGACACCACATGCTGCGCGCCCAGGCCTCTGACAATAACGTTCTCGATGAAAGTTTCGGCGCTTTGGCGCGAAAATTCCAGGTCGAAGGGCAGTTCGATCAGGCCGTCGACGCCAAGCTGCGCGATCAGCCGGGCTTTGACCGGCGGCGGCGTGATGCGAAACGGTGCGGTGTTCGGGGAAAAGACGCTGCGCGGATGCGGCTCGAAGGTCAGTACCAGCCACGGCGCGCCGGCGCCCCGCGCGATACGGCCCGCTTCGCCGATCACGGCCCGATGGCCCTTATGCACGCCGTCGAAGTTACCGACGGCGACGGCGCCGCCTTTCAGCGGCGCGGGCAAATCCTCAAGGTTTCGTAGGATACGCATGGCGGCAAGAAACTGTCAGCGCCCCCTCGTAGGGTCAAGGGGAAAGCGTGGCATCGGCTGCCGGCGGTATCGGGCGGTCGGTTCTAGGCGGCGGCGTCGAGGATGGCGCGCACCCGTTGCGCCATTTCAAGCACGCGGTAGGGCTTGGCCAGCATCAGATGGGGCGCGACGTTGCCCTTCATGGCGGCGGCGTGAAAACCGCTGGTGTACAGTATTTTGATGTCGGGACGGATCTGGCGCACCGCCTGGGCCAGGTCGAAGCCGCTCATCCCGGCGGGCATGACGATATCGGTGAACAACAGGTCGACGGGGTTGCCGGACGACAACAGGTTCAAGGCTTCCGGTCCGTTTTCGGCGACCTGGACGTGATAGCCGAGAGAGGTCAGCTGCCGTTGGGCGACGACCCGGATGCCCGGATTGTCCTCCACCAACAGGATGGATTCGGTTCCCCGCGGCATGTCCGCGGCCTTGACGTCCGTACTGCGCCGTCCGTGCGTCGCTTCGACGGCGCGTGGAAAATACAGATTGAATGTCGTGCCGTAGCCGACTTCGCTGTAAACGTTGATTTGGCCGCCCGACTGTTTGACGAAGCCGTATACCATGCTCAGGACAAGACCGGTTCCCTTGCCGCTCGCCTTGGTCGTGAAAAACGGTTCGAAGACCCGTGCGGCGACCTCCGGTGGCATGCCGTTGCCTTCGTCGCTGATCGAAATGCAGACGTATTCGCCTTGCACGGCGGTCGGTTGCTGCGCGACATACGTATCGTCGAGGCGCACATTGCTGGTGGCGATGGTCAGCCTGCCGCCGTTTGGCATGGCGTCGCGCGCGTTGATCGCCAGGTTCAGGATCGCCGACTCGAGTTGTGCCGGGTCCACCAGGGTCGGCCACAAATCCGGGGCCGGCGTTATCTTGACCGTGATGGTTTCGCCGAGTGCGCGGTCGAGCAGCTCCTCCATTTTGGTAATCTGTTCGTTCAGATTGCTGATCGTCGGTGTCAGCGTTTGCCGCCGGGAGAAAGCCATTAACTGCTTGACCAGATTGGCACCGCGCATGGCGCCGTTCAGCGCGCTCTCGATCAATGGCCGTTCTTCGGAGGACCTGTCCAGCGTATCCACCGCCAGGTCGAGATTGCCGATGATGATGCTCAGCATATTGTTGAAGTCGTGTGCGATGCCCCCGGTCAATTGCCCGACCGCTTCCATTTTCTGCGCTTGGGCGAGTTGGGACTCGAGCGCCCGGCGCTCGGTCACGTCGCGAAACACCACGGTGGCGCCGGCAAGTTTGCCCTTCTCGTCGAACACCGGCGTGCTGGTGTGTTCGACGGATGCCTTGGTGCCGTCCTTGCGCCACATGATATCGTCGTTGGTGCGGCGTACCTGCCCATCCTTGAGCGTCTTGTAGATCGGGCAGTCCGCCGCCGGAAAGGACTGGCCATCTGCCTTTGTGTGGTGGCACTTCGAATGCATGTGCTGGTCGATCAGTTCGTCGACTTCATAGCCCAGAATGCGCGCCCCGGCCGGGTTGATGAAGGTGATAAGCCCGTCCAGGTTCAGCCTGTAAAGGCCTTCGCCGATGGCATTCAGCAGCTGCTCCTTGTCGCGGCGCTGCGCCTCCACTTCCACGGTGCGCTCGCCGACCAGCCGTTCCAGGGAGGCGTTCATGTCGCGTTGCGCGGTTTCCATGTTCACCCGCTCGGTAACGTCGCGGATGATACCTGTGAACAAGCTCTTGCCGGCGACCTCCATTTCGCTGAACGCCAGGTCCATGGGGAAAACGGAGCCGTCCTTGCGCCGGCCTGCTACTTCGCGCCCGTTGCCCGTCGCGTCGGCCATGCCGGAAGAGACGTAGTTGCGCATCGAAACCCCGCGGTCGTCGCGGGCCGGCCCCGGCATCAGCATCTTGATGTTTTGGCCTACGACCTCGTTGGCCGCATAGCCGAAAATGCGTTCGGCTGCCGGGTTGAAGGTCGCCACCTTTCCGGCCTCGTCGACGGTGACGATGCCGTCGACGATGGTATCCACGATGGCGCGGTTGCGAATGTCGAGGTCGGCGGCCAGGGCCTGCGCCAACATGCGCTGACGATTGATGATAAGGGCCATGGCCGTCATCATCAGAACCAGGGCGGTTGCCGACGCGGGCAGCCAGAACGTGGCATCGGCGCGCCCCGCCAGGCTCCGTTCGATAAAGTCGGGCAGATTGTACAGGTGAACGGTCCAGATTCTGCCATAGGTGGGAAGGATCCGGCTGGCGCTGAATGCATGCGGTTCGAATTCGCGGTCGTCGGTCGCGTGCATGCGCGTTTCGTCGGAAGATTCCGTGCCGTCGTAGAGGGCGAAGCCGACGTTGAGCTGCTGCGCGTCCAGAAGGCCCTGCATCAGGTCGGTCACCCTAAACGGGCTATAGACGAAGCCCTGCAGCGCGTTCCAGCGTTCGGCGGAATTATTCAGCGGCTGGCCCTTGCGATAGACGGGCAGGTACATCAGGAAGCCGGCCTGTACAGGCCCTTGGTTTTCTTGGACCAGCGTCACCTTGCCGGTGATCGTGGGTCGGCCGGTTTCCACCGCTTTGCGCATGGCGGTCTGCCGCGTCGGCTCGGAAAACATATCGTAGCCGAAGGCGGCCAGATTTCTGCCCGTGAAGGGCTCTATAAAGACGATGGCGGTATAAAGGTCGCGCTTGCCTTCCGGCCTGATGGTGTAGTCGGGGAAGCCCTCGGCGCGGACGGCGGCGATATGGGCGTTTAGATCGGCCGGCTTGATGACTTCGGCATATCCCATGCCGAGAAGGCCAGGAAAGTTCTGCGCCAATTGCAACTGTTCCACATAGGCCTGCCACTCCTCCCGTTCCACCGATTTGCTGGCGTTGTAGAGGCCCAATCCACCCAACAGGATCTGGGCATGGTGGTTCATGCGCTGCTCGATCTTCTGCGTGACCTCGCTGGTTTGAAGTTCAAAGGTCTTTTCGGCAAGTTGCAGGTCGATTTGCCGGTTTTGCCACCAAATCAGGTAAACGGTGGGCAAGCCGACGGCCAACACCGCCAGTGCGGTCAGCAGACGATACGTCATTAGCCGTTGCCGGACGGTCATACGGGGCTTCCCGAGGGTGTGGTGCTTCAGCTTCACATGGCCAGCAGCCCGCCGAAGGGACAAGTTGTGACTTTCCCTTACTGACCGGGCTTGCCCGTTGTCGCATCGACGAGCGCAGGAAAAATAGACGTCAGAACAATGCATTGGACCGTCGATCCCCGGGCATGGCCTGCCGGGCACCTATTGTCGGGGAAAGAGGGGATTGATGCCGCTTCGATTTGCAAATGAGTGGCGTTGTCTTTTTAATTGACGCAGACACTCGTTATTACAGTGCTCCGACGCTCGACCCGGGCGGCTCGACCCCATGGAAGGATGCCATGATCGCGATGGAACTTTCCCCGCTCAAGCTTGCCGCTGCTGCGGCGCTTATGGCAGCAGCCCTCCTTTCAACGCCCATGACGGGATAGCAAGCGAACGCTTCCGGCGAGACGGTCTTCGCCGTCGATCTCGCCGGGCGGATGGCGGGATTGCTCAGGGCTGGCGGGCCGGCACCAGGATGGTCGCCTCGCCGTCGATGACGATCTTCTCGCCGATCGTGCATACGGTCTTCAATTCGATCATCCGCTTTTCCGGGATCAGCTTGGCAATTGTGACCCGGGCATGAACCGTGTCGCCGGCTCGCACCGGCGCCTTGAAGCGCAGGCTTTGCGCCACATAGATACAGCCCGGCCCGGGCAATTTGGTGCCGATGACGGTGGAAATGAAGCTGGCCGACAGCATGCCATGGGCGATGCGGCCCTTGAACATGGTCTGGGCCGCGTAATCCTGGTTCAGGTGGACCGGGTTGGTATCGCCGGAAACGCCGGCGAACATCAGGATGTCGGCTTCCGTCACGGTCTTGCCGTAAACGGCGGTCATGCCGACCCGCAAATCCTCGAACGCATAGCCGTGCAGGGAGTCCAACTGGCTGAGGGCTTGGCTGTCGTTGGCGGCTGCGGCGGCGTCGCTCATCGGAAGGTTCCTTTCCAGAACAGTTCGGGCGCTATCGCGCCGCAGCGTAAATGCTGCAATGCAATATAAGTCACCCTGCGTCGGCCGACAATGCCTCGATCCGCATGGGGGGTGCTGCCGCGCGACCATTGATATCGACGGCCGCACCGCGCAAAGTGCTTCGATGCAGACTCCCCAGTCGATCCCTCCCGCCGTGGAAAGGAGACGGTCGCCGCATGCGGCGTTCTGGACGCTTGTCGCGTCGGCGCGCGTGGCCCTTGGCCTTATCGCTCTCGGGCTCGGTTCGGGGCTATTGGCGGACCCGGCTTGGGCGCAGCAAACGGGCGCGCCGGTGCTCGGCCTGCCGCTTCGATGTGAACCGGGGGTCGACTGCTGGATCGCCAACTATGCCGATGTCGCGCCAGGGCCGGAAGTGCGCGACTATGCCTGCGGCTTTCTTGCCTATGAGGGTCACAAGGGTACGGACTTTGCCATCCGCACCCTGGCCGACATGCGCGCCGGGGTCGAAGTGATTGCCGCCGCGCCCGGCACTGTCGAAGGTTTGCGCAACAGCGTCGACGACATCGGTTTTCGCGAGGCAGGCCGCCAGAGCGTCGCCGGTACCGAATGCGGCAACGGCGTCGTGGTGGCTCATGGGGATGGTTGGAAGACCCAGTATTGCCATATGCTGAAAGGCAGCGTGACGGTGACGCCGGGGCAAAAGGTCGCGGCCGGCGATATGCTCGGCAAGGTCGGCCTGTCTGGCCTTACCGAATTTCCGCATGTCCATTTGGAGGTGCGGCACAACGATACCGTCGTCGATCCTTTTGCCGGCCTCGACCGCAAGGCGTTTTGCGGTCTCGGCCCGAATCCGCTGTGGAACAAGACGCTGCTGGCCAAGCTCGCGTACCGGCCAACCATGATTTACAACATCGGTTTCGCACCCGAAGCGCCGCAGGCGGAGGCCGTGCGCAATGGCCGTTTTCGCGACTCGGCATTGCCGGCGACAACGGAGGCCTTGGTACTGTGGGCCGAAATTTTCGGAGTCCAGTTTGGCGATAAGCTGACGCTGATCATCACGGGTCCCGACGGTACGGTGCTGCACAATCGCAGCACCCAACCGCCGCGCCATCAGGCACGTTATTACCTGTCCTCCGGCATTCCGCGTGCCGCTGCGGGCTGGCCCTCGGGCACCTATCGCGGCACCGTGGTCGTCAGCCGCGAGAAGGATAAATTGGGACCGGGCCGTTACACGGCCGAGACGACTGTCGACATCCGGTGAGGCGTTCAATCCTCATGCCTGCCGCCATTCCGGCCTTGTGCTGCGGCGCCCGGTTGCGGACCGTGGCGGACCAGCCGGGGAGCGCCGCGCATGCCGAGGTGCGAGCGGCGCGCCTTGACGACCGTTGTCGTTCGCGCCGCCGGCTTTTTCCGTCCGGGCTTCGTCTCCGGGTTCAGGAAATCGGCCGGATCGAACAGATCGGAAGCATCGGGTGCCAGCCGCGCTTGTTGGGCAATGGCCGTCAGCGTGCGTGTCACCGTCGGATGGCGGTCGGCCGCTGCGTGGCCTTGCATCAAATGGGCGCGGGCGATCGAACCGATGCGTGCGGCGACGGCTTCGTGGCCGAAACGGCGCTCGCAGGCCCGGGCATAGGCGGCGATGGTCCATGGATGAGCGGGCAGGGGCTTCAGCCGGCGCAGCCGACACCATGCGACGAAATGCCGCCATGCCGCGTCGCTGCGAAATCGTGCCATTCAAGCCATCGCCTTGGTTGTTTCCCGGCGCCTTCGCGGGCGGGTAAGCCGACCACGCTAATCCCCCCGCCTGCTGCCGTCCAGGCGTTGCGGCAGGGAGGGTGGCCATGACGCCCGCCGCCGGCTGGCGCTTCTGGATCGACCGGGGCGGCACCTTCACCGATATCGTCGCGCGCAACCCCGATGGCGCCATCCTCACCCACAAGCTGCTTTCCGAAGCGCCCGACCGCTATGCCGATGCGGCGCTGCAAGGCATCCGCGATCTGCTTGGCGTGCCGGCCGGGGCGCCGATACCGGCGAGCCGTATCGACTCGGTGCGCATGGGAACGACCGTTGCCACCAATGCGCTGCTGGAACGCAAGGGCGAACGCACGTTGCTGGTTATCACCCGCGGCTTCGCCGACGCGCTGCGCATTGGCTATCAGGCCCGTCCCGACATCTTCGCTCGCCGCATTCGCCTGCCCGAAATGCTCTACGCGCAGGTGGTCGAAGTCGATGAACGCATCGCCGCCGATGGCGCGGTGCTTTGCCAACCCGATTTGCCGACAGCACGCGCGGCGCTCGAAGCCGCCTATGCCGGCGGTATTCGTTCGGCGGCCATCGTCTTCATGCACGGCTATCGCTATCCGGCCCACGAACAGGCCGTCGCGGCGCTCGCCCGCGAGGTCGGATTCACCCACGTCTCCGCCTCGCATGCGGTCAGTCCGTTGATGAAGCTGGTATCGCGCGGCGATACCACGGTGGTCGATGCTTACTTGAGTCCGATCCTCCGCCGTTATGTCGACCGGGTGTCGGCCGAGCTCGGCGGTACCCGGTTGATGTTCATGCAGTCGAACGGCGGCCTCACCGACGCCCGTCTGTTCCAGGGCAAGGACAGCATTCTGTCCGGCCCCGCCGGAGGCGTCGTCGGCATGGCCGAAACCGCGCGCGCCGCCGGCTACGGCCAAGTCATCGGCTTCGACATGGGTGGCACCTCCACCGATGTCTCGCACTTCGACGGCACCTATGAACGCTCCTTTGAAACGCAGGTGGCCGGCGTGCGTATCCGTGCGCCGATGATGCGCATCCACACGGTGGCGGCCGGTGGCGGCTCGATCCTGCATTTCGACGGCCAGCGCTATCGCGCCGGTCCCGACTCGGCCGGCGCCGATCCCGGCCCTGCCTGCTACCGCCGCGGCGGGCCGCTGACCGTGACCGACGCCAACGTCATGCTCGGGCGCATTCAGCCGGCCTTCTTCCCCCCGGTTTTCGGCCCCGGTGGCGACCAGCCGCTCGATGCCGCCGTCGTGCGCCGCGCCTTTACCCGGCTGACCGTCAATATCCATGCCGCCAGCGGCGATGAACGCACGCCCGAACAGGTGGCCGAAGGCTTTCTGACGGTGGCGGTCGAAAACATGGCCAGCGCCATCAAGCACATCTCGGTGCAACGCGGCTACGACGTCACCGCCTATACCCTGCAATGCTTCGGTGGCGCCGGCGGCCAGCATGCCTGCGCCGTGGCCGACGCGCTTGGCATGACGCGGGTGATGATCCATCCCTATGCTGGCGTGCTCTCGGCCTACGGCATGGGGCTGGCCGACGTGCGGGCGCTGCGCGAACGCTCGGTGGAAATGCCCCTGGATGTCGGCGCCGCCTCGGCGCTGGCGCCGATTCTCGATCCGCTGGAAGCCACGGTGCGCGACGAATTGCGCCGCCAGGGCATCGGCGGCGAACGGACGACCGTCTACCGGCGTGTCCATCTGCGTTACGCCGGCACCGATTCCGCCCTGATCGTCGATTTCGCCGGGCGGGCCCGCATGGCTGCCGCCTTCGAGGAATTGCACCGCCAGCGCTTCGGCTTCGTCATGCCCGGCCGCGATCTGGTCGTCGAGGCGGTCTCCGTCGAAGCCGTCGGGGCCAGCGGCGCGGTCAGCGAGCCGACCGTGTCGGCTCTGCCCGAGGCGCCGGACCTGCGTCCGCTTGCCACTGTCGAAGCGATCTTTGCCGGCCGCCGGTTGAAGACCCCGGTTTACAACCGTGCCGCCCTGTTGCCCGGCGACGTCATCGACGGTCCCGCCATCGTCGCTGAAGATACCGCGACCACCGTGGTCGAGCCCGGCTGGCGGGCCGAACCCAATGCGCGCGGCCATCTGATCCTGGTCCGCGTCGCGCCGCGCCCGCATCGCCTCGCCGCCGGCACGCAGGCCGATCCGGTGATGCTGGAGATCTTCAACAACCTGTTCATGTCGATCGCCGAACAGATGGGCGCGACGCTGGCCAATACCGCCTATTCGGTGAATATCAAGGAGCGCCTCGATTTCTCCTGCGCCGTCTTCGACCGGGAGGGCGGCCTGGTCGCCAATGCCCCGCACATTCCCGTTCACTTGGGCTCGATGGGCGAAAGCGTCCTTTCGGTGATGCGCGCCCGTGGTGGCGACACGGTGCCGGGCGACGTTTTTGTGCTCAATGCCCCCTACAACGGCGGCACCCATCTGCCCGACGTCACGGTCATCACCCCGGTCTTCGACGAGGCCGGCGAGGATGTGCTGTTCTGGGTCGCCTCGCGTGGCCATCACGCCGACATCGGCGGCATCACGCCGGGCTCCATGCCGCCCGACAGCCGGCGCATCGAGGAAGAAGGCGTCGTGCTCGACAACGTCAAGCTGGTCGCCGCCGGCCGCTTCCTCGAAGCCGAGATAACGGCGCTGCTGACCTCGGGCCCCTGGCCGGCGCGCAACGTGGCGCAGAATCTGGCCGACTTGGCGGCCCAGGTCGCCGCCAACGAAAAAGGCGCGCAGGAACTGCGCCGCATGGTTGCTCACTTCGGCCTCGATGTGGTGCGGGCCTATATGGGCCACGTCCAGGACAATGCCGAGGAATGCATCCGCCGGGTGATCGATGGCCTTAAGGACGGCAGTTTCGCCTATGAGATGGACGATGGCGCCGTCATCCGCGTGGCCGTTGGCGTCAACCGCAAGGCGCGTGCCGCCACCATCGATTTCACCGGCACGTCCGATCAGCGCCCGAACAACTTCAACGCTCCTTTCGCCGTTTGCCGCGCCGCTGTGCTCTACGTCTTCCGCACCCTGGTCGATGCCGACATTCCGCTCAATGCCGGCTGCATGAAGCCTCTCGACATCGTCGTCCCCGAAGGCTGCATGTTGCGCCCCTGCCATCCCGCTGCCGTCGTCGCCGGCAACGTCGAAACTTCCCAGGCGATCGTCGATGCGCTTTACGGTGCTTTGGGCGTCCAGGCGGCTGCTCAGGGCACCATGAACAACGTCACCTTCGGCAACGACCGCCACCAGTATTACGAAACGATCTGCGGCGGTTCCGGCGCCGGTCCCGATTACGACGGCGCCGATGCGGTCCATACCCATATGACCAACACCCGCCTGACCGACCCGGAAGTGCTCGAATGGCGCTTTCCCGTCCGCCTCGACTCCTTTGCCATCCGCCGTGGTTCCGGCGGTTCGGGCAAACACCATGGCGGCGATGGCGTCGTCCGCCGCATCCGCTTCCTCGAGCCGATGACGGCGGCCATCCTGTCGGGCCGTCGCCGAATCCCGCCCTTCGGCCTCGCCGGCGGCGATCCCGGCGCCGTGGGCGTCAATCGGATCGAGCGCGCCGACGGCAGCCGCGAAGATCTCGCCGGCACGGCACAGGCCGAAATGAACGCCGGCGACGTCTTCGTCATCGAAACCCCCGGCGGCGGCGGCTACGGAAAAGTCTGACGAGTCCGGACGCGGGCAAGCGTCCCCCTTCCCAATGTCCGCAACCGCGATTAGCGTGTCGGTCGGGGGGAGAACGTTTCTTCCCGCCGCGCTGCCAACAATCCATAAGCAATCCGGGAAATGGGGAGTCAGACCATGCATTGGGCCAGCCGCCGCAGGAAATTCCGCGCCCTGATCGAAAGCAAGAAGTGCTATCACCCGGCCTCCGTCTTCGATGCCATGTCGGCGCGCATCGCCGAGGACTTGGGCTTCGAATGCGGCATGTATGCCGGTTCGAACAGCACGCTCGCCATCTTGGGCGCGCCCGACGTGATGGTCATGACGCTGACCGAATTCGCCCAGCAGGCGCTGCGCATCAACCGCGCCACCAAGATGCCGGTGATGTGCGAGGCCGATACCGGCTACGGCAACGCCCTCAACGTCCGGCGCACGGTCGAGGAAATGGAGACCGCCGGCATCGCCGCCATCAATATCGAAGACAGCGTCGTGCCCCGGCCCTACGGCGTCTCCGATAAGGTGCAGCTCATCTCCATCGACGAGGCGGTCGGCAAGCTCAAGGCGGCGCTCGATGCCCGCCAGGACAAGTCGCTGGTCATCTCCGGGCGCACCCGCGCCTTCGCGGCCTCTCCTTCCAACATCAAGGACGCGGTGGCCCGCTGCAAAGCCTACGAGAAGGCCGGCGTCGACTCGGTCTTTCTGACCTCGCTGAAAACCCGCAAGCAACTCGAAGCGATCCACGACGCGGTCAAAATCCCGATTCTGCTCGGCAGCATCGATCCGATGGGCGAGCTGTACGACAAGGCGTATCTCGCCAAGATGGGCGTGCGCATCTCGTTGCAGGGCCACCAATCGATCCGCGGCGCCGTGCAAGGCGTCTACGACACGCTCAAGGCGCTGCGCGACGGCGTCAATCCGAAGCAACTCAAGGGCATTGCCTCGGCCGATCTGATGGCCAAGGTCACCCGCGCCAAGGATTACGACCGCTGGATCGAGGAATTTCTCGGCGGCGTCTGAGGCGCACCGGGTTCAACCGAACGAATCACCAACAGGGAGAGAGATTATGGATTGGAGCAAGCGTCGCAAGAAGTTCCGGGCCCTCGTGGCCGGCAAGAAGTGCGTGCATCCGGCTTCCGTGCACGACCCGCTGACGGCGCGCATCGCCGAAGACTTGGGCTTCGAATGCGGCATGTACGCCGGCTCCATCGCGTCCGAGGCGGTGCTGGCCGCCCCCGATACGATGGTCCTGACGCTGACCGAATTCGCCGAGCAGGCCTATCGCATGAATCGCGCCGCCAACCTGCCCATCGTTTGCGAAGTCGATAACGCCTACGGCAACGCGCTGAACGCCCGGCGCACGGTCGAGGAGATGGAGACCGCCGGCGTCGTCGCCATCTGCGTCGAGGACACGGTGGTGCCCCGTCCCTACGGCCCGTCCAACAAGCTCACCTTCCTCTCCATCGAGGAAAGCGTCGGCAAGATGAAGGCCTCGCTCGATGCCCGTCAGGACAAATCGATGCTGATCGCCGGGCGCACCCGGGCGCTGGCCGTCAACGGCATCAAGGACGCCATCGCCCGCTGCAAGGCTTATGAGAAAGCCGGCGTCGATGCCATCTTCCTGGCTGGGAAAAAGACCTTGTCCGAGCTCGAAGAGGTCTGCGCCGCGCTCAAGGTGCCGGTCTTCACCAGCGGCGTCGATTCCAACGGCGATCTGTTCGACCTCAAGCACCTGGGCAAGATCGGCGTGCGCATCGCCCTGCAGGGCCATCTGCCGATCCAGGCCGCCGTCAAGGCCACCCACGATACGCTGAAGGCGCTGCGTGGCGGCACCCCGCCCAAGCAGCTCAAGAGCCTGCTCGCCTCCAAGGAGTTGATGGACAAGTCCACCCGCGCCGCCGACTACGACAAGTGGACCGAGGCCTACCTGGGCGGCAAGCGCCAATCGCACTGAAGTTCGTGCCCGACGGAACGCCAACGTTCCGTCGGCATCCCTTGCGCGGGGGCGGGTTTCAAACCCGCCCCCTGCGTCATCGGTCCAGCCGTCCCGCCCCGTACATCAGCGTCAGGTTGCCGCCGAGCCGCGTGTTGCGCATCGGCCGGTAGCGCTCGATCCATGGCTTGAGATCGGCGCGTCCGAAGCGGGCATAATAGGGTTCCATCCAGGCGAGGTCGCCGCCCTCCAGTTCGCCGACCAGATCCTGTTTCTTGCCGGTCTGCTTCTCGAAGACTTGCGGATCGGCAAGACCGGCCAACGTAACGCCGATCAGTCGGTCGAGCGCGCCATTGCCTTCGGCGTACAGGTCGTGGCCGTTGCGCATGCCCAGTTCGGCGAGCGGCACCAGCGCTTCCAGCGAATACAGGTGGTAGTGCAGCGCCTTCGGCCCGCGCGCCAATTCCAAGGGCAGGGTACCGTCGCTGCCGATCTGCTGGGCGGCCTTGCGATAGCCCTCCATCGCCCAGGCGAAGAGCTTGCGATCGTTGCCGACCACGGCGGCCGTGCCCACCGACAGCGCCGCCCAATAAGCGTGATTGTTGTTGCGGCTGCCGCGTTCGGTGCCGGTCGTATAGTCGGTGTGCACCGCCCGCGCCCATTCGCCGATCCAGGCCTCGACGGATTGCTTCTTGTCTGCCGCCAATCCCGCTGAGCCGCGGATGCGCAGATAGGCCATAGAGGCGGTGCCCAACGACCATTTACGCACATAGCCGCCCTGCTGGCTGACCTTGCCCAGCATCGCCCGCCCCCGTGCCCACCCGGCGAGCCAGTCGAGTGCGCAGGTGGCAATGGCCGAGTCGCCGGCCCCGCCCTTGCGCTGGGCGTCGGCCTGATAGGCATCGCCCATCTCGGCCAGCCCGCGTTCGAACCGGTTGATGGTCTGGGTGGCGTCGCGGTAGCGGGCCATGGCTGCCGGATCGACGATGGTCGATCCCGTGCCGGGGGCGTAAAAGCCGTCGAACAGCAAATCGACGACCGGAACGGGAACCGCCGTGCAGCCTTTGAAGGCGGCGACGGCGGTTGTCGGCAAGGTCGGAGAGTCGAAAGGTAAAAAGGGCGGCTGCAGCGGTGTCTCGGCTTGCGCGACGCTGATCGATACCAGCGCCGCGCAGCAGAGAACGGCGAGCCGCCTCAACGGCATGCCTATCTGGCAGCCTTCTTCTTGGCGGCGGCCTTCTTCGGCGCAGCCTTTTTCGGTGCTGCCTTCTTCGTGGCGACCTTCTTTTTGGCCGCCGGCTTCTTGGCAGCAACCTTCTTCGGCGCGGCCTTCTTCTTCGCTACCTTCTTTTTCGGAGCTTTCTTCTTGGCGGCAGCTTTCTTGGCTGCCGGGCGGGCGGCCATAGCGGCCTTGGCGGCGGGCTTCTTCTTCTTCTTCGCTACCTTCTTTTTGGCTGCGGCCTTCTTCGGTGCTGCCTTC
>CANITX010000022.1 GCA_947470575.1 Rhodospirillales bacterium
ATATTCTGCGGCAGCTTTTTGATGACTTCGGACACCACCTTCAGCACCTCGCGAGTGTGCGGATACATCTGCGAGCTGCCGCTTGGGAACATGGCCAGGCCCTGCTGGTCGACAATCTGGATACGCATGCCTTCGGGCGTGTTGTCGATGATGATGCTGTTGACCAAGTTGCGGATGTCGGGAACCTTCTCCAATAATTCCTTGAGTTCCTCGGCTGCCTTCTCGAATTGCTCCTGCTCTTTCTGCTTAACGAGTTCGGCAGCGTCTTCGCGGCTGATTTCGCGTTCGACCGAATCCTGGGCGCCGCTTCCGGCCTTGGGAGGGGGAAGGTCCACCGTCACGCTGGGGCTGGACGACAGGTGCTGCATCGTGCCGTCGACCGAGATCGCCGTGCCGCCGAACATGCCGCCCGAACCGCTGGTGGTCTTGGCGATACTGGCCGGAGCGAAATAATTCGAGATGCCCTCGAGTTGTTCCTGGGTGACCGAATTGAGCAACCAGAGCAGCAGGAAGAAAGCCATCATGGCGGTTACGAAGTCGGCATAGGCGATCTTCCATGCGCCGCCGTGGTGGCCGTGGCCACCTTTCTTAACCCGCTTGACGATGATCGCTTGTGCTTGATCGGCCATGGTATTCGCCTAATCCGCGGTGCCGACGTTCTGCACCATTTCTTCGACCTCGGCAAACGTCGGTCGAACATGGGAGCCCAGGGTCTTGCGGGCAAATTCGACGGAGACCTGTGGAGCGTACCCCTGGACGTGGGCAACGATGCCGGCGCGTATGCACGTGAGATACTGGCTGTCGGCGGCAAACGATTGGCCGAGCGTGCTGGCCATCGGCGCGAGGAAGCCATAGGAAACCAGAATGCCGCTGAAGGTGCCGACCAGCGCGCCGCCGATCAGATGACCGAGAACCTCAGGCGGCTCGGTGATCGATCCCATGGTATGAATCACGCCCAAGACCGCTGCCACGATGCCCAATGCCGGCGCTGCATCGGCAAAGGTCTGCAAGGCGGCGGAAATGGCGTGATCCTCTTCGTGGTGAATTTCGAGTTCTTTTTCCATGGCCGATTCGAGTTCATGGGCGTTGCCGGCGCCCAGCGTCAGCATGCGAAGGTAGTCGCAAAGGAATTCGACGGCGTGATGATCGTGCGAGAACGTGGGATATTGCGTGAAAATGGCGCTTTCGCCGGGTTTTTCCACGTGACTTTCGAGCGCTAGATCGCCTTTGGTCTTGGCCAGCTTGAACACGGCGTAAAGGACGCCCAGCAATTCCAGATAGGCCGGCTTTTTATACTTTGGGCCCTTGACGACGATGCCCAACGACTTGGCAACCCCTGAAATCACGGTCAGTGGGTTGGAGACAAGAAAAGCGCCGATGCCGGCGCCGAAGATGATCAGGAATTCAAGCGGCTGCCAAAGGACGTCGAGATGTCCACCACCTCCGATGTAGCCGCCGATGACGCAGCCGATGACGACCACAAATCCGATAATTGCAAACATTCAGTCCTCAATGCCTCTGGCGCGATTCCGACCGCAAGGAGGTTTTCGTGACCCGGACAGTCGTTGCTCTATTCAACAGTTTGGTACGGACCATTTCCACATGCGTACGTGCCGTCGGTGGCACCACGAACCGATTGGCTTCCTGCTAGCTAGTGGGCTGCCGCTGCCGTGTGTCAATATAATCAATGATGTCCGATGGCAGAACCGTTTTTGGTATCCATATGCAACAGGCCCGCGACTCGCGTAGGGGACGGGTGCGTACCCTGGCAATTGTCGCCGCTTGCCAAGTGGCCGGGGCGGTCATTGCCTTTGGCTGCGCCATCCTTTTGAGCAAAGCTGCGGATATCACCATACCGCCGCCAGGTGTGCTTCTTGCCTGGGGATTGGCGGCCTCGGCCATCGGCGTTCGGGCCGGGTTGGCACGCTGGTGGCCGGTGTTGCAGACTTGCTTTCCCCTTGCCGCCGGAATCGGCATTTGGCTGCAACTGCCGGCTTGGACCTACTTGACGGCCTTCGGCCTGTTGCTGGCGACGCAATGGAATGCGGCGCGCGGCGGAGTGCCCTTGTTCCTGACCAACCGGCGGACGCATGAGGCGATAAAGGAGATATTGCCCGACCGTCGCGATATTGTCGTTGCCGATATTGGCAGTGGGTTGGCCGGGACGCTCTTGAGCCTGGCCGATGCGATATCCGATGGGCAGTTCATCGGCATCGAAACAGCGCCGTTGCCTTTCGTCCTGTCTTGGCTTCGCGTGTTGGCATCCGGACGGTCGAGGCGGGTGCGGCTGATCTTTGGCGATTACCGGCATCAGGATTTTTCGGCCTTCGACGTCATCTATTGCTTTCTGTCACCTGTTCCGATGTCCGAGGCTCACGCCAAAGCAAGCCGAGAAATGCGGCCGGGAACCATCCTGATCAGCAATAGTTTCACCGTGCCGGGCCATCCCGCAGACGCCATCGTCTCGGTGTCTGACCGGCGAGGTACGCAGCTACACGTCTGGCGGTTCTGAAGGTGTTTTGGCGTTTGTCCGCTGGCCTGCTGCAGCTTGTGAATCGATCGAGATCAAAGGCCAAGCCGCTGCGACTGTAGCGAAGAAAATTTTCGATGTGGATCGACGGCGGCGCGGACTGCACGGAACCGCTCCAGTTCGGCATATCCCCGTAGCATCGCGGCGTTCATACGGGAATCCTTGGCAAGGTATAGCCGCCCGCCATGGTCGACGACGATGGCATCGAGTTCGTTCGCAAGTCGCAGATTTTGCGTATCCGCGCGAAAGTCGAGGGCCAGGCTGTAGCCTTCCATCGGGAAAGAAAGATAGCCATTCTGTGGGCCGAACAGTTTGAGTACGGTGAGGAACGAGCCACTTCCCGCTTCGCATATCTTTTCCACCAGTTTGGTCAGCCCCTCGCGGCTTGCGGCCTTCGGGAATACGCACTGGTACTGAAAGAACCCGCCGGCGCCATAGATGCGATTCCATTCCAGGAGCGCATCTAGAGGATAAAAATAACTATCGAGATCGACCAAATCCGTTCCCGGCCGCGCCCGGCCGTAATAAAGCGCATTGAAGGCCCTCACGCTCCAACGATTGAGTGCGAAGGATGGAAAGTCGAAGGGCACGCGGATTGCCGATTTGCGCGGCGGATTGAAATCGCAAGGCTGACCCGATGCTTGTGCTTCCTGACGGCCGACATGCTCGCCCGTATAAAGTACCGCCCGTCCCAAGGCATCGCCACCGCTTAAGCAGTCGATCCACGCAACCGAATATGTCGCGCCGCTCGACTGCTCGAATTGAGCCATGACCTCCCCCAGATTACGAGCTCGTTGCGTCTCGCGGCGGATCAGGCGTGTTTCGATCGGCATCATCCGAAATGTTGCCTGCAGGATCACGCCGGTCAGGCCCATGCCGCCTCGCGTGGCGGCAAACAATTCGGGATGGGTCTTCTGAGAGCAACGCACCACGTTTCCGTCGGCCGTCGCCAAATCGAGGCTTGCCACATGATCGCAGAACGATCCGGCGCCGTGATGGTTCTTGCCATGAACGTCAGCGGCGATCATTCCACCGATGGTGACGAATTTGGTGCCGGGTGTCACCGGTGGGAACCACCCTTGAGGAACAAACCGTTCGACAATATCGGCAAGCAGAACGCCGGACTCGCAGGTTATCGTTCCCGTCTTGGAATCGAAGGAGAGCACGCGATTGCAGTGTGCCATCCGCAGCGTTGCCAGCGGATTGAGCGCGGCGTCCCCGTAGGATCGACCGTTGCCTCGGGCGATCAGGCTTTCGCTTCCCACGATGGCGGCTTGAGCATCCGCGGTACTTTCGGCGTCAATGAGCCGGCACGCGGCTCGAGGATAGCGCCCCCATCCTGATAGCATCACGGCTCGGCTCCGAATACGTAACGCCGGTCGAGATGATACTTGGTGACATAGCCGATCACGAGGCCAATCGCCGCTCCGACAAAGCGAAGGCTTCCGCCCGGGCTGAACCAATCGAACAGCAATTCGGTCGCCCAAAATATGGCTGTGGTGCCGATCCCCATGCAGGTATAGAGAAAAAATTTGCGCATGTGCATAGCGACCCCGGTCGAGCGGTCGTCGAATATCCAATACTTATCGAGAATGTACTTGGTCACCAACGCGCCACCCGTGCCAAAGGCCATGGCGAGGGGCAACGACCACGGTCCGCCATAGACGCCCAAAGCGATCCATTGCGTCGCTAAATTGACTCCGGCCGCAACGGCGGCAAAGGCCGAGTAGCGCCAGGCGATGGCGGCCGGGCTGTTCGATGTGACCCAGGTCATCATGAAAGAATGGAGACTTCTTTGCGGGATGACGGCATCGAAAGCATCAATACCAAATAGCCGGGATCATGTGGAACTTGGATTTGGCGAGCGCCAGAATGGCGATCAGCAATCCGCCGATGATCCAGGACACCCAATCGCGTGCCGCATAGACGATCGGATCCTCGTGCATATAGCCGCGAGCCGTCGATAGCCAAAGACGGCACAGCCAGAACAACATGAGCGGCACGATCCCCCACAGCAAACTTGGCGATGCGTAACGTTCGGCAGTTGCTTCGTTTTGCACAAAAACCGCGAGCACCAAACAGGCGGCGAAGGCAGATGCGCATCCAAAAGTCTGTAGTATGGCGGCATCGCCGACAAGGTAGCCGCGGCGCGAGGCTGTCGGGCTGCTGTTTTGGGATTGAGCCATCAACTCCTCGACTCGCTTCAGGAGCGCGAGACTGAGGAACAGAAAGCTCGATGCCCCAAAGAGCCAAAGCGACAGCGCATGTCCCGTGGCCACACCGCCGGAAAAAATGCGAATGACATAGAATCCGGCGAGGCTGAACACGTCGACCAAGGGCAATTGCTTGAGCTTCATCGAGTAGAGGACGGTCGCTATTGCATATGTCGCGATGATCGGAAGCGCGCCGATGGTTCCCGCGACGGCAAAGCCGGCGACAAGCAACAAGACGGCGGTTGCAATACCAAGGGAGAGCGACACCGAGCCGCTGGCAAAGGCGCGCAGGCGCTTGCGCGGGTGAGCGCGATCGGCTGCCAGATCGCAGAGATCGTTGACGATATATATGCCGGAAGCCGTCGCGCAGAAGGCGGCCAGCATAATAATTCCGCCTATCCACGCGGAAGGCTGGTCGATCGCATGGGCGGTGAAAATCGGCACGAAAATCAGGAGATTTTTGACCCACTGGTGCGGACGCAACGCACGTAGCCAGGCCACCAAATAGCTGCCCGGGTCATAGAATTCGGATTCCAACGGCAGGAGGGCTTTGGCCCGGGCCGTGACCGAGGGCGAAGCATTCACCAAAATGGCGCTATGGGCCACCCGCCATACGGCAAGATCGGCACGGCTGTCGCCGGCGTAGACGAATCCCTTGACGCCGAACCGGTCCGTCAGGGCGTGGGCCTTGGCATCCCCCTTGAGATTATGTGCGCCATCCGATGCGATGACCGTGTCGAAGATTCCCAGATGATCGGCGATCCGTTGCGCCATACCGATATCGGCCGCCGTGGCCAGAACGAGGTGGCGTCCCCGGGCCTTCTGCGAACGCAGATAGGCGAGCAAGCCCTCGTTGTAAGGCAGCAGTTTGGGGTCGAGCCCGGCATGTTCGGCAACGGCGCGCTTGAACGCGGCGCGACCACGGAGGAAATGCGGCCAAAAGACTCGAAAGATGTTGCGGCCCGTTGCGAGGGCGCAGAGGCCTTCCAGCAACGTATCCGTGCGCACGAGCGTGCCATCGAGATCGACCACCAAAGGAAGATCGTTCGTCAGGGTTGCTTCCGAGCTAACTGCGTTCTGCAAAGAAGGAACTCCGTTTTGTCGAGTTCGACCCGAAACATTTCGCCGGCCGCATCGACATTGCCCTGCTAATGAATACGGTAGAGCGCGGCGATGTCGCGCATCGCGACAAGTCCCAAAATTCCCGGCATCAGTCGTTCCGCCCCCGGCACCTTATGTGGCCTAAGCAATAGCACCCAATCGAAATCTTGCCGCCAGTTCGCCAGGTAGGGGGCAAACTGAAGGTCGTGTTCCGCTGGCGCTGCGAGTGCCGACGCATACGGCGGCGCGCCATCGTCGATCGCGAGCCGGTCAAAGGGTGGAAGGACGCGCAGCGGCTGTTTTCGTGGATCGGAAAAAAGGTAGGGAATAAAGGCCTTGCGCTCGATGACGAGAAGAGCGGGCAGGTGGGTCATCGCATCGATGTTCAGCATGAAGCGACGGCTGGGCGGTTCGCCTGCCAGGAAGTCAGGATCGGCACTATCGTCAGACCGGACGACCAGGACGCGGCTGCCGGCCGGCACCGCCGAAATGACTTGGCGTAAGTCCGCAAGATCCGGGTTATGGCCTGACCAAACATCGGCAACGGCGGCGACGCGGACAAGAAAGATCGCGGAAAATGCCGTTCCCCAGAGTAGCGCTTGGCGTCTTGGCAAGGATTGCGGCGACATTCCGGCGAACAGCAAAAAAGCGACAAAAATCGGTAGCCTTCGATCGATCCATGACGCTCCCATCAGGACCAAGGGAACGAAAGGATAGACGGCGATAATCGCGACGGCGGCAAGGAGCGGTCCAGGAGCTGGTTGCAATCGGTGCTGCGCGATCCATACGCCCAGGGCGACCATGAGCAGGGCGGTGCCCACAGCGTCGAGCGGCCAGAAATAGTTCAGAAACGGACTGGCAATTCCTAGCAATTTCATCTGCAGCGAACTTGACGTGATCGCCCAGTAGAACTGCTTGACGGCAAGCAAGATACCGCCTTGCGCACCCGGCACAGCCTCTCTAAGCGGTGCACCAAGAAAAAGGATGAAGCGGTAGCGCAAAGGGGACCGACAGCCAGCAGAGGCGACCGAGACGTGCGCCAGGCCGCCCCGGCCGCGCCAGTTCGAGGCCGACGAGGAGCAGCCCGAAGAGACCGACGGCGATGATGTGGCAGAAGAAAATGGCGAGGGCGGCGATGGTGGCCGTCAATAGACGCAGGACCGGAGACGACTCTCTTTGTGCTTCCCAAAAGGCGGCTGCCCAAAGCGCGAGTCCGACGCCAACGAGAAAGTTCACAAAGCCGGCAAACAGCATACCGTTGTAGCCTATAAGCCCAGCCGCCAAGGGCCAATAGCTGCGGCACCGAAACACTGCTCGATGAAGGGCAATGCTGCCGGTGACCGGCAACACAATAGCGAGCGCGATAAAGACCTTGCCCGCAAGTTCGAGTGGCATGACGCGGGCCAGGACCAGTACGACCATGTCCAACCCGATGTTCGGCTGGATACCCCACTCTACGGTATACATACGGGATAGGATGGGATCGGCCGCGCCGTAATTGATGATCCACATCCTTGCGAGATGGTTGGGATAATCCAGAAGCGGGGGTATGTCGGTCGCAAAAAGGGGCACCAGCAGTGCCCCGACGACGATTGCCAAGGCACCCCACCATGCCTGCGTCGCACGTCGAGGCGTGACGTCAAATTTTGGCATCGTTCGCATCACCTCGACCAAGGAGTTCTTCCTTCGTCAACCGAGGCCAAAGACGAAATTCATGGGTGCTCGATCGAAATGCTTTACGGCAAGCAGGTTCAAGGCGATCGAGGGCATCCCCTCGGCCAGGCCACGAGCCAGCGCATTCAATGTGGGAAAGACGCTGAACAGCCGATAAGCGCCGGGAACCGTTTTGTGCAGCTTATGCGAAAGCCCGAAAACTTTGTAATTCCGTCGGGAAAAATCGGCCGTCGTCCATTGCGAAAGATGGTGCTCCCATTCGTTGAAACCAACCATGGTTTCGCCACCTCCGCGGTAAGCGGCAAAGTTCGGCGTCGACAAGATGGCCACCTTGGCCGTGATGCGATCGATTTCCTCGAGCATCCGGGTGCCGTCGTCGCGCGTGAAATGTTCGATCAGTTCGGTTGCAATGACGGTATCGAAGCTTGCGGCCGGCAATGCCGACAGATACGTAACGACATCTTGCTCAATCACCTCGTCATACAACCCAAGTCGCTGACAAAAGCCAATATTTCCCTCGAAGATATCGACCGCCGTTACTCGGACGGGTTCCGATCGGAGGGACGTATAATGCGTTTTGAGGAGATGGCCCCAATGCCCGTATCCGCACCCAAGATCGAGGATTCGTGTGCCGCGAACCATGGCAATGACATAAGGATCGAGATCAAGTGGCGACGTCGACATGAACAGGGTATCTCCGAACAAGGCCTTTAAAGAACCGTGAAATTATAAGTATATATAGATTACTTGCTCATGTCGGCCGATTGACGGCGATCAACGCAAAAGAAAGAAAGGCCGCTGGAGCAGTCTCCAACGGCCTTTCTGTGAAATGGCTCCGGCGGTAGGACTCGAACCTACGACCTAGCGGTTAACAGCCGCGTGCTCTACCAACTGAGCTACGCCGGATCAGGGTGGAGGCGCGGGCCGGAATCGAACCGACGTAAAAGGCTTTGCAGGCCTCCGCATGGCCACTCTGCCACCGCGCCAACCCTATAAGAAGCGCGGAATGACTCCGCAGCTCCAGGCCCTTGTCGGCCGACGACCGAATACAGCCGCGCCCTCCCCGAAGGGAGGCGGACATTAGACGCAAGGGCCGGGGTGGTCAAGATGGAGGCCTTGGCATTTCTGTCCGTGGGATGGGGACTGTCAACGCAAGTATGTGGCTGACCTCCCGGCATTGTTTTCGTGGGCGGCGAGGGGTATATAGCCACTGCTCGAGGTTGCGATCCGAGAAAGCGGAGTCGCCGCCGAAAACCGGTGCAACGGAATAGTCACGACGATAGGCCGATGGACTTCGCAGCCGCGCGCCACAATATGGTGGAATGTCAGGTCCGTCCCAACCGGGTGACGGATGGCGCCATCATCGAAGCCATGAGCAGCGTTCCGCGCGAACTGTTCGTGCCGGAGAGATTGCGTTCCATCTCCTATGTCGATGAAGCTCTGAGCCTTGCGCCTGGCCGGTGGCTGATGGAGCCGATGGTCACCGCTCAGTTGCTGCAGATGGCGGACGTCCGCCCCGACGACGTGGTTTTGGTTGTCGGAGCGGCAACCGGCTATACGGCAGCGATCCTTTCACGCCTGGCCGGCACCGTGGTTGCCCTGGAGAGCGATGTCGCCCTGGCAAAGGGCGCGACGGCACTGCTCGCCGATCTGGGCGCCGACAATACGGTGGTGGTGAGCGGAGACCTGTTGCAGGGATACAGCAAGCAGGCCCCTTACAATGTCGTGTTCTTCGACGGCGCCATTGGCGACATACCGGCGGCTTATCTTCCGCAAGTCGCCGAAGGCGGGCGATTGGTGGCGGTGGTAACTCGAGGCAGCGGCCAAATGGGCCGGGGTACCTTGTTCACCTGCTACGGCGGGCGGGCCTCGCCGCGCGATCAATTCGATGCCGGTACGCCGTTTTTACCCGGCTTTGCCCGCCAACCCGCCTTCACTTTCTGAGCGTGTCGATGCTTAACCGTATCGCAGCCATCGTCGGCGTTATCGCGATGGCCTCCGGCATTGCCGGATCATCTAGGGCAGAGACCCTTCTCGATGCATTGGCTTCCGCTTATACCAATAACCCTTCGCTGTTGGCCGAGCGGGCGACCGTTCGCGTGGTGGATGAAAAGCTGCCGCAAGCCCTGAGCAATTGGCGACCTTCGGTCATCATGGACGCCGATGCCGGGGGCAGTGCGGTCCAGAGCAATACCGCGATAAACAAGCGCCAGCACCGGGATCCCCGGTCGCTCGAATTGACCGTGACGCAACCCTTGTTTCGCGGCGGACGGACGGTCGCGACGACCAGGGAGGCGGAAAACACCGTGCAGGCGGCGCGTGCCCGGTTGACCGGAACGGAACAGACCGTGCTGCTCGACGCGGTGACCGCGTATACTAACGTGCTGCGCGATCAGGCCGTGCTCGAACTCAATATCAATAATGAGCACGTGCTGGCCCGCCAGTTGGACGCGACACGTGACCGTTTCGGCGTAGGCGAGATCACGCGGACCGACGTGAACCAGTCGGAGTCGCGCTGGGCTACCGCAACGGCAGCGCGGATACGAGCAGAAGGCAACCTGATCTCATCGCGGGCCAACTATCGCAAGATCATCGGCGATACGCCGCGCGACCTACAGCCCGCCAACTTGCCGCAAGCGTTGCCGGTCAGCGAGGAAGAAGCCATGCGCCTTGCCCTGGCAAACGATCCGGATATCCTTGCGGCCGAGTACGATACTTTGGCTTCGACCGACAATGCCGACAGCGTGCAGGGTGAGCTTTTGCCCAGCGTGAACCTTCAGGGTCGGGCGAATACGTCCTTGGAGGCTTCCGGCCAAGGTACCCGCGCCGAATCCTATGAAGCACTGGTGACGTTGAGCGTTCCTTTATATGAGAAGGGCGCGGTCTATTCCCGGCTGCGCGAGGCGAAGCAGCGGACCGGCCAGCGGCGCGCGCAGGTCGACATCGCCCGCCGCAATTCCATTGAGGAAGTGACGCGCTCCTGGGAAGCCTTGCAGACCGCACGCGCTCAGATCGTTGCCTTCCAAGCAGCCATCCAGGCCGCGGCTGTGGCGCTCGAAGGCGTTCAACGGGAAGCGGAGGTCGGCTCGCGCACCTTGCTCGACGTGTTGGATGCCGAGCAGGAATTGTTGGATGCGCGCGTCAGTCTGGTGGGGGCCCAGCGTGACGAAACCGTTGCAGCATACCGATTAAAGGCGGCGGCCGGTCAGTTGACGGCCCGGCTATTGGGACTGGCTGTGGAGCTCTACGATCCATCTGTCCACTACGACGAGGTGCGGGGAAAGTGGATCGGTTGGGGTAGTAGCGGCGAGTAGAAGTACGCGACCTCTGGTAAGATCCGTCGGTCGGCAGCGCTAGCAAGGCGATTCGGGCTCTATCCCATTCTTGTCATTCACGTTGCACCGCCTGCCCGACTGTTTTAGTTTCGCAATTCGCAGTGGCGAACGGGCGGCCCATGAGCGAAGACGGTGCAAAGCGGCAACAAGGTCAGGATGGTTCCACTCCGGAGCCATCCATGGAGGACATCCTTGCCTCCATTCGGCGCATCTTGTCGGAAGATACCGAAGAGGACAGTAAGCCGAAACCTCCCGCTACTGCCGCTGCGCCCGAGCCGGAACCTGAGCCGGAACCCGAACCTGAGCCGGAACCCGAACCTGAGCCGGAACCCGAACCTGAACCGGAACCCGAACCTGAGCCGGAACCTGAGCCGGAACCCGAACCTGAGCCAGAACCCGAGCCTGAGCCGGTTATCGAGATGGTGGAACCGGAACCAGAACCGGAACCTGTCGCTCCGCCGCCCCCACCGCGACGACCGGCGCCACGCCCGCTTGAGGACGTTTTCGAACTGACCCCGGCCATGCGGGTCGGTTCCGACGAGCCGCCCGACCGAATCGTTTCGGCCCCCGCAAAGAAAGCCTCGACCGACGTTCTCAACGAATTGGCGAGGGCCATTCTGGATCGTCAGGAAGTGATGGTCGGGCGTCCTGGAATGACGCTTGAGGGCATGGTCCGCGAGATGCTGCGTCCAATGCTGCGCGAATGGATGGATCGTAATCTGCCCTATCTGATCGAGCGTCTGGTGAAACGCGAGATCGACGACATGATCAATCGCGCCGAATGGCGCAAAGATTGACGTCTCAGCACCGTCCCGGCTAACAATACCGCCCTTTCGGCACGCCTCTTTCCGGAGGCTGTCGTTCCGCACTCCGTTGCGGAATATTGCTGCCCACACGAACGAATCGACGATTGCAAGAGGATGTTCGGCGATGCTGGACAAGACCTATCGGCCCGCCGAGGTCGAGGAACGAATCTACCAGGAATGGGAAAATTCCGGCGTGTTCGCCCACGGCCAGCCGGGACGCGACAACGCTCAGCCTTATGCCATCGTCATCCCGCCGCCGAATGTGACCGGCAGCCTTCATGTCGGCCATGCCCTGGACAATACCCTGCAGGACATCCTCATCCGCTTTCGACGGATGCAAGGGCGCGACGTCTTGTGGCAGCCGGGTACGGATCATGCGGGCATCGCCACCCAGATGGTCGTCGAGCGCCAACTGGCGGCGGAAGGCAAGACGCGCCACGACCTGGGCCGCGACGGCTTCATCGAGCGGGTTTGGCAGTGGAAGGCCGAATCGGGCGGCACCATTACCCATCAGTTGCGGCGCCTAGGTGCGTCCTGCGACTGGGCGCGCGAGCGCTTCACCATGGACGAGGGCTTGTCGGCTGCCGTCCGCAAGGTGTTCGTGCAGCTCTATAAGGAAGGGTTGATCTACAAGGATAAGCGGCTGGTCAATTGGGATCCGAAGCTGCAAACGGCCATTTCCGACCTGGAGGTCGAGCAGCGGGAGACCAAGGGCAAGCTGTGGACTTTCCGCTATCCGCTCGACGGAAGGCCTGGGGAATACATCCGGGTCGCCACAACGCGGCCGGAGACCATGCTGGGCGATACGGCGGTTGCCGTTCACCCGGAGGACGAGCGTTACAGCGATTTGGTTGGCAAGCATTGCGTCCTGCCGATCGTTGGGCGGCGGCTGCGAATCGTTGCCGACACTTACGCTGACCCGACCAAGGGCACCGGCGCCGTGAAGATCACCCCGGCCCACGATTTTAACGACTTCGAGGTCGGTCGGCGGCACCAGCTTGAGATGATCAACGTGTTCGACGCCGACGCCCGACTGAACGAGAACGTGCCGGAAGCCTATCGTGGACTGGATCGCTACGTGGCGCGCGAAAAGATCGTCGCGGAAATGGAGGCCCTCGGCCTGCTCGAAGGTGTCGCTGAAAACGACATGACGATCCCCTATGGCGACCGTTCGGACGTGGTCATCGAACCTTGGCTGCTCGACCAGTGGTTCGTCGACGCCAAGACGCTGGCCAAGCCGGCCATCGAAGCGGTGGAGCAGGGACGTACCGCATTTGTGCCCAAGCATTGGGAGAACACCTACTTCGAGTGGATGCGCAACATCCAGCCGTGGTGCATTTCCCGCCAGATATGGTGGGGCCACCAGATACCGGCCTGGTATGGACCGGACGGCAAGGTATTCGTCGCCGAAACGGAAGCCGAGGCCGCCACCGAAGCGACCGCCCATTACGGCCGGGCCGCCGAACTGACCCGCGAATCGGACGTGCTCGATACCTGGTTTTCATCGGCGCTCTGGCCGTTTTCGACCCTCGATTGGCCGCAGACGGATTCGCCGGTGCTGTCGCGCTATTACCCGACGGACGTTCTGGTCACAGGCTTCGACATCATCTTTTTCTGGGTCGCCCGGATGATGATGATGGGTCTGCACTTCATGAAGGAGGTGCCGTTCCGCACCGTCTATATCCACGCCCTGGTGCGCGACGAGCACGGCCAGAAGATGTCGAAGTCGAAGGGTAACGTCATCGATCCGCTGGCGATCAGCGAGAAGTACGGCATGGATTCCCTGCGCTTCACGTTGGCGGCGCTGGCTGCCCAGGGACGGGATATCAATCTTGCCGAAAGCCGCATCGAGGGCTACCGCAACTTTGTTACCAAGCTGTGGAACGCGGCACGTTATTGCGAGATGAACGCCTGTCAGGTCGATCCCCATTTCGACCCTGCCGCTTGCAGGTTAACCGTTAATCGTTGGATCGTCGGCAAGACGGCCGAAGCCTTGGCGGGAATGGCGGAGTCGGTGGATGCCTACCGATTCAATGAAGCCGCCAACGCCGCATATCAATTCACATGGGGTACCTTCTGCGACTGGTATCTGGAATTCACCAAGCCGATCATCACGGCCGGC
Organism: Rhodospirillales bacterium; assembly: GCA_947470575.1. Taxonomy (GTDB): domain Bacteria; phylum Pseudomonadota; class Alphaproteobacteria; order Rhodospirillales; family CAMCUA01; genus CAMCUA01. Next base: position 13,782 of record CANITX010000022.1, read on the forward strand.
AGTACCGAAGACGCGGCGGAAACCCGTGCGGCTACGGCTTGGGTGCTCGACCATATCCTGCTGCTGCTGCATCCCTTCATGCCATTCGTCACGGAAGAGTTGTGGGGGCAGCTTGGCGCTGTCCGGGCGACGCGGCTGATCGCAGCGCCGTGGCCCGTGGTTGCGGCCATGCCGCGCGATGGTGCAGCGGCGGCGGAAATGGATTGGGTGGTGCGGCTGATCACCCAGGTGCGTTCGATCCGTTCCGAGATGCGCGTACCGTCAGGCGCCAAGGTGCCGCTGCTGCTGCTCAATGCCAACGCAACGACGCGGGAGCGTATGGCAGCCCACGACGATTTGATCGTCAGACTGGCCCGGCTGAGTTCGATCGAGGCCGTGGAAGGCGATCTGCCCAAGGGCGCCATTCAGGATGTTATCGATGAAGCAACCATGGCGCTGCCGATTGCCGCCGTCATCGACGTCGCAGCGGAAAAGGCCCGATTGTCCAAGGAAATCGCCAAGCTCGACGGGGAGTTGGTGCGATTCGACAAGAAGTTGGGCAATGCCGGCTTCCTCGCCAAAGCGCCGGTCGAAGTTGTTGACGAGGAGCGCCGCCGGCGCGAAGAAACAGCCGAAACCCGCGCCCGTTTGGACCAGGCATTGAGCCGGCTTTCAGCCGTCGGCTAGTTCGCGTCCCTTGCAAAAAACCGTGGCCTGGTCGCGGCCACGGTTCGCAGCGGAGCGATTACTTCGCTGCGGTAACGATGATTTCCACAAGCACCCCAGGCGCCAGGCCAGCCTGCACGCAGGCTCGCGTCGGCGTGTTGACGGGGTCGAGCCAAGCCTGCCAAACCTCGTTCATGGCCGGGCGCAGGCCGATGTCGGAAATGAAGATCAAGGCGGTCAGCAGTTTGGATTTGTCCGTTCCGCCCATCTTCAGGCGTTCGTCGATGGTCTTTAGGACCTGGCGGGTTTGATCCTTGATATCGCCCTTGGTATCCCCGGCCGTGGTGCCGGCGATATAGACCGTGCCGTTGTGTTCGACGACGCGGCTCATCATCGGCCCGACTTCGTGTCGCTTTACGGTCATGACGCTTTCCTTGCAATTACGGTTCTATTTTAAAGTTTAGTATAGTCACTGTCCCAGGCTAATTCGAAGCGCCGGATTCAGGGATGCTTCCTTTCTGATATAATTGTGCTCATGGCGGGTCGAACAAACACGGATGAATCGGCGGTATGGCGGGACGCAGAGGATGGACATGGCAGCCCAGTGCAGCCATCGCAACCCGTCCTGGAGGGTAACCCGACGGCACAGGAGCGGGCGGATTTCGTCACGCGACGCCTGGAACAGTTCATCCGCGATAATCGGACCATCGATCGCGGAGTCAATTTTCGCCAGTGGCAGGCGATGGCGCGTGCGGAAATCGTCAATGCCATCCAGGATGCCGAACTCGACGCTCAGAAAGACGATGTAGTGACCAAGCGATTGTTGTTCATTGCCGCGTCTTCCTTAGTGACAATCGGGTTCTGGGGGGTCGCCTTCGCCTGGGGGCAGATCGGCTATCTTGTCGCGGCCATTATCTGCGGATTGGCGGCGCTGTTGTTATTTGCCTTTGCTCTGGAGTGGCCGATACGCCGGGCGGTGAAGCGCCACGCGCGCCGGCGGCGTGGCGTTGCTTTGGGGCGTATCGAGGACTTGAACGGCCGCATTCGCCAGATGGAGCGAGAGCTGAAGCGGGAAGCGAAAATCCTGGACGGGCGGCTACAAGCGGCGCGGCGCGATCAGCCCGGTACCTAAATCCAACAGAGCCTTCCGGCGGCGTCGGATTCTGTTAGTCTGCAAACGCCCATACGATGAAATTTTCAAGGAAGCCTTCGATGTTTCGCAAGTTTCTCATGTCGGCGTTTGCCGCCCTGTTCCTGTTGGGCCTGACCGCTTGTGGCGACCCAAGCAAAGAGGACATCCTGAGCAAGGCTCGCGACGTCAAAACACGTGCCGAACTGGAATCCAAGCTCGGCAAGCCCAGTAACATCAGCAAACTGGGACCCATCGAGCAGTGGAGCTACAAGGCCTCCAATGGCGAGGTAATCTTCATCATCACGGGCGATACCGTGGCGTTGCAGGCAACGGGGAGCGGTTCGGCGTCGCGTTGAGGGTCGGTGAAAATTCAGGCGATTTTTCGGGGATGTCTTGTTGCCGAGGCGTGCTTTTGGCTGGTATCGGCATCGTGTATGACTTGTTTCAGCACCGACAGGTAGCCAAGGTAGCGCCTGCGGCCTTGCGCTTTAATCTTGCATGAAGTCTGCGGTCTGCCCTCGGCAATACACTTCGAGATATCGACAAGGCCGGCATCCAACAGGACTTGCAGGTGCCGGCTTAAGTTACCGTCGGTCAAGCCGCACAACTGCTTGAGATCGCCGAATAGCAGGCCTTGCGGATGGGCGAGGAGTGCGCTCAGAATACCTAGCCGGGCGCGTTCATGAATTACGCGGTCGAGACCTTCGTAGGCAAACCGGCCGAGACGGCTTGCATGCTTATTCTTCGTCCGCTTCATCGCTGAAGCCCTCGGCACATGACGGCTCAGATATCGGCGTAGACGTGCGTTTCCGCCTTGCCGCCAGGATGGGTGACGGCACCTTTTTCGGCGTCGCCGACGGTTTGGGCGTACTTCCAGAGTGCGCCGGACTGGAAATCGTGACGGCGCGGCTTCCAAGCCTGGCGGCGTGCCGCCAGTTCCGCTTCGGACAGATCGACATCGATGGTGCCCTTATCGGCATCGATGCGGATCATGTCGCCATCCTTGAGCAATCCGATGGGTCCGCCGACGGCGGCCTCGGGGCCGACGTGGCCGATGCAGAAGCCGCGCGTCGCACCGGAGAAGCGTCCATCGGTGATCAGCGCCACCTCGTCGCCCATGCCCTGGCCGTAGATGGCCGACGTCGTCGACAACATTTCGCGCATGCCGGGTCCGCCCTTCGGTCCTTCGTAGCGAATGACCAGAACCTCGCCCTTCTTGTATTTGCGCTCGATCACCGCCTTGTAGCAGTCCTCTTCGCAATCGAAGACGCGGGCGGGGCCAGTGAAAACATGCTTCTTCATGCCGGCCACTTTGACGATGGCGCCATTGGGGGCCAGGGAGCCGCGCAGGCCGACGACGCCGCCGGTCGGAGAAAGGGGCGCGGTAATGCGCCGCACCACATCCTGGTTGGCCGGAAAGGTCGTGCCTTCCAGGTTTTCGGCAATGGTCTTGCCGGTGACGGTCAAACAGTCGCCATGCAGGTAGCCGCCGTCCAAAAGCTCGCGCAGGATGACGGCGACGCCGCCGACGTCGAACAGGTCCTTGGCGACGTAGCGGCCGCCGGGCTTGAGGTCGGCGATGTAGGGGGTTTTCTTGAAGATCTCGCAGACGTCGTGGAGGTCGAAGTCGATGCCGGCTTCGTGCGCCATGGCCGGCAGGTGCAGGCCGGCATTGGTCGAACCACCCGAGGCGGCAACGACCATAGCGGCGTTTTCCAGGGAACGGCGGGTCACGATGTCACGCGGCCGGATGCGCTGCGCCAGGGCCTGCATGACCATCTCGCCGCTGGCCTCGGCGTAAGCATCGCGAGAGTCGTAGGGCGCCGGAGCGCCGGCCGAGCCGGGGATAGCGAGGCCGATGGCCTCGGACACGCAGGCCATGGTGTTGGCGGTGAACTGGCCGCCGCAGGAGCCGGCCGAGGGGCAAGCGACGCACTCGATCTCGTGCAATTCCTCGTCGCTCATGTTGCCGCTGGAGTGAGCGCCGACCGCCTCGAAGACATCGACGACGGTGATGTCCTTGCCCCGATGACGGCCGGGCAGGATCGAGCCGCCGTACATAAACACCGACGGGATGTTGAGGCGAATCATCGCCATCATGACGCCGGGCAGGGATTTATCGCAGCCAGCCAGGCCGACCAGGGCGTCGTAACAATGGCCGCGCACGGTGAGCTCGATGGAATCGGCGATGACCTCGCGGCTGACCAGGGAGGACTTCATGCCCTGGTGGCCCATGGCGATGCCGTCGGTCACGGTGATGGTGGTGAACTCGCGCGGCGTGCCGCCGGCGGCCTTGACGCCTTTCTTGACGGCCTGGGCCTGGCGCGACAGGGAGATGTTGCAGGGCGCCGCCTCGTTCCAAGTGGTGGCCACGCCGACGAAGGGGCGGGCGATCTCCGCCTCGGTCATGCCCATGGCGTAGTAGTAGGAACGGTGCGGGGCGCTGGCCGGGCCGACGCTGGTATAGCGGCTGGGCAGCTTGCTTTTATCAAAAACTTTGACGTCCATGGGGGGCACTCCCTAAGGCAACGATACGCGCAGGTATTGATTTAGACGGGGAAGCGGTGGTGTGGCAACCGCGAGGCGAGGTTCGGCAGCGTTCAATCGGACAATTCGCAGACAACGGGGGTGTGATCCGACGCCTTGTCCTTGCCACGGGGACCGCGATCGATGACGCAGGAGATCAGGCGGTCGGCGGCCTGCGGCGATAGCAGGAAATGATCGATGCGAGCGCCGTGATCGCGCGACCACTGGCCGGCGCGGTAATCCCACCACGTGTAAAGGCCGACCTCGCGATGCAGGGCGCGAAAGGCTTCGGTATAGCCAAGCCAGAGAATCTTGCGGAAAGCCGCGCGCGATTCCGGCCGGCATAGGGCATCCTCGACCCAGCCGGCGGGATCGTAGACATCACCATCGTCGGGAACGACGTTGTAATCGCCACCGAGAATCGTGGCATCGTCCGTCGCCAATAGCTCGCGGGCGTGGGCATGAAGGCGTTCCATCCAGCGCAGCTTGTAGTCGAACTTGACGCCGGGATAGGGATTGCCGTTCGGCAGGTAGATGGATGCGACCCGCACGTCGGCCGTAAAGACCTCGATATAGCGGGCCTGCTCATCGCCGTCGTCGCCGGGAAGGCCGCGCCGGATGACATCGATGGGCCGTTTCGACAAGATGGCGACGCCGTTGTAGGTGCGCTGGCCGGCAACCTCGACGTTGTAACCGAGATCGCCGATTTCAAGGAATGGGAACTGATCGTCGGTGACCTTGGTTTCTTGCAGGAGCACGATGTCCGGCCGGGCTTCCTTCAACCAATCCAGCACATTGGGTAGGCGCGCCTTGATCGAATTGACGTTCCAGGTGGCGATTTTCGTCATGCAAAATCGTCCAATTATTTCAATGAATTGATGGTGAAATACCGCGCGGGGGATAGAGGCGTCAATGGCGCTCGGGCCGGTGGGCTTTCGTTCGGTGCGGCCTTCGCCCTTTTTCGGCACCTTCGCCTAGCCGAACGCCAAGGCGACCTTTCCCAAAGGGCCGAAGGTACAGGACACCTTATCGCCTGGGGCCGATTGATAAAAGCCGGTGCAGGTGCCGGTCGAAACGATTTCACCGGCTTGCAGGCCGTCCTTCGTCGCCGGATTGTTGGCGAGCCAGCGTAGGGCGTCGAGCGGATTGCCGAGGGCATCCGCGCCATGTCCCTTACCTACAATCCGACCGCCGGAGCGCATCGTAACGGCGATCTCGGCCAGATCGTATCGGCGCCAATTGCGGACGGGGTTGCCGAGGACCAAGGCGCCATTTGCCCCAAGATCGGCGACGATTTCGGGGAGTGTGACCTTCCGCCAATCGGTATAGCGGCTGTCGACAATCTCGATCGCCAAATGCAGATCGGCCACCGCAGCCTCGATTTCCGCACGCGTATAGGGACGGGCGCGCGGTTTCAGACTCTTTCCCAGAACGAAAGCGAATTCGCCTTCGATCCCGCGCATCGGATAGCTGAAATTGGGAATCTCCGTCCCGCTTGCAAAACATCGGGTCAACAAGACCCGACCGGCGAAAGGACTCTTTGCCTTAAGGATCGACCGTGCGGCCTCGCTGGTGCAGCCAATCTTCCAGCCCCCAGTCTCTATGCCGAGCGATGCGACAAAGGCGGTTTGAACCGCGTAGGCTTGGTTCAGCGTGCGTGGCCGGCAAGATGCGGGCAGTTCGGTCAGCGTCATACCGATCGCGAAGGCGTGGCCGAGCATCTCGACGGCCTGGGTGACGCGGTTGGGCGGACGCTTGGCCGTCATTAGCCCCCGCCGTAGAGAAAGTCGGGAAGCCAAAGGGTCAGCCCGGGCCATAGGTACATGAGAACCATGCACAGGATGACGATCAGCATGTAGGGCATCATACCGGAAAAGATCTGATTTATGGTTACGTGCGGTGGCGAGACGCCCTTTAAGTAGAAAGCCGACATGGCGACCGGCGGCGACAGGAAAGCTGCCTGCAGATTGACGAAGACCAAGGTGCCCCAGAGGATCGGATCGATGTCGAAATGCTTCAGCATCGGCAAAAAGATCGGCACGAAGATGACGATGATTTCGGTCCATTCCAGCGGCCAGCCGAGGATGAAAATGATGGCCTGCGACAAGATCATGAATTGAGTTGCTGTCATGTTTAGAGACAGCACCCATTGTTCCAATAGAGACTGGCCGCCGAGAATGGCGAAGACGCCGGAAAACAATGCCGAACCGACGAACAGCCAACAGACCATCGCCGTCGTTTTAGCAGTTAGGAACACGGCTTCCTTAGTGCGCTTCAAGTCGAGCGTGCGGGCGAAATAAGCCAGGATGAAGGCCCCGGCGGCGCCCACGGCCGCCGACTCGGTCGCCGTGGTTATGCCGAAGAGAATGACCACCAGTACGACGGCGGTCAGGATGCCAAGCGGCATGATCGACGTGGTCAACAGCTTGATCACTTCCAGCCGCTCGGCCGTCATGCGCATGTAGTAGCGCGCCATCGCCAACGCGGCGAAAATGGCGATACCGCCGAACCAAAGCTCGAAACCTGGCGGCGGGCCTCGTTTGGTAACCTCGTCTGCTGCCTCGCTGTAAGAGCCCAATTGTTCGAGGACCGAAGATACGTCTTCGACCGCCTCCGCCTGCTGGTGAATGACGACATACCACCAGACCAGCCAGAGCGTGCCTGCGACCAGCGTCAACGGTACCGCGGCATAGGCCAGATACTTGAGCAGCAAAGCAGCATCGACGCGGCGTTCGCCGGCTTCGATGGCCTTGGCTTTCGCCGGTGACGACAAGGCCTTAAGCAGGGCCACCACTATGTTTTCCGAATAGGCCTGCGACAGCCGGTTCACCCAATCGGGAACAGGTACCTTGGTCTCGGCCTCGGGCAGGCGCGGGGCGATGCGCGGATTTATCAGGGCCCAGCCGATAATGTAGACGAGATAAAGGAAGGCCAGGAAGAACCCCGGGAACATCGCCGAGGCGTAGAGTTTGACAACCGATTGGCCGGCCACGGCCGCATAGACGATGATCATCACCGATGGCGGGATCAGAATGCCAAGCGTGCCGCCGGCAGTGATTACGCCGGAGGCAAGTTTGACGTCGTAACCGGCGCGCAACATCGGATTGAAAGCGATGACGCCCATCAAGACGACGACAGCACCGACCAGGCCGCTGGCGATACCCCAAAACGTGCAGACGATCAGTGTGGCGACCGCCAGCGAGGCCGGCACGTTCCGGAAGGCGAGCTGGATGCTGTAGAACATCTTGTCGACCAGCGCGCCGCGCTCCATCACGTATCCCATCAGCACGAAAAGTGGGATCGAAATGAGCACATCGTTGGTCATCGCCCCATAGGTACGCTGAACCATTAGATCGAAGACCAGATTGTCGGTCCACGCCTGGCCGGATTTGAAATAGGCGACGAAGCCGAAAACGATGCCGAGGCCCATCAGCGTGAAGGCTGTCGGGAACCCCATCATGATGACGACCACGATGAGGCAAAGCATCAGCAGTCCGAGGGCAGGGTCGCTCATCGCTCGATCTCTCCGCTGCGGCCACGCTGCCGGGCGGCCTCATCGATGGCCTGCACGTTCTCGATGGCCATCTTGCGGGTCGCATCATCGACATGGGCGCTGCCGGCCAATTGCTCTTCGATGACGTCGGTTTCAGCAACGTCCTTGAGGCGGCTTGGCCATTCCCCGGTCTTGAGGCAGACGATGCAGCGCAGGATCTCGGCCATCCCCTGCAGCATCACCAGTGCGCCGGCGATGGGGATGACGGTTTTGAAGTGATAGATGGGCGGGCCATCGGCCGTGATATTGGAATGTTCGGCAATGCGCCAAGAATCGCCCGCGTAGGAATAGCCCGCGTAAATGAGGGCCGCGATCCCGGGCAGAAAGAAGACCAGATACAGGACCAGATCGAGCGTAGCCTGGGTGCGCGGCCGCATCGAGCTATAGAGAAAATCGCCGCGTACATGGGCGTTTTGCGCCAGCGTATAGGCGCCACACAACATAAAGGTAGCGCCGTATAGCATATTGCTGGCGTCGAAAATCCAGGCAGTCGGGGCGTTGAGAAGGTAGCGTTTGAACACTTCCACGCAAACCAGCAGCATTAGCCCGACGATCAACCACGCAGCGGTTTTTCCGACCCACGTGCTGACGCCGTCGATGGCGTGCAATAGGCGCTGGACAGTCATTCGATGGCTTCCATTTGAGGTGCAGTGCCGGCACAAAAAAGTCCACCCGCAATGACGCAGGTGGACTCCTTCGAGCTAGAACAACGAAATCACGCCTTCTTCGCAACGCCCTTCGGGCCGAAATAATGATCGAAGGCCATTTTGCGATTGACCACCGTATCTTGTTCCCACTGGGTGGCGCGGCGGGCAAAGGCAATCTGCGATTGAAGAATTTCCTTGAACAAGGGATTCTCTGCGGACTTTTTGGCGACGACCTCATCGTAGATTTCGAGCTGACGCTTCAGAATGGCATCCGGCGTCTTGAAAAACCGGACCTTATCCTTGGTCTGCATTTCTATGTAGTCCTGAGAATAGCGATCGACCGCCTTCCAGGACATATCCGAAGATGCTGCCTCCACCGCGCTTTCGATGATCACTTTCATCTGGGCGGGAAGCGAATCAAAACGGGTCTTGTTGAAGGTGATCTCGAACTGCTCGGCGTTCTGGTGATAGCTCTGCAGCATGCAGACCTTCGAGACGTCGGGGAAGCCGAGTACGCGATCCGAGGAGGCGTTGTTGAACTCAGCCGCATCGAGCAGCCCGCGATCCATCGCCGAGACGATCTCGCCACCCGGCAATGCGTTGACGGCGGCGCCCATGCCTGTGAACACGTCGATCGAAATGCCGACGGTCCGGTACTTGAGGCCTTTCAAATCATTGACCTTCGTGACCGGCTTCTTGAACCAGCCGAGCGGCTGCGTCGGCATCGGGCCGTAGGGGAAGGATACGACATTGGCGCCAATCGAGGCATAGAGCTTGTTCAACAACTCCTTGCCGCCGCCATACTTGTGCCAGGCCAGGAGCATGTTGGCATCCATCGCATAACCCGGACCGGACCCCCAGAGGGCGAGGGCCGTCTGCTTGCCGTAGTGATAAACCATCACACCATGGCCGCCGTCGAGCGTACCTTTCGAGACGGCTTCGAGGAGACCGAAGGCCGGAACCACCGCGCCGGCGGGCAACACCTCGATCTTGAGATCGCCACCGGTCATATCGTTGACCTTCTTGGCGAAGTCATTTGCAAATTCGTGAAAAATGTCCTTGGCAGGCCACGTGCTCTGCCAGCGCATGGTGATCGGACCGCTTTGGGCCTTGGCCAAGCTGGGAGCTCCCATCGCGGCCGCGGCGGCCACCGTGAGCGATCCCTTCAGAAAGCGACGACGATTGGGGGATGGTTTAGCTGATTTGGTCATCCTTCTTCTCCCTGAGGTGAAACCTGCTTAATGTCGTTATTAGGTTTCTTTTTCGATACGCAACCATAAACAACTATAGCTGTACACCGAAGCAACCACCAATTTTTCCCAAATTGCAGCGCACCAGAGTACTCTCTTCTGGCCATGACAGCGAACGCCAAGACCCTTTTCCTTGGGCTAACAACCCGTGGACACTGTTACATAGAGAACGACGAACCACACCCGCAAGTTGAGCTGGCGTTAGGATTTTTCATGGAAAAAAAAGAACCGACCAACTCGCGAACGAAATCGACTTCCGATCCGGCGAGCAGATCGAGCGATGTTTCATCGACCACGACTTTGATGCCGTCACGCTCATAGACGCGATCATCGGCATTGACGGCCTCGTCCAGGGTAAAACCATACTGGAAGCCGGAACAGCCGCCGCCGGACACGGAGACACGCAACATCAGCCCCGGGCGACCATCGGCATCGCGCAATTCGGCGATACGTTTGGCGGCACTGGCCGAAATGCCGATCTGGCGTTGGACGGCGGCGTCAGCCAATTGGTTCATGGCCGGCTCTTTCCTGTGGGATTCACACGTTATGTAATGTAGGGCGGCGCGGATGATTGTCAATTGACACGCCCGGCGGTTGAACCCTGGCCGATCGGGGGCTAGGTTCCCCGCATGACCCCACCGGCACCGCCGATTCCCGATTCTCTGCGGCCGCGACCACGGTCGCTGGCGTCTTACGCCAGTCAGCCGGAGAATAGCCGTGGCCGGCTTTATCCCGAGGCCGACAGTCCGACGCGAACCGCCTTTCAGCGCGACCGCGACCGCATCATTCACGCCGCGGCCTTTCGCCGGCTGCAGTACAAGACCCAGGTTTTCGTCAATCATGAGGGCGACTTCTTCCGTACCCGGCTGACCCATAGCCTGGAGGTGGCGCAGATCGCCCGTTCCGTCAGCCGATGCCTTGGATTGGAGGAAGACCTGGCCGAGGCGTTGGCCCTGGCCCATGACCTCGGTCACACGCCGTTCGGCCACGCCGGCGAGGATGCCCTGATCGAAGCGATGAAGCCCTATGGCGGCTTCGATCATAACGCTCAGTCTTTACGTGTCGTGACCCAATTGGAGCGGCGCTATCCGGATTTCGACGGCCTCAACCTGACCTGGGAGACGCTGGAAGGGTTGGTCAAGCACAATGGGCCCCTGGTGGTTGGAGAGCGCCCGGCCGTGCTGCCTTTCGGTATTGCCGATTACGTCGCGGGGCACGATTTGGAACTCGATACCCACGCCGGGGCCGAGGCACAGGTGGCGGCACTGGCCGACGATGTGGCCTATAACAACCACGACATCGAGGACGGCTTGCGGGCCGGGCTGTTTTCTCTCGACGACCTCGCCGACGTACCTCTGGTTGGCCCGGTGCTGGACGAGGCCCGACGCAAGTATCCGGAATTGGACGATTCGCGGCTGATCGACGAAGCCGTGCGCCAAATGATTGGCGCGATGGTTATCGACCTAACCGGCGAAACCGCACGGCGGATTGCCGAATCGGATGTGCGCTCGGCCGACGATATTCGCCGTCTGGGTCGCCCAATCGCCGGATTTTCTGACAAAATGCATAAGAATGACAAAGCATTGAAGGATTTCCTTCACACCAACATGTACCGCCACTACAAGCTGAACCGCATGACAAGTAAGGCACGCCGCGTGGTCCGCGAGCTGTTCGAATTGCTGGTCAGCGAGCCCGAGTGCCTGCCGACGGAATGGCGCGCCCAGGCCGCCGGCCCGCGGCAGACTTCGACGGCGCGGATTGTTGCCGACTACATCGCCGGCATGACCGACCGCCATGCCTTGGACGAACACCGCCGTCTATTCGACGTACAGGCTAGGACTTCATGAATCTATTCGAACACTTCCGCCGGGACGTGATTGCCATCGTCGGCGATCTTGCCGCCAGCGGCGTGTTGCCGGCCGGGCTCGACACGGCGCGTGTGGCCGTCGAACCGCCGCGCGAGTCGTCCCATGGCGACATCGCCGTCAATGCTGCCATGGTGCTGGCCAAGGCGGCCGGAATGAAGCCGCGGGACCTTGCCACTGCGATCGCCAGCCGACTTGAAGCCTTGCCGACCGTCCGCCAAGCCGAGGTAGCCGGGCCCGGCTTCATCAACCTCAGGATCGCCAATGCCTTTTGGCATGAGCGGCTGGCCGAAATCCTGCGGACAGGACCGGCCTATGGCGATTCGACGATGGGCGGCAGCCGCCCGGTCAACGTCGAATTCGTTTCCGCCAATCCAACCGGGCCCATGCACGTCGGCCACGGCCGCGGCGCTGTCGTCGGCGATGCCCTTGCTGCCTTACTTGCAAAGGCGGGCTTTCAGGTCACCCGGGAATATTACATCAACGATGCCGGAGGCCAGATCGACGTCCTCGCCCGCTCGGCTCACCTGCGCTATCGCGAGGCCTTGGGCGAAAAGATCGGCGACATTCCCGAAGGGCTTTATCCTGGCGACTATCTGGTTGCCGTCGGCAAGACGATTGCCGGTCGCGATCTCGACCGCTGGCTAGACGCACCGGAGACGGAATGGCTACCGCATTTCCGCAACGAAACGACGGCTGCCATGCTGGCGCTGATCCGAGAGGATCTGGCGGCGCTTGGCGTCTCTTTCGATGTCTACACCTCGGAAAAAGCCCTGATTGCCGCCGGCAAGGTCGATGAGGCCCTAGCTGAACTCGATAGTCGCGGGTTGATTTACCGTGCCATTTTGGAGCCTCCCAAAGGCAAGACGCCGGAGGACTGGGAGCCGCGCCCGCAGACGCTGTTCCGCGCCACCCAGTTCGGCGACGACGTCGACCGGCCGTTGCGCAAATCGGACGGCAGCTGGACCTATTTCGCCTCCGACATCGCCTATCACCTGGATAAATTCCGCCGCGGTTCCGCCACCATGATCGACGTTTGGGGCGCCGACCACGGCGGCTACGTTACCCGTATGCAGGCGGCGGTTAAGGCCATCACCGACGGCAAGGCAACGCTCGACGTGAAGCTATGCCAGATGATCCACCTGATGGACGGCGGCGAGCCGGTGAAGATGTCGAAGCGGTCGGGATCGTTCGTCACCTTGCGCGAAGTTATCGACGAAGTTGGCCGCGACGCGGTGCGTTTCATCATGTTGACCCGGCGCAACGATGCGCATCTCGACTTCGATCTGAAAAAGGTGCTCGAGCAGTCGCGCGACAATCCGGTGTTTTATGTGCAGTACGCACATGCGCGGATCCGCTCGGTTTTGCGCCACGCGGCCGACACATTTCCCACGATAGATGTAAGTCCGCAGGCTTTGGCAAACACGCCCATGGACCGCCTTACGGATGAAGCGGAAATCGACCTGATCAAGACACTTGCGGGATGGCCACGCATGGTCGAACAGGCTGCCGAGGCGCATGAGCCGCATCGCGTTGCCTACTACCTCAACGACGTAGCGGCACATTTTCATGCCTTGTGGAACAAGGGACGCGACGATACCAGCCTGCGGTTTCTGCTGACCGAGGATTTAGGTTTGACGGCGGCCCGACTGGCTCTGATCAGCGGTGTTGCGATCATCATCGAGTCGGGTCTTGGCGTCTTCGGCGTTACGCCTGCAGAGGAGATGCGCTGATGAGCGAGGAACAGGACCTTCACCGGGTGCCGCGCTCCGATGATTATCCGGAGTTGTTCGCCGGAGCCGAGCGCGCGGTGGAACAACCCCGAAGCCGTTGGCCGCAAGTGGTGCTGGCCGCGGCTTTGTTCTCTCTGATGGCCGGTGGTGGCATCTGGTATGGCATGAAATTCATGGGAACGAAGACCGACAAGGGTGCGCCGGTACCTGTGGTGCAAGCCGATCCCGGGCCGGTCAAGGTTCGCCCGGAGGAGCCCGGCGGCATGCAGGTTCCCGACAGGGACAAATTGGTTTACGACCGGTTCGGCGGTGACGTA
>CANITX010000023.1 GCA_947470575.1 Rhodospirillales bacterium
CTGGTCGAACAGATCAATCCCGAGACCGGACGCATTCACACCTCCTATGCGCAGACCGTCGCCTCGACCGGGCGGTTGAGCTCCAACGATCCCAACCTGCAAAACATTCCGATCCGCTCCGACGAAGGCCGCAAGATCCGCCGCGCCTTTGTCGCCGATGATGGCCACGTTCTCTTGTCGGCCGATTATTCGCAGATCGAACTGCGCCTCCTGGCCCACGTGGCCGGTATCGATTCGTTGAAGGAAGCCTTCCGCCAGGGGCACGACATCCACGCCATGACCGCCTCGCAGGTCTTCGGCGTGCCGATCGAAGGCATGGACCCGATGATCCGACGCAAGGCCAAGGCCATCAACTTCGGCATCATTTACGGCATATCCGCGTTCGGTCTGGCCCGCCAGTTGCGCATCCCGCGCGGCGAAGCGGCGCGCTACATCGATGCCTACTTCGAACGCTACCCCGGCATCCGTGCCTACATGGAACGCATTGTCAAAGAGGCCCGCGACAACGGCCATGTCCGCACCCTGTTCGGCCGGCGTATCCATGCCCGCGGCATCAATGACCGCAATCCTTCCCTGCGCAGCTTTGCCGAACGTGCCGCTATCAATGCTCCGATCCAAGGTGGAGCCGCCGATATCATCAAGCGGGCGATGATCCGTGTGCCTGGTGCGCTAGCGGCGAAGAATCTCGGAGCGCGCATGCTGTTGCAGGTGCATGATGAACTGGTCTTCGAGGTGCCCGATGCCGAAGTCGCGGAGACGGAGGCCGTCGTGCGCGAGGTAATGGAAGGCGCTGCTCATCTCGACGTGCCCTTGGTGGTCGACACCGGGCGTGGTGCCAATTGGGGCGAGGCGCATTAGATATTGCTGCTGGCGGCAACGACAGCGCAGGAGCCAACCGTCATGCCGACCGAGATCAGAAAAATCGTCTTCGACGCCGAGGAGATACGCTGGGCGGCCGTCGATTTTTGCCTGCGCAGCAACATCGCCCTGCCGCACGCCAACATTGGCGAACTGCGCATCGCCGACGACGTGGCGGCCACGGTCGTCATCGTTTTTACGACCGCCAACCCCGCTCATCCCAACGAAGTTCGCCTGGGACGCGATCAGGTGGCTGCTGCCTTGATCCGCTTTTGCATCGACAATCAGGTTCCGTTGCCCCGCCATGCGCAAAAGTTGTTGCAGGTGCAGGCCGCCGATCAGACCGTCTCGTTGATGATGAAGGTGGATCTGCAGGTCGGCCCGAAGCCCAGATAGAAGCCGCGGGCGTTGGTGCCGACATGAACGATGGCAATATCCGCGAATTCGATGGCGACTACGACTTTATCGTCGTCGGCGCCGGCACCGCCGGCTGTACCGTCGCCAACCGGCTGTCGGCCGATCCCGCCAGGCGCGTGCTGCTGCTCGAAGCCGGCGGGCGGGATAATTGGATCTGGTTTCACATCCCGGTCGGCTATCTGTTCGCCATCGGCAATCCGCGTTCCGACTGGATGTTGCGGACCGAAAGCGAGCCGGGCCTGAACGGTCGCTCGCTCGCCTATCCGCGTGGCAAGGCGTTGGGCGGATCGTCGGCGATCAACGCCATGATCGCCATGCGCGGCCAAGCTGCCGATTACGATCATTGGCGCCAGCTCGGGCTGACCGGCTGGGGCTGGGACGACGTGTTGCCCGTGTTCCGCGAGATCGAGGATCATTTCCTCGGCGCCGGCGAATTCCACGGTGCCGGCGGCGAATGGCGGGTCGAAGAACCGCGCGTCCGCTGGGACATTCTCGATGCCGTCGCCGACGCGGCCGAACAGATGGGTGTGCCCCGTACCGCGGATTTCAATACCGGTAGCAACGAAGGCGTCGGTTACTTCCATGTCAATCAGCGCAACGGCCTGCGCTGGTCCGCCGCCCGCGGATTCCTCAAGCCTGTCATGAACCGCCCTAACCTCCGGGTGCAGACCGACGTGACGGTCGAACGGGTAACGTTGGAAGGCCGGCGCGCCACCGGCGTATCGTTCCGCCGCGACGGCCACCGCTTCGCGGCCGCGGCCCGTGCCGAGGTGATCCTCTGCGCCGGCGCCATCGGCTCGCCCCACATCCTGCATCTTTCCGGGATCGGACCGGGCGAATGGTTGTCGGGGGCCGGAGTCGAGGTTGCGCTCGATCTGCCCGGCGTCGGCCAGAACCTGCAAGATCACCTGCAGCAACGCTCGATCTATCGCGTCTCGGGCGTGAAGACGCTCAACGAGACCTATCATTCATTGCCCCGCCGCCTGGCCATGGGCCTCGAATTTCTGTTCCGGCGGCGCGGCCCCCTGACCATGGCGCCCTCGCAGTTGGGAATGTTCACCCGCTCCGATCCCGGTCGCGACCGGCCCAACCTGCAATTCCATGTGCAGCCGCTGTCGCTCGATAAGTTCGGCGATCCGCTGCACCGCTTTCCCGCCATCACCGTCAGCGCGTGTAACCTGCGCCCGACCTCGCGCGGCACCGTCAAGCTGCGCTCCGCCGATCCCGCCGCCCCGCCGGCCATCGCGCCCGGTTATCTTTCGACGCCAGAAGACCGCCGCGTCGCCGCCGACGCCATCCGCGTCACCCGCCGGCTGATGGCCCAGCCGGCGCTCGCCCCCTACCGCCCCGACGAATTCCTGCCCGGACCGCAGGTCGACGACAGTGACGAAGCGCTGGCCAAGGCCGCCGGCACCATCGGCACGACGATCTTCCATCCCGTCGGCACGGCCAAGATGGGCCTGGACAGCGATCCCCTGGCTGTCGTCGACAATCGCCTGCGCGTCCGCGGCATCGACCGCCTGCGCGTCATCGACGCCTCGGTGATGCCGACTATCACCTCCGGCAACACCAACACGCCGACGGCGATGATCGCGGCCAAGGGGGCGGGGTTCTTGCGCTAAGCCGCCTGCGGCCGCGCCGCTCGCCGGCCGTTGCGCCGCCGCATTGCCGTCACGGCGCGCCAGCCGAGCAGCACGGCCAGGATGGCGCCATAGATCAGCGGCTCGCGCACGTCGGCCTTCACCATCATGTAGAAATGCACCACTCCGGCGATGCCGGCGATATAGGCCGCTCGGTGCAGCGTCTGCCAGCGCTTGCCCAACCGCCGGATCCAGCCCTTGGTCGAGGTGACGGCCAGTGGCAGCAGCAGCAGCACGCCCAGCATGCCGACCGTGATGTAGGTGCGCTTGAGGATGTCCTGCCAAATCACCTTCCAGGCGAAAAAGTGGTCGAGCACCACGTAGCTCGATAGGTGCATGACCACATAAAAGAAGGCGAACAGCCCCAGCATGCGGCGAAAGCGGGCGAAGCCGTTCCAGCCGGTGATCTGGCGCAACGGCGTCACCGCCAACGCGATCAGAAGAAAGCGCAACGCCCAGTCGCCCAAGCCCCGGTTCAGCGCCTCGATGGGATTGGCGCCAAGCCCGTCGGTCGCCACGGCAAAGGCGTACCATGCCGCCGGCAACAGGGACGTCGCGAAAACGACCGGCTTGAGCAGCCAGCGGATGCGTTGATCGGCGGTCACGTCGGCCGTCCGCTTCTCAGAAGTCTTTCTTCAGGTCCATGCCGGCGTACAGCGACGCCACCTGATCGGCATAGCCGTTGAACGACAGCGTATCGCGGCGGAAGAATTCGCCGATGCGCCGTTCCGTGGCCTGGCTCCAGCGCGGATGATCGACCTTCGGATTGACGTTGGAATAGAAGCCGTATTCCCCCGGCGCCGATTCGTTCCACGAGGTCGCCGGCATCTTCTCCTGGAAATTGATGCGCACGATCGACTTGATGCCCTTGAAGCCGTACTTCCACGGCACCACCAGGCGCAGCGGCGCGCCGTTCTGGTTGGGCAGCGATTGGCCGTAAACGCCAACGGCCAGAATGGTCAGCGGATGCATGGCCTCGTCGATGCGCAGGCCTTCCACATAGGGCCAGTCCAGCACCTTGCGGTTCTGTCCCGGCATCTGTTTGGGATCGTGCAGGGTCTCGAAGGCGACGAACTTGGCGTTGCCGGTCGGCTCGAAACGCTTCAGCACGTCGGCCAGCGGAATGCCGACCCAGGGGATGACCATCGACCAGGCCTCGACGCAGCGCATGCGATAGACCCGTTCCTCCAGCGTGTGCGGCTTGACCAGGTCGTCGAGGCCGATGCTGCCCGGCTTGGCCACCGCGCCGGCGACCTCGACGGTCCACGGCTTGGTCTTGAAGAAGCGGGCGTTGCGTTGCGGGTCGGCCTTGTCGGTGCCGAATTCATAGAAGTTGTTATAGGAATTGACCTTGTCGAGCGGCGTCAGCTCGTCCTCGGTGCCGAACGGTCCCGACTTGACGCCCTCCAGCTTGCCATCGCTCAACACGGCGGCGCCGGCCGGAAGGGCCCCTCCGATAGCGCCGGCGACGGCCAATCCGGCGGCGGCGATAAACGCACGGCGGTCGAGGTAAAGCGACGGCGACGTGATCTCCGACGGCTTGACGTCTGTGGGGTTGGCGATCCGGATCAACATGGCGTTCGTCCCTTCGCACAAGGTTTGGTCGTACCGTCTATCCTTCGGCGGTCGGACCGGCGCTGTTACGCCGACCCCTAAATTTGTCCCGCGCCGCTGCCGGGGCAAGCGAATCGTGCATCGGCGGTCTCACATTAGCGCGAGCACAAGGATGCGGGCGGGTGTGTCGGGATGCTGGTTCGCCGGCGGCGCCTGTGATTATAATCCGGCGTCTATGCGAACTCTCTATCATCTCTGGCTATCCCCGTTCTGCCGCAAGGTGCGAGTCGCCCTGGCCGAAAAGGGCGTCGAGGCCGACCTCAAGGTCGAACCCGTTTGGGATCGGCGCCAAGCCTTTCTGGCGTTGAACCCGGCCGGGGACGTGCCCGTGCTGGTCGAACCGGACGGCACCGTGATCGCCGACAGCATGGCGATCTGCGAGTATCTGGAAGAAACCGTGCCCCAACCCGCCTTGCTCGGCGGCGATCCCTTGCAACGGGCGGAAATCCGCCGTCTGGTCGCCTGGTTCGACCGCAAGTTCGACACCGAGGTGACGGAAAACCTGGTCGGCGAGAAGATGATGAAGCGCTTCCTGGGGCTCGGCCAGCCCGATTCGGACGCGATTCGCGCCGGCCACGCCAACCTTCGCCAACATCTCGCCTATATCGATTGGCTGGTCGAACGGCGCAACTGGTTGGCCGGCGAGACCCTGTCGTTGGCCGATATCGCCGCCGCCGCCCATATATCGGCAGTCGATTACCTGGGCGATGTGCCCTGGGAAAAGCACGATGCGGCAAAGGAATGGTACGCCCGCATCAAGTCCCGTCCCAGCTTCCGCCCCTTGCTGGCCGACCGCATCCCCGGCGCCCCGCCGCCGAAGCACTACGCCGACCCGGATTTCTGAGCCTTCCCCACGGTGCTGGCCCACCTTTCGAGACGTCCCGGCGGGGCGCTTCAGGATGAAGGCGCATATTAAACTGCATAACCCAGCGGAGCCGGCGTCTCGAAAGGTCGGCTAGCGCCGCGGCGGCGGCTTGCCGCCCTCGATCCGCACATCCAGCTTTTCGATCTCGGCGCGCGCCGCATCGCCGTCCGGACTGTTCGGGGCGATGCGCAGAATGCCAAGCCAGTCCTGGCGCGCGCCGGCCCCGTCGCCGGCAGCATGGCGCAATAGGCCGCGTTCGAGCAGCGCCGCGGTGCTGTTGGCATCGATGTGCAGCGCTTCCTCGGCGTCCCACAAGGCGCCCTCGATATCGCCCAGGCGCCGCCGGGCGCTGGCGCGCAGAGCCAGGGCATCCACGTCGTAGGGATCGATGGCGATGGCCCGGTCCAGGTCGTCGGCCGCTGCTTCGTAATCCTGGCGTTGGGCACGCACCGCGGCGCGGTCGACGTACAGTGTGCCATTCTCCGGCGCCAGTCCGATGGCGGCGTTGAGCACGCTTTCGGCGCGCCCGAGGTTGCTGGCCAACAACCATCCCTGCGCCGCCTGGGCCAGCAGTTCGGCGCGCACCGGCGGGCCGGCGTGCAGCCGTTGGGCCAGGTCTTCCAATCGGCGCGCTCCTTCGGCGTGCTCGCCCATCCCGATCAGGGCGACGCCCGTACAATGCTCGGCCGCCTCGCCGCCGCCCAGGCCGCGCCAATTGACGGCGGCATCGAAGGCCGCTTCCGGGTCGCTTCGCGCCAGCGCCATGCAACGGCTATAGGTCATCGGCGGCTCGGCGGCGGTTGCCGGCGCCGAAAGCGCGGCCATCCCTGTCAACGCCAGGGCGGCCAGGTAAATCTTCTTCCATATGGCCATGGACGTTGCGCATCCTTGTCGGGGTACTGTTCCGCCCGATAGCATTGCCGGCCTGCAGCGACAAGCGCGACACCGGAGGCCGTATGGCGAGCGCCGATCCCTTTCTCTTCTGTTTCGGCCTTGGCTACAGCGCCACGGTGTTGGCACATCGGCTGTGTGCCGAAGGTTGGGGCGTGGCGGGAACGTCCCGTCGGGAGGACTCCCAGCCGCGCGGCGACGGCATGGCGGTTTTCCCTTTCGCCCGCGACCGGCCGCTCGAGGCTGCCGGCGCCGCCGCCTTGGGACGCGCCACCCATATCCTGGTCTCCATTCCGCCCGACGCGTCAGGCGACCCCGTTCTCGACGGCTGCGGCGAGGCTATCGCCCGGTCGTCCTGTGCCGGCTGGGTCGGCTACCTGTCGACCACCGGTGTCTATGGCGATACCGGCGGTGCGCCGGTGAACGAGGAATCGCCCCTCGCTCCAAGCTCGTCGCGCAGCCGCTGGCGGGCGGCCGCTGAACAGGCTTGGCTTGCTTTCGGTGCCGAGCACCGCATCGCCATCCAAATTTTCCGTTTGGCCGGCATTTACGGTCCTGGCCGCAGCGTTCTCGACCGGCTGCGCGCCGGGGAAGCGCAACGCATCGACCGCCCCGGCCACCGTTTCGGACGTATCCACGTCGACGATATCGCCACGGTGTTGCGCGCCTCCATCGCCCGGCCGCGAGCCGGGGCCATCTATAACGTCGCCGATGACGAACCGGCCGAACCGGAAAAGGTCGTTGCCTGTGCCGCCGCATTGCTCGGCCTGCCGCCACCGCCGCTGGTGCCTTTTGCCGAGGCCGCAAAGGGCATGTCGCCGATGGCCTTGTCCTTCTGGCAGGACAATCGCGTCGTCGTCAGCCGGCGCATCCGCGATGAACTCGGCGTGCAATTGGCTTATCCAACCTACCGGGACGGGCTCAAGGCCATCCTCGCTGCCGAAGGTTAAGCGTCGATTCGCCGAAGCAGCGCCGCCAGCACGTCGCCCAGCCGCTCCAGGTCGACCGGTGCCGAAAGGCGATGGTCGCCGCCTTTGATCAGGATCAGTTCGACATCGGCCGATTGCAGGCACTCCGCCAGCCGCAACGAGCCTGACCAGGGCACGTGTTCGTCGGCCAGTCCGTGAATCAGCCGCACCGGGCAGGTCAGCGGGATCGGTCCGCCCAGCACCAGGTGGCGACGGCCATCCTCCAACAGCTGGCGGGTGATCGGATAGGGGCCGTCGCCGTAGGCGCTTGGCAGATAGGTCACGCCGTCCCTTTCCAATTCGGCGCGCTGCGCTGCCGTCATGCGTTCCGGTAGCCGTTCCGCCGTACCGTCCGGCGCGGCGGCGATGCCGACCAAGCCGGCCACCCGCTCGGGTCGGGCCAGCGCTGCCAGCGTCATGATCCAGCCGCCGATACTGGAGCCGACCAGCACCTGTGGTCCTTCGGTCAGGTTGTCGAGTACGGCCACCGTATCGTCGACCCAACGCCCGACCGTCGCCTGCAGGAAGTCGCCCGACGACGCACCGTGGCCGAAATAGTCGAAGCGGACGAAGGCCCGTCCTTGGCGGCGGCAGAAATCTTCCAGGAAGGTCGCTTTGCTGCCGGTCATGTCCGAACGGAAACCGGTCAGAAACACGATCCCTGGCGTCCGACCGGCCGTCTGCCGGTAGGCGATTGTCGCTCCGTCGGCGCGTGGTAGTATCCGCGCTTGAGTCGCGGTCATGTCTGCCGCGTCGGTCATATCGATTCCGGGAAGATGGAAACGGACGCGCAGAATAACATGGTGGACGACGCGGCGGAACGTGCGCCGCGCGACGGTGGAACTCCCGCTGCGGGGCGTCAGGCCACGGTGCTGCAGGTACTGCCTGCCCTCGGCCAGGGCGGCGGTGTCGAACGGGGCACGGTCGAAATCGCGGCCGCTATCGTCGCCGCCGGTGGCCGGGCCATTGTCGCCTCGGCCGGGGGCCACCTGGAGCGCGAATTGAAGCGCGCCGGCGCCGAACACATTGCATTACCGCTCGACAGCAAAAATCCCCTGACGATGCGCGACAACGCCCGCAAACTTGCCGACTTGATCGCTGCCGAGAAGGTCGATCTGGTGCACGCCCGTTCGCGCGCCCCGGCTTGGAGTGCGCTGGACGCGGCAAAGCGCACCGATCGGCCGTTCGTCACCACATTTCACGGCACCTACGGCACCGAAAACTGGCTGAAGCGGCACTACAACGCGGTGATGGTCAAGGGCGAGAAGGTGATCGCCATCTCGCACTTTATCGCCGGCCATATGCGCCGTGTTTACGGCGTGCCGGTGCGCCGTATTCGGGTGATCCACCGCGGTGTCGACCTCAACAGGTTCGATCCGGCCCGGATCAGCGCCGAACGGGTCATTCAACTCTCCACCCGCTGGCGCCTGCTCGATGGCGCACCGGTGATTATGCTCCCTGGTCGCTTGACCCGGTGGAAGGGACAGACGGTGTTCATCGACGCCATCGCCAAGCTCGGCCGCGACGATCTGCGCTGCATCCTGGTCGGCTCCGATCAGGGCCGCACCGGCTATCGCCGCGAACTGGAAAAGCAGGTACAGCGGCTTGGTCTGGGCAAGGTCGTGCAACTGGTCGATCACTGCGATGACATGCCGGCTGCATACAAGTTGACCGATGTCGTGGTTTCCGCCTCGACCGAACCGGAAGCCTTCGGCCGGGTGGTCGCCGAGGGCCAGGCACTCGGCCGTCCGGTGATTGCTACCGACCATGGCGGCGCCCGTGAAACGGTGATCCCCGGAGAAACCGGCTGGCTGGTCGAACCGGGGAATGCCGACAGCTTGGCCGAAGCTTTGGCCCGGTGCTTGGCGCTCTCTGCCGCCGCCCGTCAGGAGATGGCCGAACGTGCCGTCGCCAATGTTCGCGAAAATTTCTCGACCGAGGTGATGGCCGCCAAGACGCTCGACGTCTACGACGAGGTCCTCGCCCCTACGGCCCGTTCATAAGTGTCGGCTCGCGACGACCGTATCCTGGTCATCAAGTTGGGTGCGCTAGGTGATATGGTTCAGGCGATGGGTCCCTTCCAGGCGATTCGCCGCCATCACGCCTACGCCCACGTTGCCTTGTTGACCACCGCGCCCTTCGTCGATTTCGCCCGTGCCACCGGCTGGTTCGACGACGTCTGGGTGGACGCCCGGCCGCGCGGCCTCGATCTTGGCGGCTGGCTCGATCTCCGCCGCCGGTTGCGTGGCGGCGGGTTTCGCCGAATCTACGACTTGCAGACCTCGGACCGCAGCGGCGCTTATTTCCGCCTGCTGCTGCCCGGTCGGCGGCCGGAATGGTCAGGCATTGCCTCCGGTTGTTCCCATCCGCACGCCAATCCCCACCGCGACGCCATGCATACGCTGGAGCGGCAGGCCGAACAGCTTGCCCAGGCGGGGATCGCCACCGTGCCCGCTCCGGACCTGGGCTGGGCCGAAGCCGATGTCGGCCGTTTCGGTCTCGCCGCCCCCTATGTCTTGCTGGTACCTGGCGGCGCCGCCCACCGCCCGGCCAAACGCTGGCCAGCCGACCGCTATCGGACCCTCGCCAAACGCTTGCTCGCGGCCGGGGTCACGCCGGTGCTGATCGGCGGTTC
Organism: Rhodospirillales bacterium; assembly: GCA_947470575.1. GTDB lineage: Bacteria > Pseudomonadota > Alphaproteobacteria > Rhodospirillales > CAMCUA01 > CAMCUA01. The sequence goes on from CANITX010000023.1 coordinate 9,889, forward strand.
CGGCGAACGGCCGCTGACCGCCCTCATCGCCCTGGGGCTTGATGGCGTGCGCGACCTAGCCGGCGATACCGGCCTGCTCGATCTCGCCGTCCTGGCGCGCGGTGCGGCGGCGGCCATCGGTAACGATACCGGGCCGATGCATGTCGCGGCGGCGGCGGGCTGCCCGACCGTCGTGCTCTACTCGGCGGAATCCGATCCGGCGCTCTGCGCCCAGCGCGGTTCCGACATCGTCATCCTGCGTCGCGACAGCTTGGCCGACCTGCCGGTCGAAGCCGTCCTGGCGGCGCTGCCGGCGGCTATCGGCGTCGCCGAAACTTGACAGTTTCCGGCGGAACGCGGATATAAAGCGCCATGTTCACGCTGGGCACGACGACGACCGCGACGACGACCCGGACTCCCGGCAGGGAGGGTCCGTGAGGTCCAACGCGTACTGAAGCTGGACACACGCAACCCTCCCGATACCACCGGGGGGGTTTTTTGCTGCTGTTTTTTGACCGAGGATGGGTCCCATGGCGGACGGCGAATGTGACGATGGCAAGGTGAAACTGACGCTACCCGACGGTAGCGTGCGCTCCTACGACGGCCCGGTGACTCCCGAACGGGTCGCTACCGACATCGGCCCCGGCTTGGCCAAGGCGGCGCTGGCGGCGCGCGTCGACGGCAACGCCTGGGACCTGCGCCGGCCGATTGCCGCCAGCGCCCGGCTGGAGATCGTCACCGGCCGCGATGCCGACGCCCTCGAACTGCTGCGCCACGATGCCGCCCATGTGATGGCCGAAGCGGTAAAGGAACTTTATCCCGACACGCAAGTGACCATCGGTCCCGCCATCGAGAACGGCTTCTATTACGACTTCGCCCGCGCCGAGCCCTTCACGCCCGACGACCTGGCGAAGATCGAAGCGCGCATGCGCGAGATCGTCGCCCGCGACGAGCCGATCGTGCGCGAGGAATGGGACCGTACCAAGGCCATTCGCTTCTTCAAGGATCAGGGCGAGCACTACAAGGCCGAGATCATCGAGTCCATCCCGGCCGGCGAGACGGTGACACTCTATCGCCAGGGCGCCTTCATCGATCTCTGCCGCGGCCCGCATCTGCCCTCGACCGGCAAGCTCGGCACCGCGTTTAAGCTGATGAGCGTCGCCGGCGCCTATTGGCGCGGCGATCACCGCAACGCCATGCTGCAACGCATTTACGGCACGGCCTGGGCGACGGACAAGCAGCTCAAGGACTACCTCCACATGCTGGAGGAGGCGGAGAAGCGCGACCATCGCCGGGTCGGGCGTGAACTTGGCCTGTTTCACCTCCAGGACATCGCGGCCGGCGCCGTTTTCTGGCATCCCAAGGGCTGGACTCTCTATCGCACGATTCAGGCCTATATGCGGTCCCGGCTGGAACAGAGCGGCTATGTCGAAGTGAACACGCCGCAGCTGCTCGACCGGGTGCTATGGGAGTCTTCCGGCCATTGGGAGAAGTTCCGCGAAAACATGTTTATCGCGGAGTCCGAGGAACGGATGCTGGCGCTCAAGCCGATGAATTGCCCCGGTCACGTACAGATCTTCAAGCAAGGCATCAAAAGCTACCGCGACCTGCCTTTGCGCCTGGCCGAATTCGGCGGCTGTCATCGCAACGAACCGTCGGGCGCGTTGCACGGCCTGATGCGGGTCCGCGCCTTTACCCAGGACGACGCGCACATTTTCTGCGCCGAAGATCAGATCAATGCCGAAAGCACGCGCTTTTGCGAACTGCTGTTGGCGATTTACAAGGATTTCGGCTTCGACGACGTGGTCATCAAGTTTTCCGATCGCCCCGCCGTGCGGGCCGGTTCCGATGCGGTCTGGGACCGGGCCGAGGCGGCGCTGCGCGATGCTTCCGCCGCCGCCGGCATCGAAACGGTGCTCAACCCCGGCGAGGGCGCCTTCTACGGGCCGAAGCTCGAATTCGTGCTGCGCGACGCCATCGGACGCGATTGGCAGTTGGGGACGTTGCAGGTGGATTTCGTTCTGCCGGAACGGCTCGATGCATCCTATGTCGGCGAAGACGGCCAGAAGCACCGGCCGGTGATGCTGCACCGGGCCATCCTGGGCTCTTTCGAGCGCTTCATCGGCGTCCTGATCGAACATCACGCCGGGCGTTTTCCCCTGTGGCTGGCCCCGGTACAGGTTGTGGTGGCGACGATCACCAATGACTCCGACGACTATGCCCGCCAGGTCATGGCGGCGCTGCAAACCGCCGGACTCCGGGCCGAACTCGATCTCCGCAATGAGAAAATTAACTATAAGGTGCGCGAACACAGCAACGCCCGGATACCGGCCCTGCTGGTAGTCGGTCGGCGCGAGGCGGAGGAAGGAAAGGTGGCGATTCGCCGCCTCGGCAGCACCGCGCAGGACGTGGTTTCGCTGAATGAGGCAATAGTTAGACTTGCGGACGAGGCGAAAAGTCCCCTAGAAAGGCGCTGACAAACCCTACGCGCGCCCACAGGGCGGCGCCGTCGGGGCTCGTCCCCGGGAATCTGACTGCACTGTCCAGCTTCCCACGGGACCCCCGCCATTAGAGGAGAACGTTACATCCGGAGGCCACGGACGGTTGAAGCGCCTGCCAAAAAAGGGCCGCGCATCAACGAAGAGATCGAGACGCCGAATATTCGTCTTGTAGACGAAAACGGCGAGATGATCGGGGTAGTTTCCCTGCGTCAAGGATTGGAAGCCGCTACTGCGGCCGGCCTCGATTTGGTCGAGGTGGCGCCGCAAGCGGAGCCGCCTGTCTGCAAAATATTGGACTATGGCAAGTTCAAGTATATCGAGCAGAAGAAGGCCAACGAGGCGCGTAAAAAGCAGAAGATCATCGAGGTCAAGGAAATCAAGATGCGTCCCGGCATCGATATCCATGACTACGAGGTCAAGATGCGCAGCGCCAAGCGCTTCCTCGACGAAGGCGACAAGGTAAAAGTCACCATCCGCTTCCGCGGCCGGGAAATGGCGCATCAGGAACTGGGCATGAAAGTCCTCGACCGGGTGCGCGGCGAACTGGACGAAATGGCCAAGGTCGAACAGTTCCCCACCATGGAAGGCCGCATGATGACCATGGTGATCGCGCCGCGCTGACCGGCGCCGGGCCGCGTTGCGTGCCGCTGCCGACCCTATTGGGGAAAACCGGTCGCTGCCGCGAACTGGCTGCGGGTGCGGGCGTGCCGGCGCGGCTTGACCGATCCTGGGGGCGACCGCTATAACCCACGCCCCTGTACGGGACCGGATGGTCCGGCGTGGGCATGCCCAGCCGTCCGGAATGACCGTCGCCACAGCAGCGTCCGCCGGCTTTGGCCGGCACGGGACGCTATAGATAAGGAATACGGGAAATGCCCAAGTTGAAGACCAAGTCCAGCGCGAAGAAGCGCTTTAAAATGACGGGGACGGGCAAGGTTCGGGCCAAGGTTGCCTACAAGAACCACATGCTGAGCAACAAGCCCAAGAAGATGAAGCGCCAGGCGCGCGGGACGTTCATCCTGGCTCCGGGTGACTCGCGCTTGGTCAAATCTTATATGCCTTACGCGTAGGAGCCTCGTCACATGTCACGCGCAACCAACAGTCCCGCCCGCCGTGCCGCGCACAAAAAAGTGCTGGACCTGGCCAAGGGCTATCGCGGCCGGGCGAAGAACAACTTCCGCATCGCCATCGAACGGGTCGAGCATGGCCTGCAGTACGCCTATCGCGACCGGCGCAACAAGAAGCGCACCTTCCGCGCCTTGTGGATACAGCGCATCAATGCCGGCGCCCGCATCCATGGGCTGACCTATTCGCAGTTCATCAACGGCTTGCTCCGGGCCGGGATCGAGATCGATCGCAAGATGCTGTCCGATCTTGCCACCCGCGAACCGGATTCGTTTACCAGCCTGGTCGAAAAGGCCCGGGCCGCCCTCGCCAATCCTGCTTGAACGCTACGAACGCTTCGGCGTGGACGAGGGAGCCGGCCCCCGGGCGGCTCCCTTTCGTTTGCCCGCCGGGGCGCCCTTGAAATTCTGATCCGCAACGATCGGTCGCACCATGGAGAATCTGGATAACCTGCGCGAAGAAATCATCGGGTCCGTGCGTAAGGCCGCCGGGCTCGACGCGCTCGAGGAGATTCGCGTCGCCGAGCTTGGCCGCAAGGGGCGCATCACCGGCCTGATGAAGGGCCTAGGCGGCCTCGACCCCGAGGCCCGGCGCGCCGCCGGTGCTGCGCTCAACCGGCTGAAGGACGAGGTTGCCGCCGCGCTCGATGCCGAAAAGTCCAGGCTCGCCGACCGCGCGCTCGATGCCGGGCTGGAACGCGACCGTATCGACGTGTCCTTGCCCATCCGGCCTGAATCCGAAGGCCGCATTCACCCGATCAGCCAGACCATCGACGAGGTGATGGCCATCTTCGGCGAAATGGGGTTCTCGGTCGCCGAAGGCCCCGATATCGAAGACGATTGGCACAACTTCACGGCGCTCAACATCCCGCCCGAACATCCGGCCCGCCAGGAGATGGATACCTTCTACCTGCCCGGCGAAAAGGATGGGCATCGCATGGTGTTGCGCACCCATACCTCGCCGGTGCAGATCCGCACCATGCTCGGGCGCAAGCCGCCGTTGCGCATCATCGTGCCGGGGCGCACCTACCGCTGCGATTACGATGCCACCCATTCGCCGATGTTCCATCAGGTCGAGGGCCTGGTGATCGACGAGGCGACGCACTTCGGCCATCTGAAGGGCTGCCTGATCGAATTCTGCCGCGCCTATTTCGGGGTGGACGATCTGCCGGTGCGTTTCCGCGCCAGCTATTTCCCCTTCACCGAGCCTTCGGCCGAGGTTGATATCGGCTGCAAGCGCGAAGGCGGCGGGCTGAGCATCGGGCATGGCGAGGACTGGTTGGAAATTCTCGGCTCCGGCATGGTCAACCCGAAGGTCATCGAGAACTGCGGCCTCGATCCGGCACGCTATCAGGGCTTCGCCTTCGGTATGGGGCTGGAGCGTATTTCCATGCTGAAGTACGGAATCCCCGACTTGCGCACCTACTATGAATCCGACTTGCGCTGGCTGCGTCACTATGGCTTCGCCGCGCTCGACGTACCCTCCCTGGTCGCCGGGCCGATCCCATGAAGTTCACGCTGAATTGGCTCAAGGAGCACCTGGAGACGGATGCGCCGGCGTCGCGCATTGCCGAAACCCTGACCCTCATCGGGCTTGAAATCGAATCGGTCGTCGACCGGGCCAAGGACCTGGCGTCCTTCACGGTGGCCCGCGTCATCGAGGCGAAGCAGCACCCCGACGCCGACCGCCTGCGCGTCTGTCGCGTCGAAACCGCCGCGGGCGAAGTCCAGGTGGTCTGCGGCGCGCCCAATGCGCGCACCGGCATGCTGGGCGTCTTTGCGCCCTCCGGCGCCTTTATTCCCGGTACCGGCATCACGCTCAAGAAAAGCATGATTCGCGGTGTCGAAAGCAACGGCATGCTGCTGTCCGAACGCGAGATGAAGTTGAGCGACGAACACGCCGGCATCGTCGAGTTGCCCGCCGATGCCAAGGTCGGTGCGCCGGCCGCCGCTGCCATGGGCATCGACGACGTCGTCTTCGACGTCTCGATTACGCCCAACCGCGGCGATTGCCTGGGGGTGCGCGGCATCGCCCGCGACCTGGCGGCCGCTGGTCTCGGCCGGTTGAATCCGCTCGATGCCTCGCCGGTCAAAGGCGTGTTCAAGAGCCCCATCAAGGTCCATTTGGATTTCACCTCTGCGACGGCCGACGCCTGCCCCTATTTCGTCGGGCGCTATTTTCGCGGCGTGAAGAACGTCGAAAGTCCACGCTGGCTGAAGGACCGCCTGTTGGCGATCGGCCTGCGTCCCATTTCGGCATTGGTCGACATCACCAACCTGATGACCTTTGGCTACAATCGACCGCTACACGTTTTCGACGCCGATAAGATGAACGGCGATGTACATGTCCGCCTCGCCCGCCCTCGTGAAAAGTTCCTGGCACTCAACGGCCGCGAATACGAACTCGATAGCGACATGACGGTGATTGCCGATAACGCCCATGCCGAGGCGCTGGCCGGCGTCATGGGTGGCGAACGCAGCGGTTGTACCGCAACGACCGTCAACGTCATGCTCGAATCGGCGTTATTCGACCCGCTGCGCACGGCGATCACCGGACGTAAGCTCGCCCTGGCCTCGGATGCCCGCTACCGTTTCGAACGTGGCATCGATCCCGCCTTCCTGGTCGATGGGGCGGAAATAGCCACCCGCCTGATTTTGGATATCTGCGGCGGTCAGGCGTCCGAACTGGTGATCGCGGGGGCCCCGCCGCCGCCGAAGGCGCCCATCGCCTTGCGCCACGGCCGGGTGGCGACCTTGGGCGGCGTCGATGTGACGGAAGGCGAAATCGTGCGCATCCTCAGCGCACTCGGTTTCAGCCTCGCCGACAGCGCCGCCGGTTGGACGGTGACGGTTCCCTCCTGGCGCAACGATATCGTTTGCGAAGCCTGCCTGGTCGAAGAGGTCGTGCGCATTTACGGCTACGGCAAAGTGCCCGCCGTGCCGCTGCCCCGCGATGCGGTGCTGCCGGCTCCCGCGTTGAACGTCGCGCAGCGTCGCCGGACATTGGTCCGCCGCGTGCTGGCGGCGCGCGGTTTGGTCGAGGCGGTGACCTATTCCTTCATGCCCTCGGCGCAGGCGGCTTTATTCGGCCCGCAGCCCGAAAGCCTGCGTCTGGTCAATCCGATCAGCGCCGACCTCGACGTCATGCGCCCGTCGATCCTGCCAAACCTGATCGCCGCGTCGGGTCGCAACGCCGACCGCGGCATGCCCGATGGCGCCCTGTTCGAGGTCGGGCCGCAGTACGCCGGCGACCGGCCGGAGGATCAGAGCATCGTCGCCGCCGGCGTGCGCGCCGGGCGGGCCGTGCCGCGCGCATGGGAAGGGCCGGGGCGCGACGCCGACGCCTATGATGCCAAGGGCGACGCGGTTACCGTACTGGCCGCTTTGGGCCTGTCGGTCGAGAATCTGCAGGTCACGATGGATGCGCCGGCCTGGTTTCACCCCGGCCGCTCCGGCGTCCTGCGTCTCGATCCGCGCAAGCCTCTGGCCTATTTCGGCGATGTCCACCCCCGCGTGCTTGCCGGCATGAAAGTAAAGGGACCGTTGGTCGCTTTCGAAATCCTGCTCGACAATCTGCCGCCGCCGCGCGCCAAAAAAGGTGCGGCGAAACCGCCGTTGCAGCTTTCCGCCTTTCAGCCGGTCAGTCGCGATTTCGCCTTCGTGCTCGACGCTAAGGTACCGGCCGACGCCGTCGTCCGCGCCGCTCGTGGCGTCGATCGCAAGCTGATCGCCGAGGTGCGCATCTTCGACGTCTTTGCGGGGGGCTCGCTGGGCGAGGGGCGCAAGTCGATTGCGATTAACGTCACCTTGCAGCCGACCGAACGGACCTTGACCGAAGCCGAGATCGATGCCGTCGCCGCCAAGGTAGTTTCCGCCGTCAGCAAGGCGACCGGTGGCGAACTCCGCCAGTAACGCGGCGATGCGGCCGCTGTCGGCCTTTCCCGCCGCCGACCGCCGGCGGGTGCGCGCCGTGTTGACCGACATCGACGATACGCTCTCCACCGACGGGCGACTGACCGCGGCGGCCTATGCGGCGCTGGAGGCTCTCAGTGGGGCCGGCCTGATCGTCGTGCCGGTGACCGGCCGGCCGGCTGGCTGGTGCGATCACATCGCCCGCTTCTGGCCGGTCGCCGCCGTGGTTGGCGAGAACGGCGCCTTTTATTTCCGCCATGACCGCGCCGCCCGCCGCTTGATCCGCCGCTTCGTGCTGGAGGATGCCGCCCGTGCCGACGCCCGCCGGCGCTTGGCCGCCCTCGGGCAACGCATCATGGCTGCCGTCCCCGGCACGGCGCTGGCCTCCGATCAGGGCTATCGCGATGCCGATCTCGCCATCGACTTCTGCGAGGACGTGGCGCCTCTGGGTGGCGACGCTATCGACCGTATCGTCGCCCTGATGGCGGCGGCGGGTGTCACCGCCAAAGTCAGCTCCATCCACGTCAATGGCTACATCGGCGACTACGACAAGCTCACCACCAGCCGGCTGCTGTTTGCCGAATGTTTCGCCCTGGATATCGATGCCGGGCGGGATGTCGTCGTCTATGCTGGCGATTCGCCCAATGACGCACCGATGTTCGCCCACTTCCCCAATGCGGTCGGCGTCGCCAACGTTGCCGGCTGGATCGGCCGCATGGCGGCGTTGCCAGCCTATGTGACGCCGTCGCCGGGCGGCGCCGGTTTTGTCGAGTTGGCGGCGGCGTTGCTGGCCGTTCGTCAAGACTATCCCGAAGGATTCTTGCCCCCGGCAACCCCGCGCTCCTAAACTGCCATTGACGTCCGTGGCATTGGAGACATGCGACATGGAAGAAAGTCCGTCCACCGTCTTCGTCGTCGATGACGATCCGGCCATCCGCGACTCGCTGCATTGGCTGGTCGCGTCGGTCAATCTGGATGTCGAAACCTTCGCATCCGCTCAGGCCTTCCTCGATACCTATCGCTGGGATCGAACCGGATGCCTGTTGGCCGATATCCGCATGCCGGGGATGAGCGGGATCGACTTGCAGTTGGAAATAAACAAGCGCGGCCTCCAGTTGCCGGTCATCGTCATCACCGGTCATGGCGACGTTGAAATGGCGGTACGCGCCATGAAGGCGGGCGCTTTCGATTTCATCCAAAAGCCGTTCAATGGCCAGGCCCTGCTCGAAGTGGTGCAGAAAGCCGTCGATCTCAGCGTTGCCCGCTTTCACGAGGCTTCCGAACAAAAGCTTGTTCAACATCAGTTGAGTCGGCTCACGCCGCGCGAACGCCAAGTGCTCGAATTCATCGTCGCGGGCGAGCCGAATAAGGCGATCGCGCTCAGTCTGGGCCGCAGCGAAAAGACGGTCGAATTCCATCGCGCCAAGGTAATGGAAAAAATGCAGGCCCGTTCGCTCGCCGAATTGATGCGCAAGGTGATGATCGCTGTGCCTGAGCCCTACGAGGCGACACCCTCGTAACGGTCGCGCCTGCCGCGGCCGCTCCCTCGATGCGATGCAAACGGCCGCTGCCGATCGGGCCCGTTGGCGTATAGGATGGCGCTGCGCTTCGCTGTTCGGGAGCTGCGATGCCCACTTTCTGCCGGGACTGTGCACAACCGTTGGCCATCCACCCTGTGGGCGCGCCATGGCCCCATCGTTGCCCGGTTTGCGGCTCGCCGCGCCTGATCCGCCACGACGAGCTCGACCGCCTGGCCATAGCGCATATCGACTGCGACGCCTTCTACGCGGCGGTGGAAAAACGCGACGACCCCAGCCTCGTCGATCGCCCGGTGATCGTCGGCGGTGGGCGGCGGGGCGTGGTTGCGGCCTGTTGTTACGTGGCGCGCATCAGCGGCGTGCGCTCCGCCATGCCCATGTTCAAGGAGTTGAAGCTTTGCCCCAACGCCGTGGTCATCCCACCCAACATGGCAAAATATCAAGCGGTCGGACGCCAGGTGCGCGCCCTGATGCAGGCATTGACCCCGCTGGTCGAGCCGTTGTCGGTGGACGAAGCCTTCCTCGATCTGTCGGGGACCCAGGCACTGCACGGCGGCCCGCCGGTGCAAAGCCTCCTTCGCCTGGCCCGTCGCATCGAAGCCGAAGTCGGCGTTACCGCCTCGGTCGGCCTCAGCTACAACAAATTTCTCGCCAAGATCGCTTCCGACCTCGATAAGCCGCGCGGCTTCGCGGTGATCGGCAGGGCGGATGCCTTGGCCTTTCTGGCGCCCCGTCCGGTCGGCCTGTTGTGGGGGGTGGGCCAAGTGCTCCGCGAACGCCTGGCGGCCGATGGCATCGCCACCATCGGCGAACTCGGCGCTTATGACGAAATGACGCTGATGCGCCGTTACGGCACCATCGGCAGCCGACTGGCCCGCTTTGCCCGCGGCGAGGATGATCGGCCGGTAACCCCCGAAGGCGCCGCCAAGTCGATCTCGGCGGAAACCACCTTCGACAGCGATCTCGGCGCCGTCACCGATCTGGCGCCCATCCTTTGGCGCTTATGCGAGAAAGTGGCGGCGCGCCTGAAGGCGGCGGAACTTGCCGCCGGTGGCGTGACGCTCAAAATGAAGACCGCCGACTTTCGTCAATTCACGCGCAGCGGCGCCTTGGCCGATCCCACCCGATTGGCCGAGGTGCTTTACCGCGCCGCCCTGCCGCTGCTCGAGCGTGAAGCCGACGGTCGGCGGTTTCGCCTGATCGGTGTCGGCGCGGCGCGATTGGCGCCGGGGGATGCCGCCGATCCCCCCGATCTGGTCGACGGTCAACGTGACCGCTGGGCGCGCCTGGAACAGGCCATGGACAAGGTACGCGACCGGTTCGGCGCGCCGGCCGTTTCCAAGGGCCGCGGCTGGCGCCCTGGCGGACGATAGCAAATTGTAACGGAAGAGCGCATGCGCCACGGGCCCGTTCGCGCTAGGAGCAGAGGCACCCGATCGCAAGTCATCATGCCATCGGGTGAATCTGCCCTAATTTTGTTAAGGTATGAGCATTTACCGATCACAGATGATCGGTAAATGCTCTAGGCTTTGGCTTTCCAGCGAAGGGGATATTCGGTCATGGCGGAGAAGCAGAATTCCGGGCAACGGAATGGGCGCGGCGTCAAGCTGATGCCGACCAATCAACCGGTCGAAGAGATCTATGTCGATGGCGCGCTCGGCATGTTCGCCCGCGCCGGCGTGGTGAAGATCAACCTTTTCCGGGTGGTCGGCACCGATGCCAGCGACGATGCCGAAGTGCGCAGCGTGTCGCATCGTTTGGTCATGCCCATCTCCGCCGTGCCGGAACTGGTGCGCTTGATCCAAAGCATGGCGCGTTCCGCCCGTCAAACCCAGGCAGCCGAAGCGGTCGGCACCCCGGAAGCGCGCAAACCCAACGGCTGAAGGCCGGCGCCTTTACTCGGCGGCGTTCGATCGCTGGCCGTAGCGACGCGCCACGTAGTCCTCGACGATGCTGACGAATTCGTCGGCGATGTTGGCGCCGCGCAACGTCGTCGTCTTCTCGCCGTCGATGAACACGGGGGCCGCCGGCTGTTCGCCGGTACCCGGCAGCGAGATGCCGATGTCGGCCTGCTTGCTTTCGCCCGGGCCGTTGACGATGCAGCCCATGACCGCCAGATGCAGGCTCTCGGCGCCGGGATAGACCTTGCGCCATTCAGGCATGCGATTGCGCACATGGGTCTGGATGCGGTCGGCCAGTTCCTGAAAGACGGTGCTGGTGGTCCGTCCGCAGCCGGGGCAGGCGGTGACCATCGGCGTGAAAGCGCGCAGGCCCATGGTCTGCAGGATTTCCTGCGCGACGATGACCTCTTTGGTACGGTCGCCGCCCGGTTCGGGGGTCAGCGAGATGCGGATGGTGTCGCCGATGCCCTGCTGCAGCAGGATGGCCAGCGCCGCCGTCGAGGCAACGATGCCCTTCGATCCCATGCCGGCCTCCGTCAGGCCGAGGTGCAGCGCGTAGTCGCAGCGCGCCGCCATGTCGGCATAGACGGCGATCAGGTCCTGCACGGCGCTGACCTTGCACGACAGGATGATGCGGTCGCGCCCCAGGCCGATCTCTTCGGCGCGCTCGGCATTGGCAACGGCGGAAACGACCAATGCCTCGCGCATCACATCGGTGGCCTCGCGCGGCTTCGCCAGCTTGGCATTCTTGTCCATAAAGTCGGCCAGCAGCTCCTGGTCCAGGCTGCCCCAGTTGACGCCGATGCGCACCGGCTTGCCGTATTCGATGGCCTTCTCGACCATGGTGCCGAACTGGCTGTCGCGCTTCCGGCGGAATCCGACGTTGCCGGGGTTGATGCGATATTTGTCCAGCGCCTCGGCACAGTCCGGATAATCGGCCAGCAGGCGATGGCCGTTGTAGTGGAAGTCGCCAACCAGCGGCACGTTGCAGCCGATCAGGCGCAGCCGGTCGCGGATGTGCGGCACCGCCTTGGCGGCGTCTTCCGTATTGACGGTGACGCGCACGATCTCCGATCCGGCATCGGCCAACTGCTTGACCTGGACGGTCGTCGCCGCGACATCGGCGGTATCGGTGTTGGTCATCGACTGCACGACAATCGGCGCATCGCCGCCGACGACCACGCCGCCGACATCGACGCCCACGCTCCGCCGGCGCGGCGCCAAGCTCAGGTTGATCGAATTGCTGGCGTTCATCGAAACCTCTTTTCATCCCATGGCCCGCCACCCGCGACGCGCTGCCTATACATAAGGGACCGCCCGGTGGATTTCATCCGAGAAAGGCATTGAGTGTGGCAGATTCGGAGTGTTGCGACGGGTGAAGATAGGATGACGCAAGTCATATTGCGTTGCAGCATGCCCGAAATTTGGCGGTTCGGTACCCCCTCCCCTCCCTGTCTTGCCAATGTTGTGTCCATCGCTGTCCACGCGTCCTCGCCCGCCCGGGCTTTGCCTGTTGTTGGCCGCAGACGGCAGGCGGATTTCCTGTTTATACTCTGGCGCGAGCAATAGCTGGTGGTCACCATTCGGCTTCGTGTTTCGGTGTTGGCCGGTTGGTAAGTCCGCGGCGCACATCAGAGGCAAGGCGCATCCCGTGCGGGCATGTATGGGTGTGCCCTGCGATCATGGAGGTCCAGGATGACTCTGGCTATGGATGCCAAGCCATTTATTGACGACTCGGGAATATCGGGGTCGCGCCATCGCCTCATCTTCCGCTTTACGGTCGTCAATATTGCCGCTTTCGCCCTGTTGGCAGCCGCTTACTTCCAAGGCTGGATCGGCATGGTGGCGCGTTCCGACGAAAGCTATATCAGCGGCGGCATCTTTATCGTCTTCCTCTTCGGTTGGGGGATCAGCGTCGCCAAGGTGTGGCGGATCAATGTCGAGTTGAACCGGCTCGAAAACGGCCAGCCTATTGCCGGCTCGTGGGCCGCTAATTACCTGGAAGAAATAAAAGGCCGCGATGCTGCATCCCGTGAAATCATCGTCACCTCGCTGCGCCTGACGTTGGCCAATTGGATCAGCGGGGTCCGCAATGTTGCGGTCAGCCTCGTGCTGCTCGGCCTGATCGGTACGGTCATCGGCTTCATCATCGCATTGGCCGGTGTCGATCCTCGGATGGCGGCGAACGCGGGTTCGGTCGTGCCGATGGTCGCGCAGTTGATCAGCGGCATGTCGGTGGCGCTCTACGCCACCTTGATCGGCTCCATCCACAATGTGTGGCTGACGACGAATTACCACATGCTCAACAGCGGCGCGGTTCAACTGATAGCCGCTGTCGTCGCACGGGGCGAGGCCGATGCAGGATCTTGATCCCTATGACGTCAACGAAGCCGTCTTTATCGTCTTTCGCGACGTCATCATGCTGGCGCTGCTCGGCTTCGTGACATCGGTCGTGCTGCTGCTGCCGCATGTTAACCCGCCACCGACGGAAGCCAAGGAAGCCGGCCAGACGCCCGGCGATATGATCGTCGAAATCCGCTGGCCCGACGAACTGGATACGGATGTCGATCTTTGGGTCGAAGCGCCGGGCGATCGTCCCGTCGGATATTCCAACCGCGGCGGTCTGGTCTTCAACCTGTTGCGCGACGATCTCGGCCACAGCAATGACCTCTCCAATCTAAACTACGAGTTCGCCTATACCCGCGGTGCGCCGGCAGGCGAATACACGGTCAATGTGCACCTGTATCGCAACATGTCGAAGATGGAGCATATCCCGGTCAGTGTGGTGGTCAGTCTGCGCAACGAGCAGACGCGCAGCACCCACGTGATAGCCAGCGAAAACGTTCTGCTGACCCGTGTCGGCCAGGAAAAGACGGTGGTGCGCTTTGCCCTTGCCGAAAACGGCTATCTTGTTCCCGGCAGCACGAGCTACATCTTTAAGCCGCTGCGCAGCGGTGTGAAGTAGAACGCGGAAAGGCACGCCACCGATGGAGCTTCTCACGCCTCTCTTCGCCATCGTTGTGATCTCGGCCTCGGCCCTGACCAGTCTGGTCGTCTGGTCGCACCGTGGCGTGGGGCCGAAACTCGCCGCCGTTGGGCTGAGTGTCGTGCTGATGGGCGCTGGCTATATGGGTTTCGTTGAACTGCTCAGCCGGCCCAAGCCGACCACCATGGAATGGGCGCAGGATGCGACGCAGAACGCCACCGTGCTCAGCGTCAATATGCGCGAAGACGAGATGATCTACCTGTGGCTGGCTCCGGCCGGTTCCAAGGAGCCGCGTTCCTATGCGATGCCGTGGAACAAACAGCGCGCGCGACAGTTGGATTCGGTAATGCGCCAGGCTCAGGAAGACGGGTCGGAAGTCATCATGCGTGGCGAAGGGGATGACGATGACGAGCCTGGCTATGCGGAAGGTCTTGAAGACCCTCACGACCGCCCGATGTTCTATGTCGCGCCACAGCAGCCGCTGCCGCCCAAGGATTATGCGCCTCTCGTCCCGCTGCCCAGTTTGCCGGGTCAAGGGGTGACGCCGGGGCAGCCGGGCCAGGGTACCTGAACGCCTGAGCCACCCGATCCAGCCGGTCCGCAGCCTTCAAGGACGGTGACCGTGACCCTGGGCGGCGGCTCTTTTGTCCAAGGGTCCGGTGGCGCCGACGCCAAGGATTTGGGCTTCGATGGCGACCTCTCCCGCTTTCTCGAATCGTAGCGTCAGCGGCAGCCGATCCCCCTCCTTCAAGGGGGACTTCAATGCCAGCAGCATGATGTGCAGCCCCCCCGGCCCCATCGACACGCTGGCGCCGGGGGGCAGTTCGATGGCATCGATGGCGCGCATGCGCATGACGGCGCCGTCCATTTGGTGAATATGCAGCTCGGCCTGCTTGGCGGCGGGGGTCGTCGCGCCGATCAGGCGGTCCGCGGCGCCGCCTGTGTTGCGCAACGTGATATAGGCGCCTCCCGTCGGCGTTTGGCCGGCGGTGGCGCGGGCCCACGGCTGGCTGATCGCGATATCGCCGATGCGGACGTCCGCCGGCGTGTCGATGGCCTGGGTTGCCTGAGCAACGACGTCGGTTGTCGGCAGGGTGGCCAGCAAGATCAGAAGCAGGGCGGTTGTCGGGAAATGACGCAAGGTTCTCTCGCCGTTGATGATCGGAACGGCAGGATAGACCAACGGTCCAAACCTAACCATCCCAGCATGGGATGGTGACTGGACGGCGCCGGCCGGTCGGGCATATGGTCGCCCATCGCGGGCTGGCCGCGCTACGATACGATGGGACGATCATGCGTCTTTACCTGGTCCGCCACGGCAAGGCCGAGCAGGGCGGTGGCGAATGGGAGCGGCCATTGACCGCGCGCGGTATCCGCGACGTCGGCCGAATTGCGGCCTGCCTCGAAAAGGCAGGCTGCCGCGTGGCACGGGTCGTCCATTCGGGACGGACGCGGGCGCGCCAGACGGCCGAGTTGCTGTCGGCGGCCGTCAATCCGCAGGGCCGGGTCGAGGAAATGCGGATTGGCTTGCAGCCCGACGATGCAACGGATGTGCTGGCCAAAGCCGCGGCCGGCTGGGATGACGATGTCATGGTTGTCGGCCACCAACCCTTTATGGGTCGGATGGCGGCGCATTTGCTGTGCGGCGATTCCGGCGTGCCGCTTGTGACGGTCAAAACCGGCAGCGTCATCTGCTGCGAACGGACGGGCGGCGGCTGGGCTCTTTGCTGGATGATCGTGCCGTCGATCGTCGTCTGATCCTAAACCTCGATGCTGTCGACGATATCGCCGTGCCGGTCCAGGCAGGCGGCGACAAGATTGCCGCCGAAGCCGCAACCGCTGTCCAATGTCACCGTCACCGCGCCCTGCCGCATTCCACGATGGCGTGGATCGAAGCCGCGCACCAGCCGGGCGAAGCTGCCATAAGGTTCCTCCAGCCGCTCGAAGTCGCCGGCGCCCCACCAGAAACTGTCGCGTTGTTCGTCCAACGGCCGTGACGGATCGAGGCCGGCATTGACGAACAGGATATGGCGATCGGTATCGAAGGCGGCACGTCGCAAGGCCCCGAACAACGCATTGTGTCCGTCGCAGGCCCGCTGTCGGTCGCGCAGTCCCGACGTCCATTGACTCAGTGCCACGGCGCCCTGGCGGGCGGCGCTCAATCCGGCGTTCCTGTCGCCGCCATAGGCTTCCAGCGTGGCGCCGACGCCCTGGGCCAACATCCAGGTCAGCACCTCGCGCGGGTCGGTGGCGAATTGGAGCTGCAGCAACTTCTGCCACATTTCTTCCTGGCCGCCGCGCAGGTAAACGATGGATTGGGGATCGGCGCCCCGACGGGCCAACAGGGAGCGGCGGAACAGCAGGACTTCGTCGATAGTCTTCGCCACCGCGGGGCCCCGGCCGAGCAGGTTGCCGAGGTAGATCAGGTTGTCCTCAGGCGTCAGCCGCTCGGCCAAGGCGTCGTGCAAGGCGCCCAGCTTGTCGGCATGGCCATGGACGGCGGCGATGGCCCAGGTATGCTCGGCCGGCCGCAAAGTGGCGAAACGCTCGTCTCCCTGCCGGCGCCCTGGTGCTTTAGGCGGGGCGGGCGTGGTGGCCTTGTCGATCGCGGGCGATGGCGTTTCCAGGCTGGACATGCCCAACCTTATAGCAGGATCGCAGGCGGCTGTGAGGCTCTTCCCGCGTCATCGCTGCCGGCCCCAATGGAAAAGGCCCGCCCCGGAAAGCGGGGCGGGCCTTTCGATTTCATGATCGCCGGTGCCGAGGGCGCGGTTCAGGCCGCCTCGAGCACCTTCTCCAGCTTGCGGGTGGCTGAATCCATGTCCAGCTTCTCGACGGCGGCCAATTCGCTGGCCAGCCGGTCGCGGGCCGATTCGTAAATCTGGCGCTCGCTGAACGACTGGTCGGGCTGATTGGCGTTGCGATGCAGGTCGCGCACCACTTCGGCAATCGATAACGGGTCGCCGGAGTTGATCTTGGCTTCGTATTCCTGTGCCCGGCGGCTCCACATCGTGCGTTTGACCCGTGCGCGGCCCTTCAACTTGATCAACGCGTCGTCCATGATCTTGCGCGTGCTCAACTTGCGCAGACCCGATGTCGCCGCCTTGGTCGTCGGCACGCGCAGCGTCATGCGGTCCCGGTCGAAGTAAATGACGAACAGTTCCAGCTTGTGGCCGGCGACTTCCGTTGCCTCCACCGCCAAAACCTTGCCGACGCCATGGGTCGGATAAACCACGTAGTCCCCTGCTTTGAACAACATCTTTTCTGGCATTTTGTGTGTCGCTCTCCGAATTAGCTTGCCGTCACGATCGGGCCCGGCAACCCGGGCGAAAAAACCGCGCTTTTCGCCCTCCGTCCCCGCATCGCGTGGAGACAGTCGACGCCGCACCAGGTCCTGATGGGACGAGGCCGCGTGCCCGCAAGGGGCGCCGCCCGAGGAAATGTGTATCGAAACAACCGTCAAAGGCCCCGAAAAGCCA
>CANITX010000024.1 GCA_947470575.1 Rhodospirillales bacterium
CCCCCCCCCCCCCCCCCCCCCCGGCAGAAGGAAGCTATGACCGGCGCATCGCACAAAGGGCCTTCAGGGCTTGCCACTCCCCTTGGTTCAATGCGTCGGCGCCCTGCGGTACGGCTCGGCGCAGGCGATCGGCGCGGGCCATACTGGGCGGGTGGGTATCGAGGATGGCGAAGGGACCGCTGACGTCGCCGTCCTTCTTTACCAGGCGCTCGAAGAAGGCCGCAGCAGGCGGGCTGCGCAGACCGGCTTGGCGCAAAGTTGCCAACATCCGATCGTCGGCCTGGGTCTCCACCTCATGCGTGTAGCCCGCCGTCATCAGGCTCTGAGCCAGAATCACCACCGCCGAACCGCCGAAGACATCCCCCAACAACAAGCCCACGGTCAGCGCGCCGAGGCCACTTTTGATGGCGATCTCCGTGGGGTGGGCAAGGTCGCTGTGGGCGAATTCATGGGCCAGAACGGCGGCCAATTCGTTCGGATGCTCGGCGAAATCGAGCAGGCCGCGCAATACCAGCACCTCGCCTCCCGGCAGGGTCAGGGCATTGACCAGCTTGCTATCGACGACACGCACATGAAGGGGCAGACGCGGCGTCGCCGCCGCGGTCAGCTGCGCGGTCATGCGATCAAGGGCAGCGCGGCCTTCGGGCGTCTCGCAGGTATCGCCGTTCGGACGCGCCAGTAACCTGATGATTTGGTCGGCCGTATTGACGCCGAGCGCCGTTTCCCATGCCACCGGCATGGCTTGCGCCGCCTGACGCGCGATCAGCGGCAATCCGAGCCAGAAGAACAGGCCGGCGGCGGCAGCGGCAGCGCAGCTCCAGGCCGCGATTTTCGGCCAGCCGGAGACTCGCCCGCGCCGAATGTCGCCCGCGCCACGACGCCTCAGGGCGGCAACGAGCGACGCATCGTCGCAGAGAACGGCCGCCACCGCGTCCGCCCTGGCGATGCGGGCCATGCCCGTGTCGTCGCGCGCAACTGGACCCAGCTCGCGCAGCGGCCAGATATCGACGATCTGGCCATCCGGTGCCGCGATGGTCAGGCCATCGGTCCCGACGGTCAGCACAACATGACGGCCGACCGCGACCTTACCGTCGTAGTAACGGCCTGACGCCGCGGGTTCGTTAAGTGAGGCCGACATCGAAGGCGTCGGCCAAGCCTTCGCCGGTCGCCGGCAGGGATTGCGCCGATTGGGCAATGGAGTCCAAGGATGTAGCGTTCGAAATGCTCAGGGTGGCGCAGATGTGACGGAGGATCGGGATATATAATATCGGCGAGGTGAGGAGTTGGCCGATCGATGCAAACAACAAGGCGATCACGGCGAATAAGATCAAAGCAGGCACGCCACTGGCGAAGAAATCCCAAATATTTGTGGGCAATGCACCTTTCAGAACGTAAAGTAATGCTGCTATCGGAGCCAGAATGATAAGCGGCAGAAAGATGGATATTCCTGCCATGGCCACAAGGCGCTCAAGGATTGGCAGGAAGCGCACCGTTGACCCGAAGTGCGCTTCGCCTAACGAAGTTTGATTCACTATGTAACGGAACCGCCTGACTAAGAACCAGGGGTAGCCCAGGCCGAGGGTAAGATAAACCAGCAACCAGGACCAGAGCAGGTCGCCGCCGCGGCCGTCAAAACTAAAGTGCCTGTCGCCGAATGACACACGCTCAGCAAGGTATTTCTGTTCCTTGACCATAAGCCACGGACTCGCAAAACCCAGAGAGATGAGCATCAATAGGGTCCAGAGCAGCTTGCGCTTGGCGTAGTCAGCCGCCTTGCCACTCAGGCCAAAGCGCACACCGCGCCACATGCTGCGCGACAGGCGATAACGTCGCGCAGAGAAGATCGCAAAAAAAATAAGATAGAGGACAAGAATAAAAAAAAGGAACTTTACACCCTCATTTATGCTTGGATCAGGAATGAATTTAATGGCAACGGATAGCGTGCCGAGCGGCACCAACACCGCCAACGCCACCAGAAATCCCTTGAACAGTTCCGTTCCGGTGCCCGAATAAACAAAGGGATCGCCGAGCAGTTCAACATTACCCCACAGATATCGGCGCAGCCGGGTCCGCGCCCAGAAGCGATAGAAGCCCAACGTGACGATATTGAGCGCCAGATTATTCAACAGCAGGAGTAGCACCGAGCCCCGGTCGCGCCAGACAACCTGTGACAGATTTGACAATGCTGGCGACTGTGTTGGTAACGGTGATCGCGACGGCGGCTCGAGTAGCGCGGTATACGCCCAAGGTGCTACGTCCAAAGTGCCCCCCCCCCCCCCGTAAACCGACGACACAGTTGTATGGATGCGTCGTCTATTCTCGCCATCAAATACGAGGGCTATCGCGACGGCAAATGAAAAAGGGGATGAGACCCGCCCTTGGCCGGGGGCGGGTCCACCATTACGTACAAGTCAGACCGGCCGGTCGCCGCGGACCAGGATGCGATAGAGCATGCGGTGCTGGTTGGGATCGTAGTCGAAGCCGGCCTTGTGCATGGCCGAACGGTTGTCCCAGATCAGCATGTCGCCCAACTTCCATTCGTGGACGTAGACCTTCTCCGGCTTGATCGCCTTTTGCGTCAAGTCGGCCAGGAATTCCTGGGTGTCTTCGGGGCTCATGCCGATAATGTTTTCGGTCTTGCTCGGATGGAACCAGACCGCCTTGGTGCCATTCACCGGATGGGTGCGGACGATGGGTTGCACGGTGAAGGGGCGTTTCAATTCCTGCTGCGCCTTGATGGTGTCGGGATTGCCATTCTTCGCGGCGCTGCCGCGCAGGCAGGTATTGGCCTTCATGCCGAGGAGGCGCTTCTGGAGGTCTTCGGGAAGTTCCTCGAAACCCATGCGCATGTTGTAGAGCGACGTTCCGCCGCCGCGTTCCGGCAGCTCCACCGGATAGAGCGTGGTGAATTTTGGCGGACGTTCCTGATTGGTATGGTCCGTATGCCAAGTGGCGTTGGCAGCTACCTTCGCCTGTTTGCCTTCGCTGTTCTTGTTGCGGTTCGAGAGCACGCTGACCAGCGGCAGGCCGTCGACGATGAATTTGCGGTTCTGATCTTCCATGATCTCGCCAAACAAGGCAGCGGCGGCGAGAAACTGCGCGGCGGTGAATTCCTGGCCACGGATGACCAGGGCAATATTTTCTTCCAGCAGATCGACGAGCTGTTGGCGGGTGGCATCGTCGATAGGCTTGCGCAAATCGATGCCGCTCACCTCGACGCCAAAATATTTGGAAAGTTTGGAAACCTTCATCTTAGGATTTTTAACGATGACGTTCATTTTCGGCGCTCCTTGCAAAAAGGAATAAACGGCCCGCCCCGGCACGATCCTGGTGCCAGGGCGAGTCCGGCGTGCCTTACTTGAATTTAATTTCGGCGATGCGGATTTCCTGGTTGGTGGAGGTATCGGGCACCCAGTCGATCCGCGGGCTCACCCGCGAATAGCCCAGCATGTGATAGAGGAACACGGCGGGAACTGCTTCTTCGTAGGAATAGCGGAACACTTCCTGCCAACCCTTGACCCGCTCTTCGCCGCCAAGGCTGATGGCCTTGGCCGCCAAACCATCGAAAACAGGGTCGCAGAGCATCGAACTGGACCCACTGCAGGCGAACTTGTCGTAGCTGAACACCGGGTCGCCGGAGTTGTTATCGTGCGAGCTTTGGAACAGCAGCGGCTGACGGTCCTCCTTGAAGGGCTTACTTTGGAATTCCCGCCAGGCGCCTGGCTCCACCGAGATCATCTTGATGTTGAAGCCGACGGCCCGGAACATCGAATGCATGGCCTCCATCAATTCGGCCGCGTTGGCATATTGGGCCGGATAGCTGACCATCAGGAGTTCGGTGTCGACGGGAACGCCGTCGGCCTTGGCCTGGGCCAGCAATTGTTTGGCCTTCGCCGGGTCGTAGGGATAGGGGTTCTTGTCGATCTCGTGGTTGTGGCCCGGGATGAACGGGAAGACGATCTGGGTGGCCTGCAGCGTTCCTTTCGGCATGATCGTGCCGACCGGCGCCTTGCGGTCGGTGGCGTAATTCAACGCCAGGCGAACCCGCTTGTCGTTGAGCGGCGGCTTTAAGGTGTCGATACGGATGTAGTTGGTTTCCGAACTCAGGTAGCTGACATCCATCTTCGGATCGTTGGCATCGACACTGGCGATGGCATGGCCGATATCGGCTTCGCCGATCTTCACCATGGCGGCGCGCACGGCCGAATCGGCGCGCCAGAGATAGCGGGCGCCTTCCGCCTGCGGCTTGGCGCCCCAGTATTTCTCGTTGCGCTTCATCAGGATCTGGGTGCCGGACTGCCACGTATCCAGGACATAGGGTCCGGTTCCCACCGGATCGAGCACCAGCTTTTCACCCGACGTGCCCGGCCCGACGATGCCGACCGTGGCCAAACGCATCGGCAGGATGGAGTCCGGCCGGGCGGTCTTGATCTGCAACGTGTAGTCATCCACCGTCGAGACTTCGAGGGTGAGGTCGGCAAAACCCTTGGTCCTGTCGGAACAGACGATGGCCTTGTTGAGGCTGCGATCGATCGATTTCTTCGCTGTCGCGGCATTGAAGGGGGAGCCGTCGTGGAAGACGACGCCCTGACGCAGCTTGAAACGCCAGTTGCTATCGTCGACACGTTCCCAGGACGTCGCCAGACGCGGCTTGAGTTCGCCGTCGGCGGCCTTTTGCATCAGCGATTCAATAATGTTTTGTTTGAGCACGCTGCCTTGCAGCGTGCTGCTCGACATGCAGCCATCGAGATTGGGCGGCTCGGCCGGCATCACCACCGTTATCCATTTGCCCGTGACTTGCGACTGGGCACCGGCCGGTGCCGGTATCGCCGCCAGAAGGCCCACGGCAACGACCGCAGCGGCGGTCATTCGATAAGCTGGAAATCCTCGGTTATCCGTCATGGCAACCTCCCCTGTGATGATGGTTAGCGGCAGCGATGCGGCCCTTTGTAGGCCGATTCTTCGCTCTTCGCTTAGACGGTAGGTCCGGGCGCTAGACGCGTCCAAGCACTATGCGGACTATTACCATGAGAAAATCTCATGAATAGCCACAGCACGTTGCGATCACGCGGAAGGTTGCCTAGCCGCATCGGGGCCCAAACGCGCCTGATCGAACACCCAACTGACGAAGGCCTGGGTGCGGCTGCTGCCGCCCTGCAAGGATGGATAGAGCACTTCGATGGGTTGGCAGGAGACGACAGGCGCGCGGAAAGGTGCGATCAGCCGTCCGCGGGACAGTTCGCCATCGATCAGCCGCATGGGCGCCAGCGCCAGCCCCAAGCCATCGCTGGCGGCCTGCAAGGCCATATAAAGATTCTCGAAACGCAGCCGCTTCGGCTGATGGTCTTCGGGAATGCCGGCGAGGCTGAGCCATTGTTCCCACAGGCTGGTGAACTTGTTGTGGTAGAGCAACGTGTGCTTGTGCAGATCGGCGAGGCTGTTCAACGGCTCGCGGGCGACGATGTCGGGTGCGCAAACCGGCAGACAATAGTCGTCCATGATCGGGCGACATTCGTAACCCGGAAACTGCATGTTGTGACGACGGAACACGATGTCGAAGGGGTCGGACAACTGCTCGATAGGAACACCGGAAATGCCGATGCGCACGTCGATGCCCGGATGCAGCGCCTGAAACGCCGGCAGGCGCGGCACCAACCATCGAGAAGCGAAGGTCTGGATCGAATTCACCCGCAACACGGTCGTGGCGACGGGTTCGATCATTTCCTCGGTCGCCAGGCCCATACGATCCAGGCCGGCGCGTAACTCCAGAGCATAGGAACTGGCCCGCTCCGTCGGCACCAGGCCGCGCCCCGCCGACCTAAACAACTTAATGCCAAGAAAGGTCTCGATAACCTTGACCTGGCGGCTGATAGCTCCCTGCGTGACGCCAAGTTCGCACGCCGCCGCCGTGAAGCTTTTCAGGCGAACGGCAGCTTCGAAGGCGCGAACCGAATTCAAGGGCGGCAAGCGACGCATCCGAACAGATACCTCGCGCGTTCTCTGTTTTCAGGCGACGGCGCATCTCAATGTCCGCCAGGCCGGGGGACGGAAATGTACAGATAATCCAAGCCGGCGGATAGAGACCTACCAGCCGCCCATCCGCTCCCAGGTGGCGATGACGTCCAGACCGCCGTCGATAACGCGATAGGCCTTGTGCTGCGCGCCCGTGGCGCAGGCATGATTGGGAATCACCCGCAGCCTGGCGCCAATGGGAAAGCGGGCTCGGTCAAAGCTGGCGCCGCCCGTGGCGGCGATGATGCCATGCTCCTGATTGGCGGCATCGACGCGCAGCCCAGGGATAATCCGACCGGCGAGATCGCAGACCAGACCGTAGCCCTGATCCACCGGCTGCGTTGCCGTGCCGCGGTCACGCGACAGCGCCATCCAGCCGCCGTCGGTAACGATCCAGCCTTTTTCCTTGTTGTGGCCAATGACCGTTACCAGTACGGAGAGCGCGATGTCTTCGGGTCGACAAACGCCGATGCCGGCCATCACCAGATCCTGAAACAGATAGACGCCAGTACGGACCTCGGTGATGCCGTCCAGATGCTGGGCGAAAAGCGCCGTCGGGGTCGATCCCATGCTGACAATGGGGCAGACGAGCCCCGCCGCCTTTAGCGCCGCCGCCGCTGTAACGACGGCGGCGCGTTCCTGTTCCGCCATGGCGATCAAGGCGGCCTCGGAGCGGCAATCGTAGGAAGCGCCGGCATGAGTCATGACGCCCGCCAGAATCGTGCCGGCGTCGCCGTCGAGAAGGCGACCGACCTCGACAATCGTCGGGTCGCCCGGTTTAAGGCCGGCCCGGTGACCGTCGCAGTCGATCTCGATCACCACCTTGAAGCGCACGCCCAAGGCCCGACCGCGTTCGGCAGTCAGGTGGGCCGCCTCCATACTGTCGAGGATAATCTTTATGTCGGCGCCCGCCGCCATGAGGTTCGCCACCGCCTCGAGCTTCGCCGGGGCGATGCCGACGGCGTAGAGAATGTCGGCGATGCCGGCAGCGAAAAAGTATTCCGCCTCGGCCAGGGTGGAGACGGTGATGGCCTTGGGCAGGCGCCCGAATGCCGCGTGCAGGACTGCTGCCGACTTCACGGTCTTTACATGCGGCCGGAGCGGCACGCCGAAACGGCCAAGCCGGTCCGCCATCCGCTGGCTGTTCGCCAACAGGAGCCGGCGGTCGAGAACGAGAGCCGGCGTCGCGAGCTGAGCTAGGTCCATAGCGTCGGGTTCCTGAGCAATGGGGGCGGCCTCCATGTATGGATCGCCCCGCGGGGATGCTAGTCAAGCCGATACCGGGGCGTCAGCGCAACGAACCGGCTGTAGCAAATTTCCATTCCGAAATTTCGTTCTCGCGTTGCCAGGTGCGTCGAGGCACCCTACCATTCGCGTTGAACAGGCCGCGCGTTCAGGGAGCGCGCCACCCCATTCCTCGGAGCACGGCAACCATGCAGATCACCAAGCTCTCGACGCATGTCGGCGTCGAAGTCACCGGTATCGACCTTCGCCAGCCTTTGGATGCGGAAACCGCCCGGCGTCTGAAGGAAGCGCTGATCGACAACGTCGCCATGGTGGTCCGCGACCAGAAACTGACGCCGGAAGACCTGTTTCGCATCGCCCAGAACTTCGGCGAGGTCATGGACCAGGACCATCCGAAATACTCCTTTCCCGGCCTGCCGGCGATCAAGCGGCATTCCAACTGGAATCTCGACACCGGGGGAAATCCCGTTAAGGAAGGCATCTACTGGCACACCGACGGTGCCTATCGCGAACGGCCACCGCAGTTCACCATGTTGCATGCCGTCGAATTGCCGGACGCGGGCGGCAATACCAACGTCGCCAACCTGCGGGCCGGCTATCAATCGCTGCCGGAAGACTTCCGACGGCGGCTGGAGGGTATGCGCACGGCCAACGTCCGCCTCGCCTCGCGCGCCGAAGATCGGAACTACAACAATCTGCACATCATGCAGCAGGGCGGTCAGGTGCCGACCGAGCATCCCTTGGTGCGGACCAATGCCGACAATGGCCAGAAGGGGTTGTGGTTCAATCCACAAACGGTGGAAAATATCGTCGGCATGGACCCGGAAGAGACGCAGGATTTCCTACGCGATCTGATGGATCAGGTGATCCGGCCGGAATTCATCTATGCCCACAAGTGGCGTCTTGGCGACCTGTTCATGTGGGACAACCGCTCGTCAATGCACAAGGTCGATTTCGACTATGACACGAGCCAACACCGCCTGCTCTATCACGCCATGACCCTAGGTGAACGGCCATTCTGAAAACGCTGCAACCCGTATGAGCAGGCGCTGCGCATGAAACCCAATCTGTTGATTACCAACCTCGTCATCAACTCCGAATATCTGAAAAAATTCGGAGAATTCTTCAACGTCCATTGCACGCCGACCAACGACGATCTGGCCAAAGCGCTGGCCGGCGGCGGGATCGGCGCTGTGAGCGCGGTCCTGATCAGCAGTTCGCAGAAGCCCAGCACTGAGTTGCTCGATTCCCTGCCCCAGCTGGAAATCCTGTGCTGCAACGGTGTCGGCTACGACAAACTCGATCTGGCCGACATGCAACGGCGGCGGCTGGTGGTTACCCACAGCCCCGGGGTCCTCGCCCCATTCGTTGCTGAGCACGCCATCGGCCTGTTGCTGGCGGCGGTACGGCGCATACCCCAGGTCAACGGCGCCGTGCGGCGCGGCGAATGGGCCAGCGCCCGTGCCCAACTGCCAACGTTGCTGGGCGGGCGGCTGGGAATTCTGGGCCTGGGACAGATCGGCAGCGAGATCGCCCGCCGGGCAAGCCTGGCCTTCGACATGACGGTTGCCTATCACGCGCGCCATCCGCGCCCGGATGTCGCCTACCGCTATTGCAAGGACGCCGTGGAATTAGCTGAGGCTTCCGACTTCCTCGTGCTGGCCTGCACTGGCGACCAGGGCACGCATCATATCGTCGATGCCCGCGTGCTCGAAGCGCTCGGCCCCAACGGCTATTTGGTCAACGTCGCTCGCGGCAGCGTGGTCGATACAACGGCATTGATCGACGCGCTGCACCGCAATCGCATTGCCGGCGCCGGCCTGGACGTCGTCGAAGGCGAACCCACCGTTCCACCCGCGCTGCTGGACATCGAGAATGCGGTCATCACGCCGCACCTCGGTGGCCGTTCGTCGCAGGCGCAAAGCGCCATGCTGGACCTGGTGATCCGAAACCTGCGGGCGCATTTCGCCGGAGAACCGGTGCCGACGCCCATCCCGGAATGGAAGACGTGGGGCGGACAGACCCGCCCCGTCTCATAACGGTCTCAGGCGGGCCTTTGCGGTTCGGAGATGACCCGGTGGAGCGTGCGGGTTTCGTTCAAATCGTAGTCCGAAAAGGCCTGATGCATGCTGGCCCGGTCGTCCCAGATCATGAAATCGCCTTTCCGCCATTTGTGGCGGTACATGTACTCGGGCTTGACGATTTCTTTCATCAGGTCGGCGACAATATCCTGGCTTTGTTCCGGCGTCATGCCTTCGAACTGTTCGAGTTTGCCTGGGTGCAGATAGATCGCCTTGGTGCCGTTGTCGGGGTTAACACGAATCAGCGGATGCACCGCCGGCTTATCCGGCTCGGCCCGCTTCAGGGTCAGCGCCTTATGCGACTTGTTGCGCGATGCGCTGCCCGAATAGACATTGACGCTGCGCAGACCTTCGACACGTTTACGCAAGGCGGGTGACAGCTTTTCGTAAGCAATGCGGGTATTCAATACGCCGGTATCGCCACCGCCCGAGGCAGGCACCTCGACGGCATAGAGCGACGTGAAGCACGGCGGCTCCTGGCGATTGGTATGGTCCGTGTGCCAGTAATCGGCATGATAGACGCGCTTGCCGCCTTCGCCCGGAATGGTGTTCGACACCAAGCTGACATGGGGATTTTCCAGGCGGTCATCGGCGAAATTCTGCGGCACCGGTTTGCCGAAATTCCTGACGGCCTCGACGTAGCTATCCTGATCAAGACGCTGATCGCGAAAGACCAGAGCGATATGCTCCATTAAGGCTTCCCGCAACTGGCGGCGGATTTCCGGGGCGAGCGGCTTGCTGAGATCGACACCCGTTACTTCGGCGCCGACGTGCTGCCCGAGCGGTTTGATGCTGAGCGACCTGAGCGCTTCCTGAACTGCCATCTCAACCATCCTTTCATTCTGCATAACAGAATATCATTCTTTCTAGCGATCAGAATATGTCCGGTGATCGCCGGGAGTCAATTGCGTGACGCAGCGGTGCATCCCTTGACCCACCCTACCCCGTCTCCTAGAGTTCAGCCTGTTCCCAGGGGTGCCCTGCTAGAGGGCTGAGACTCCGCCGGCCCGGAATGCTGTAATAATCCGGGCAACGCGGTGACCCTCCGAACCTGATCCGGGTCATGCCGGCGTAGGGATGCGGGACGTTGGGCAATATTGCCCCTTTCCTTCCTTGCTCTGTCTGTCTGCGGATCGTCCAGCTTGACGTTGGGCTTTCACGCAAAGGGACGGTCGGTGCAGACGGAAGAACAGGTCATCGCGGAACTGCTGGCATTCATCGCAGTCTCGGACACCGCCGAGGCAGCGTTCGACCGTGTGGCGCTGCAGCTGTTCGCCTATCAGTTCGAGCACAATTTGGCGTTCCGCCGTTTCGCCAGCCACCGGGGGCGCACCGTGCGCACCGTGCGGACTTGGCGCGACATTCCCGCGGTGCCGATTTCGGCCTTCAAGGATCTGACGCTCTGCTGCCGCCCGCCCGAGGCGGCGGAACGGATGTTCATGACCAGCGGCACAACGCGGGAAGGCGTGCGGGGCAAGAGCTTCCACACCACGCTGACGGTCTACGATGCCTCGATGACGGCGAACTTCCGCCAGCGTGTCATGGCCGGGCGCGGGCGCATCCGAATGGGCATTCTTTTCCCCACCGAACAGGCGATGCCGAATTCGTCCCTGGCGCACTATCTGGCGCTGGCCGTCCGCCACTTCGGCACGCCGGAAAGCCATTACCTGATCGATGCCGACGGCCTCGATGAGGCGCGGTTGCTGGCCGAACTGGCGCATGCCGAGGCGACGGGCGAGCCCTATGCGCTGTTGGGTGCCAGCTATGGTTTTGTACCGCTGCTGGACGCGCTGGCGCGGCAAGGCCATTCGTTCGCGCTGCCCGAGGGCAGTTGGCTGTTGGATACCGGCGGCTTCAAGGGTCAGTCGCGCGACATTCCGCTTCAGGAATTCTACGCCCAGCTTGCAACGGCACTGGGTATCCCCCGCCGACGCTGCATCAACATGTACGGCATGACCGAATTGAGTACACAGTTTTACGATGCGGGCAACGAGACCTGTCCAGCGGTGAAGTCCGGCCCGCACTGGATCAGAACCCGGGTGGTCGACCCGCTGACTGGCGCCGACGTGCCAAGCGGCACGGTTGGATTGCTGAGTCATTGCGACCTTGCCCATTTCAATATGGTATCGACCATCCTGACCGAGGATGCGGGGGTCAAGGTCGACGGTGGATTTATGCTTCTCGGCCGCGCCGATGGGGCGGAAGCCAAAGGGTGCTCGATGGCGGTCGAGGAATTTTTGCTCGCGGCACGGGGCTAGCGCCGTGCCGGAGGTCGCAGGACACCTACCCGGACTTTCCACCGAAAAGGTGGCTTGGCACACGCTGACCTTCGGAGAAGGAAGCGAAGCGCTCGACGTTGCCGTGCCGACGCTCGACGACGCCCAGATCTCCGTGCTGGCAGCGCATGTGCGCCAGGCGCGTTCCAGCTATCTGAAATCTCTACCCACCGCACAGATCATCGCCACCATCGACCGGGCCATCGGCCGGTTGCTGGATCGAAACGATCCCTGGCGACGCAAGATGGAAGCATTGCTGCCACGGATCACCGGTTACGACGCGGAAATGGTAAGGCTCGGTCTGACCGGCTATCTCAAGACCTTTCGCGCGCCGGAGCTGAATCGGTTTATCGCCGAAGACTTCGCCAATCCGCAACTCCTCGACGGCTTCCAGCCAACGGTGAAAGGCGGTGTCGCCAAGGCCGTCGGGCCGGAGCTCATGGTCCACATCTGGGCCGGTAACGTACCCGGCCTGCCGCTGTGGAGTCTGATTTCCGGCTTGCTGGTGAAGGCCGGCAGCATCGGCAAAGTGGCGAGCGCGGAACCGCTGTTTGCCGGCTGGTTCGCCAAGGTACTGGGCGAAATCGACCCGCGGCTTGCCGATTGCCTCGGCATTGTCTGGTGGAAGGGTGGCGACGAGGCGCCGGAGCGCGCCGTACTGCGGCAGGCCGACCTGGTCCTGGCCTATGGCGGCACCGGTTCGCTGGAACAGATTCGCAACCGGGCACCGGCCACAACGCGGTTTCTCGGCTTCGGTCACAAGGTCAGTTTCGGGATGATCGCGCGCGAGGCCTTGGACCCGAGCAAAGTGTGGGCTACGGCGCATCGAGCCGCCTTTGACATGGTCCGCTACGACCAGCAGGGCTGCTATTCGCCGCAGGCCTTTTTCGTCGAGCGCGGCGGCCGGGTATCGCCGTCGGAGTTTTCCAGATACCTCGCCCACGAACTGGCGGCGTTCGAACGCAAATTTCCCCGTCGCCGCTTGTCGTTCGAAGAGGCGGGCCGGGTCGCTGCCTGGCGCAATGCCGAGGAGGCGAAAGCGCTGATGTCATCCGACCGCCAGATTTTGACCGATGCAGAGTGCGCCTGGAGCGTTGTTTACGTCGAGGCGCCGGAGGGTCTGGCGCCCAGCGGGCTGAACCGCACGGTGCTCGTCGTGGCGGTCGACACCCTGGAGGAGGCCGTGCCGCGGGTGGCGCCGCTGCGCGCCTTTCTGCAGACCGTCGGGATCGCCGCTCCGCCGGAGGCGGTCTATCGGATCGGCGCGCTGCTGGGCGATGCCGGGGCGACGCGGATCTGCGCCTTGGGCGAGATGAGCGCACCGGAAGCCGGTTGGCACCATGACGGACGGTTCAACCTGCTCGACCTGGTCACCATGGTCGAGATCGACCGTTCAGCCGAGATCGCGGCCGAGGCGCTGGCCCCCTATGCCGATTGAGGTTCACCGATGAGCTTCGTGGACATTTTGGGCGCGACCTATGCCTACCGCAACGGCGTGGACAGCGAGATCATCGTCGACCGAATCGACTGGAGCGTGGGTGAAGGTGAGTTCCACTGCCTGGTCGGCCGCAGCGGTTGCGGCAAGACCACTTTTCTGAAGGTCGCAGCCGGGCTGCTCAAACCAACCGAAGGCGCCGTTTTCATCCAGGGCGCGCCGGTGCTGAGGCCAAGCGCCAAGGTCGGCTTCGTCTTCCAGTCGCCGACCCTGCTGGAATGGGAAAACGTGCTCGACAACGTGCTGCTGCCGATCTCGCTCAAGCGCAAGGTGCAGGCGAAAGACCGGCAAGGCGCCGCCGAACTTCTGGCTCTGGTCGGTTTGTCAGCCTATGCCGAGCGCTATCCCTCGGAGCTGTCTGGCGGGCAGCAGAGCCGTGTTGCCATCGCGCGCGCGCTGATCGTCGAACCGTTGGTGCTGTTGCTGGACGAGCCCTTCGCCGGACTCGATGCCATCACCCGCGAGGAATTGCAGAACGACTTGCTGCGCTTGTGCCGCCTGCGGCGCACAACGGTACTGTTCGTCACCCACGACATCGCCGAGGCCATCTATCTGGCCGACCGGGTCGCCGTGATGGACCGGGGGCGCTTCCGCCATGCGCTGACCGTCGACCTGCCCCGGCCGCGCGAACGCAACGTGCGCTATAGCCCACGCTTCAACCAGCTGTGCCTGGAAGCCCGCCAGGCGATGGACGCACCTTGATGGTTCGCCGCATCTACAGCGCCGGATTGCTGATCCTGGCACTCGCCGGATGGGAGGCGGCATGCAGCCTGTGGGGCGTGTCGGCGCTGGTCCTGCCGGCGCCGTCGGCGGTGCTGCGCGCCCTGTGGAGCGGCCTGGCCAGCGGCTATCTGTTGCCGCATATCTGGATCACGGCTGCCGAGATGCTGCTGGGCCTGACCATCGGTTGTGCGGTCGGCTTTGTATGCGGGATCGTGTTGGGCGAGAACGCCACCCTGCGGCAGGTGCTCTATCCCTACATCATCGCCAGCCAGGTGGTGCCGAAGCTGGCGCTCGTCCCGCTGTTCATCGTCTGGTTCGGCTTCGGCATGACCTCGACCGTCGCCATCACCGCGCTGATTTGCTTTTTCCCGTTGCTGGAAAACACCATCACCGGCATTCACCACATCGATCCAGAGAAGCGCGAGTTGTTCCGCATGCTGGGCGCCACACCGCTGCAGACGCTGTTGCGCCTGAAGATTCCGGCCGGTCTGCCAGTGATCCTGGCGGGACTGCGCGTTGCCGTGGTGCTTGCCCTGGTCGGCGCCGTTGTCGCCGAGTTCATCGCCGGACGGGCCGGGCTGGGCGCCATGATCATCGCCTCGCAAGGCATGATGGATTCACCGCAGATGTTCGCCCTGCTGGTCGTCATCACCGCCATCGGCATGGTGTTTTACCAAGCCACGCTATTCATCGAGCGGCGAGTGCTCCGCCGCCATCAGAAAGGAAACGACCCATGATCGGAATAAAGCTGCCATCCGCAGCCACCGTAGCGCTTGCCACCCTGCTGTCGATAGGTGGCGCGACCAACGGGCAGGCCCAACAGTTGGAGAAGGTGACCGTCGGCGGCTGGAGCCAGCC
The DNA here is from genome assembly GCA_947470575.1 of Rhodospirillales bacterium. Taxonomy (GTDB): domain Bacteria; phylum Pseudomonadota; class Alphaproteobacteria; order Rhodospirillales; family CAMCUA01; genus CAMCUA01. Next base: position 14,691 of record CANITX010000024.1, read on the forward strand.
GATCAGCGAGATCACCAATCTGCTGGCCGAGCCGGACAAGGGATTCTTCAAGGCCAAGGGGATTGAGCTGGGCTACGTTCCCGGCGGCGGCGGCGGCGATGCCATCCGCAACCTGCTGGCCGGCACCGCCGACATCGCCTTCACCGATCCCGGCTCGTTCTTCGCGGCGTTGGATAAAGGCGAGAAGCTGCGCGCGATTTACAACATCTATCCGCAGAACGTGTTCAATGTCGTCGCCTTGAAGAGCAGCAACATCGCCAAGCCGGCCGACCTCAAAGGCAAGACCATCGGCGTGTACAGCCTGGCCAGCGGCACCCGTCAGAACCTTCAGGTGCTGCTGCATCAGGTCGGGCTGACCGAGGCCGATGTAACCGTGCAGGTGACCGGGCTGCTCAACTTCGCCCCGGTGATGCAAGGCCAAGTCGATGCGACCGCGGCAACCGACACCGGACTTTATGTCGGCCTGGAGAAGGGCCTGAAGGACTTCAATGTCATCGAAGTGAAGGACCATCTGAACGTACCCAGCGACTTCTTCGTCGTGACCGAGGAAGGCTACCAGAAGCGCAAGGACGTGCTGCGCCGGTTCCTGGCCGCCTATCGCGACAGTGCTGCCTGGATGATCGCGAACCCGGAAGAGGCGGCGAAGATCGCCGTCACGCGCACGATCAACGGCAAGGACGAAGCCGTCAATCTGGGCATCATCAAGCTGCGCAATGCCTCCAGTATTTCGGAGACGACCGCCAAGCGCGGCCTTGGCCATTTCGACCTTGAGCCGTTGCAGAAAGCGGCAACGACCTTCAAGGATCTCGGGTTGATCAAGAATGCCATCGATATTTCGCAGGTGGTCAGCTCCGACCTCATCCCGCAATAGCACCGGGAGCGATGAATGGATTTCAAGGACAAGGTCGCCGTCGTCACCGGGGCCAGTCGCGGCATCGGGGCGGCCATCGCTCGGGCCTTCGCCGCCGAAGGGGCGAGCGTCGTAGTCAACTACCTGCAGAATGACGCCGCAGCCGAACAGGTGGTCGCGGCATGCCAGGCGGCCGGCGGCGACGGCGTGGCGATGCGGGCGGACGTCACCTCCGAGACGGCCATCCGTACCATGGTGGACGAGGTGCTGGGGACCTTCGGCAAGATCGACATCCTGGTGAACAATGCGTTCAAGCCGTATGCATTCGACCCCGAAGCACGCCGGCTGTTCTGGAATTCCGAATGGCGGGACTACGAGAGCCAATTCGACGGGGCGCTGTTCTCCACTTACCACCTATGCAAGGCAGTGCTGCCGTCGATGCAGCAACGGACCGCCGGCAGCATCATCAATATCGCCAGCGATCTGGTCGCCCGACCGACCATTCCCTATCACGAGTACACCACCGCCAAATCGGCCCTGATCGGATTCAGCCGCAACCTGGCGATGGAGCTTGGGCCGCTCGGCATCCGGGTCAATTGCATGGCACCCGGGCTGGTCTATCCGACCGATGCCAGCCGCACGACGAAGGAGGATGTGAAAGATGCCATCGTCGCGCAGACTCCGCTGCGGCGCATCGCGTCACCGGAGGACGTAGCTGGGCCGGTACTGTTTCTCGCCTCCGACTGGAGCCGCTTCATGACCGGCCAGACGCTTTATGTCGACGGCGGCTTGGTGATGGCCTGACACCGCCACCTCTCTCTTGACTGGATTCTCTGCAACCACCTCGCGACCCTCGCAAACGCCACGGGAGAGGATGATTCGATTCATCCTGAGGGGAAACTGTCGTTCCGACCATGGGCCGTCCAGGCCATTACCTGGCGGACCTTTGGCGACTGTCCGCTTGCAGCGCTAAGTCGATGTTAGGCATGTTTATACCCATCGCATCGACCGGAGATGGAGTCAGGCCATCTCTCCCACGGCCGGCGTGAGCACGGCCCGGTCATTGGCGACGGTCGTTGTCCAGCCATCAAGATTGGAGCGAGCGAGGAAACGGGCGAGCACGGCGCGGCCGGCGTTGCCGGACAGCCGATAAGGTGCTGTCCAGGCCGGACCGTCGGCCGGGTTGGGCGCGGGCGCGCCGGCGCGGATCGGGATAACGTCGATGGCCTGAAGGCGGCCGTCGGCGGTGAAGCGCTGCGTCGCTACGACGCTCGACCAGACATCGAGGCCAGCCGCGTTATAGCGGGCGGCGCGGGCCGGGCGGCAGTGGAATACCAGGTTGCCGAGACCGTAGTAGACCGGCACCCCATCGACGATCTCCATGCCGCCCAGCAGCGGCGCGCCGTGACAGGCGACGATACCGGCGCCGGCGGCGACAAGTTGGCGGGCGATCCCGCGCAGCCAGTCGGGCGTGTCCGCCCAGTCGGGCTCCCAATGATGATTGTGCAGGACGACGATGACCAGGCCGGCCTGCCGGCGAGCCGCACCGATGGCGGCAACGAGGCGTTCGAGATCGGCGGCGTCGGCGCGCGCGCCGTAGGCCACCCGCTCGCCGGCTTCGACGGCGAGGCCGAAGAAGTCGGCGGCTTCGCCGGTCTTCGGCACCGGCATGCCGACGGCCAGGCGGTTCTTACGCCATAGCGGATAGCCGCTGGCGTCGATAATGGCGGCCAGGCGTTGCACGTCGGCGGGTGGGGCGGTCAACAGGCGGCGTACACGCAGCGGATTGATGCCGGCGTGACTGGCTCCGGCGTAGACGACATCGGCTTGCGGCCCGCAATCAGCGCCGATCAGAGCCACGTTCAGCCCGCCGAACCTGCCCACGGCGGGGACGGCCGCCTCGGCGGCATCGGCCCCGGCTCCAGCGGCAAGCAGCCCGGCTTGGGTCATGGCTCGCCGGCTGGCCAGCACGCCCGCAGCACCGAAGTCGTACATGTGGTTGTTGGCAAGCGTCACGGCGCCGATGCCCAGCGCTTGAAGGCTGGCAGGAGTGCGCGGGTCGGCGGCATGCACGACGCCGGACTTGGTCGGCACCGCGTCGGCTTCGGCCAGGGTGCCCTCGAAGTTGGCGAGGGCGAGATCGGCCGCCGACAGCAGATCGACCAACGCCTCGCCGGCACGGCCATCGGGGACTACCGGCTCCTTCATCAATGCCTGGCCAGCGAGCGCAATGGTTGTCATAGCCGCTCCATCAGGGCCGTTCGGCGGATAAGATCGGCAGCACGATATGGGATGGATGCAGACGGTTCATGTGAACGGTATTGACGGCGATGCGCCGCTGGAGCGCACGACCCTCCGGCTCCCCGGTGTTCGGGTTGACGTCGAAGTGCGGAAAATTGCTCGACGAGATATCGAGCCGGATGCGATGGCCCCGGCGAAACAGATTGGAGGTCGGCGGCGGCTCGATGACGATCTCGGCGACCTCGCCAGGAGTCAACGGTTCAGGAGCTTCCCAAGACTTGCGATAGCGGCAACGAAGGATGCTGTCGGTCAGGTTCATGGCGTAGCCCTGCGGGAAATCCGCATTGGGCGGCTGCCAGTCGATCAACTTGGCGGTGAAGTCCGTATCCGGCGCGTCCGAGGATATCCATAAGCGGACGACGATTGGCCCAGTCACCTCGACGTCGGCGGCGAGCGGCGGCGTTGCGAAGACCAACACGTCGGGCCGCGCCGCCAGTAGCTGGTAGGGGGCCGTGGCGCCGAAAAGCTTCGCCGTCGTGCGCTGGTCGAAGGCGCCGCCCTGCATCACCGGCTGGCCCGAAGTGATGTTGCCGCCGATGGTCGGTACCGGATTGGCCGGATCGAAATCGAAGGACATCTCGGCCTCGTCCTCGGCCGGCAGGCGTTCGTCCAGGCTGCCGTCGGCGTGCAAGTAGAAAGGGCGAAAGTCGGTGCCGGGGATCGGCCAGTCCGCGGCCTGTCGCCAGCCGCCCCCGTGATCGAGCAACCCTTCGGCGGTGCGCCCACCGGACCCGCCGCCCATGCGGAAATAGCGCACCCGGAAAGATTCCGGTTGGGGCCGGGACGCAGGTTGCAGCCAGCGGTCGAACCAGTCGGCCTGACATGCGAAATAGTTCTCGGCGATACGCCCGTCGAAGGCGGCCTCGGGGCCGAACGAGACGTCGCCGGCCGCTGTCCGGCTGCGCTGGCCGTGCAGCCACGGACCGAACACCAGACGAACATTGCCGCCGGGCTGGGCGGCGATGCCGATGTAGTTGTCCGAAGTCGTCTGCGTATAGGGGTCCCACCAGCCGCACATCAACATCGTCGGGATCCCGGCAAAGGTATCGTAATGGCCAGCGGCGTACAGTTCGGGCGTGCGCCAGTAGTCGTCGAAGGTACCGCGCTCCCACTGGTCGAACAGATAGCTTTCATATTCCGGCGCCCAGCGCAGCGGCGAATGGCCGCGCTTCCACGGCATGGCGCGGAACCATTCGCCGATATCCTCGGCCCGATGCGCGGCAAGGGCCAGTTGGTTACCGCTGTTGGCCAGGGCGACTCCGGCATTGCGATAAGCCCAGGTCGCCTGCTTGAGCTCAAATGCGCCGCCGTGGCGGATGCCACCGCGATAGGCATTGGCGAAGCCGCCGCAGTCGAGGAACATGGCGGTCAGGCCGGGCGGGCGGAGCGCCGCCAAAGCGGTCTGTGTGTGGGCGCAATAGGAAAGCCCCGTTGTGCCAATCTGGCCCGAACACCAGGACTGCGCCCTAATCCAGGCGAGGGTATCGAAACCGTCGTTGGCCTCGCCCAGGTATTTGGTGAAGACGCCTTCGGAGGCGAAGCGCCCGCGGCAGTCCTGCAGCACCACCGCATAACCGCGGCGGACAAAATATTCGGCGACCTTGACGCGACTGATCGGCACGGGCTCGGCGGCGGTACAGTCGGAGGCACGGGTGCCGGCCTTGTCGTAAGGCGTGCGTTCGACCAGCACGGGAAAGGGGCCGGGGAGAGGCTGGCCTTCCCGGGCCGGCCGATGGACGTCGGTGGCGAGGCGGACGCCGTCACGCATGGTAACCATGACGTTGCGCTGCATCATCACATCGAGCGCTTCGTCGACTACGGCGTCCGTCATTCGCTAGTCTCCGACGCAGGTCTTACTTCGCCGTCTTCGTGCTCATGGCAAGCGTCGCTTCGTCGCGACGGCCGGCATAGCTGAAGCCCTTGCGAGTGGCCCAGGTCACGGCCTGGTGGTAGAGCGGGATCATGCCGCCGTCGTTGATGGCGATGGCGGCGGCATCGGCCTGCAGCTTCCAGCGCTTGGCGTCGTCGAATTCGTCGAGCGCCGCATCGATGGCTTTGTCGAAGACCTGGTTGGAATAGCTGTGGCGATTGAGCGAGCCCAGCTTGCGGTCTTTGTCATAGGTGTGGAGCATGCTTTCCAGGCCGCGCCCGGCCTCGCCGGCCGAATTGCCGTTGGAGAAAATCCACGCGCCGTAACCGTTTTCGCCGGCTGCCTTGGAGAAGACGCTGTAGGGCAGGGCTTCGACCTTGGCGACCTTCAGCCCGCCGCGTGCCAGCAGCTGACCGATGCCCTGGACCAGATCGCCATCGAGCAGGAAGCGGTCGTTGGAGCCCGAAATGGTCATCGAGAAGCCTTTGGGATAGCCGGCGTCGGCCAGCAGCTTCTTCGCCGCCGCGACATCGTACTTAGGCTTGAGGTCGGGGTTGTAGCCGAGGATACCTTCGGGCACCTGGTTGTTGGTCGGCACCCCCTGGCCAAACAGGACTTTGTCGACGATGCCGGCGCGGTCAATCATCAGCGAGATCGCCTGGCGCACGCGGGCATCCTGGTAGGGGTTCTTGGGCAAAGGCTTGCCGTCGAGACCGGCGATGCCTGGCGCGTCATCGCGCTGGTTCAGCACAATGTAGATCAAACGGATGGAAGCGGCGTTGATTACGTTGACGCGCTTGTCCTTCTTCAGGGTCGGGATGTCCGTCGGTGGTACTTCGTTGATGACGTCGACGGCGCCCGACAGCAGGGCGGCGACGCGGGCCGGGTCGTTAGAGATGTAGCGGATGGTGACCTTCTCCCACTCGGGCTTGGGACCCCAGTAAGCGTCGTTGCGTAACAGCTGCATACGGTCGCCGGGAGTCCAGCTGACGAACTTGTAAGGACCGGTACCGATGGCGACCTTGCCGCTGTTGAAGTCGGCCGAAGTGGCATTCTCGGCGACCTTCTTCGAAATAATAAAAACGCCGCCGACGTTCTGCATGAAGGTCGGGTCGGGCGTGGTGGAGGTGAAGCGGAGGGTGTACGGATCGACGACCTGCATCGCTTTGATGCTACGGACGTAGGATTCGAACGACGCCGGGCTGTTCGGCACCTTGGGCGCCCGTTCGATGGAAAACACCACATCCTCGGCGGTGAAGGGCGAGCCGTCGTGGAACTTGACGTTCTGGCGCAACTTCACTTCCCAGGTTGTAGGGTCGACGTTCTTCCACGACTCGGCGAGGCTGGGCTGGAAGATGCCCTTTTCATCGCGCTCCATCAGCCGGTCGAAGATATGGGCAGCGGCCGTCTGGTTGGGGCCGGTGCGGGAAAACAGCGGATCGATGGACTGCTGCTCGCTGGAAAAGCCCATGGTCAGGTCGGCGGCAAGCGCGGGCGTCACAACCGAAACAAGGACGCCAAAGCCCGCGGCAAGTGCGAGAGGCCGCACACGGTGACGTGAGAACATGAGGGGATCTCCTTCCGATCAGATAAGCTCAGGTAGCATCGTTGAGGTGACAGGCCGACCAGCGGCCGGAACCGATGGCCCGCAGCACCGGCCGTACGGTCTTGCAGCGGTCCATGGCGAAGGGGCAACGAGGATGAAAATGGCAGCCCGGCGGTGGCGCTACCGGCGAGGGTATTTCGCCACGTACCGGCGCGAAGGTGCGCTTGCCGGCACCGATGCGCGGTACTTCTTCGAGCAACGCCTTGGTATAGGGGTGGTTAGGCGCAGCGTAGAGCGCCTCGGTCGGCGCCATTTCGACGATGCGGCCGAGGTACATGATGGCAACCCGGTCGGACAGATGTTCGACGACGCCGAGATCGTGACTGATGAACAAATAGGTCAGGTTGAATTCCTGGCGCAGGTCCATGAACAGGTTCAGCACCTGTGCCTGGATGGAAACGTCGAGAGCGGCTACCGCCTCGTCGCAGACCAGGAACCGCGGCTTGACGGCCAACGCCCGCGCGATGCCGATGCGCTGGCGCTGGCCGCCGGAAAACTGGTGCGGGTAGCGGCGCATGTAGGCCGGATCGAGGCCCACCTTGCGCATCAGATCGGCAACGTAATCGCCCTGTGCGGCCCGACTCGTCATGCCGTGGACGACCGCGGCCTCGCCGATGATGTCGCGCACTTTCTTACGCGGGTTCAACGACGACATCGGATCCTGAAAGATCATTTGCACGGCGAGCACGGCAGCATGCCGCTGAAGCGGTGTCCAGGCGGCCGACTCGACGCCTTCATGGAAAAATTCGCCACCGGATTTCGGCAGGATACCGGCGATCATGCGGCCCAGCGTCGACTTGCCGCAGCCGGATTCACCGACCAGGCCGACCACCTCGCCGGGCAGGATGGCGAGGTCGACGTCATCTACCGCATGCACGGTGCGTAGGTCGACGCGGGCGCCAAGCGCTCCGGCGATGCGCTCGGCCAGATCGGGCTTGCGCGTGAAGCGCTTGGAGATGGCGCGCACTTCGACGATGGGTGTGACGTCGGCGGTCGATCGGGCGTGCATAGCGGCGGTCATGCCGGCACCCGAGCAACGAGGGGATGAACGCAGCGCGCGTCGCGTCCCGCGCCGACGCCGATCGACGACGGCTCATTGAGGCAGGCATCGTCGGCATATGAACAGCGTGGCCGGAACGGACAGCCGGCGGGCAGGGCGAGCGGAGAAGGCGCCATACCGGGAATCTGCTTCAGGCGCGCCCCGCGGCTGTTGCGGCTGGGAATCGAATCGATCAGGCCGCGGGTATAGGGGTGAGCCGGTTCGGCGATGACCGCGCCGGCCGGTCCCTGTTCGACGATGCGTCCGGCGTACATAACGCACAACCGGTCGGCCAGACTATCGACCACGGCGAGGTCGTGGGTGATCCAGATCAGGGCGGTGCCCTGTTCCTGGCAAAGCAGACGCATCTCGTGGATGATCTGCGCCTGGATGGTGACGTCGAGCGCGGTCGTCGGCTCATCGCAGATAATCAAGCGAGGCCGGTGCAGCAACGCGATGGCGATGGCAACGCGCTGGCGCATGCCGCCGGAGAACTGATGCGGATAAGCCTTCAGCCGCTCCTCGGGCGAGGGAATGCCGACCTTGGCTAAGGCGTCGCGGGCACGGCCGAGGGCGACGGCGCGGCCGACATTTTCGTGGGCCAGGATCGCCTCGACGATCTGCGTGTCAATGCGCAGGACCGGGTTCAGCGTCATCATCGGGTCCTGAAAGATCATGGCGATGTCGCGGCCACGCAACTGGCGCAGGCGGGTAGTTTCAGCGCCGACCAGTTCCTCGCCGGCGAAACGGATGCTGCCGCCGACAATGCGGCCCGGCTGCTGGATCAGGCCCAGGATGGAAAAGCCGGTGATCGACTTACCCGAGCCGGACTCGCCGACGAGACCCAGGATTTCGCCGGGAGCGACGTCGAAGCTGACACCGTTGACCGCCTTGACGATGCCGGCCTTGGTGTCGAAGTGGGTATGCAGGTCGCGGATCGAGAGCAGGGGTTCGGCCATGGCTCTCCCCCTATCGCTGCAGCCGGGGGTTCAACACGTCGCGCAGGCGGTCGCCGACGATGTTGATGCTGAAGATGACGACCAACAGCAGCAGACCGGGGAAGACGCTGATCCAGTAGAGGCCGGACAGCAGATAGTTGAAGCCATTGGCGATCAGGAGACCAAGGGAGGGTTCGGTGATCGGCAGGCCAAGACCCAGGAAGCTCAGCGTTGCTTCGGTCGAAATGGCGCTCGCCACCTGCATGGTGCCGATGACGATGACCGGCGGCAGGCAGTTGGGTAGCAGGTGGCTGAAGACGATGCGGGCGTGGCTGAGATCGAGCGAGATCGCTGCCTCGACATATTCCTTGCCGCGTTCAACCAGCGCGGTACCGCGCACGGCGCGGGCGAAATAGGCCCACTGCACCATGACCAGGGCGAAGATAACCTTGTCGACGCCCTGGCCGAGGATGGCAAGCAGCATGAGGGCGACCAGGATGGTCGGAAAGCCCAACATGAAATCGACCACCCGCATCATGACGGTGTCGACCATGCCGCCCCAGTAGGCGGCGGTCAGCCCAAAGGCGACGCCGACGGCGATGGCGATGATGCCCGACAGCACGCCGACGAACAGGCTGGTGCGCAGGCCGTAGAGCATCGCCGACAGCATGTCGCGGCCCTGGCCATCGGTGCCGAGCAGGAAATGGAACCCCTCGGGGTTGACGGCACCCGGCGCCAGGCGGGCGTCGAACATGGAGATTTCCATCAGGTCGTAGGGGTTCTGAGGCGCGATCAGCGGCGCCAGGATGGCGGCGATCAGCATGACGATGCAGACGCCGAGCGCGGCGACCGCCGCCCGGCTGGCAGTAAAGTCGGTCCAGACCACACGGAACCAGTTTTCCGCCTTGGCCTGAGCCGGCGCCAGTGGTGGGCTTTTTGTCGTAATGGGTTTGGCGCCTTCGGTCATCAGGCGATGCCTTGCAGGCGGACACGCGGGTCCAGAATGGAATAAAGGACGTCAACCACCAGATTGATGAGGATGAACATCAGAGTCACCACCATCAGGTAAGCGACCACCACCGGCCGGTCGAGATGGTTGATGCTGTCGATGATCAACTTACCCATACCCGGCCAGGCGAAGATCGTCTCGGTCACCGTGGCGAAGGCAATGACCGAGCCCAGCTCCATGCCGAGCACGGTGATAATCGGCACCAAAATGGTCTTCAGCACATGCACGCCGACGATACGCGTCTCGCTCAGACCCTTGGCGCGGGCGAAGGTGATGAAGTCGAGTGGCATGGTCTCGCGCACTCCGGCGCGGGTGAGGCGGATCAGCAACGACAGCTTAAACAGCGACAGGTTGATCGCCGGCAGCAACAGGTGGTGGATACCGTCCCAGGTAGCGAGGCTGGTTTCCAGCCCGAAGATCGAGCCGGTCTCGCCGCGCCCGCTGGAAGGCACCCAGCCGAGCGTGACGGAAAAAATCATGATCAGCATCAACCCCTGCCAGAAGTTGGGCAGGCTGAAGCCGAGGATCGAACCGGTGACGATGGTGCGGTCGAGCAAGCTGCCGGGCCGCAAGCCCGCCAACAGGCCGAGCGGGATGCCCAACACCAGAGCAACGACGAGCGCGCAAAAGGCGAGTTCCAGCGTCGCCGGCATGCGCGACAGGATCAGATCGATGGATGGGATGTTGAAGACGAAGGAGGAGCCGAGGTCGCCCTGCACGGCGTTGCCGAGGAAGATGCCGTATTGCACCGGCAGCGGCTTGTCGAGGCCGAGGTTGGCGATGGCGTGGTCGCGTTCCTGCTCCGTGGCGTCGTCGGGCAGCAGAATATCGGCCGGGTTGCCGATGGCGTAGATGCCGACGAAGACGACAACGGAGACGGCGAACAGCACCAGCGCGCTCTGCATGAGCCGTCGGATGATGAAAACGAGCATCCGGCCTGTCTCCCGAGTGCCAAAACCGGAAGATGCGACGACAGGCTGGCCGCGCATCGTCCATTGGGAGGCGAATTCTTCGGCGAGACGAGAACGGGCGCAAGCTTATTGCAGCGGCGAATTATTTGATAAGCTGAGCTTATAAGGCTACGCGGCCGCAGCGCAAGGATGATGCTCATGCTTTACCGTCAACTCGAGGTTTTCCGCGCCGTCATCGATGCCGGCACCGCCACGGCTGCGGCCCAGCGGCTGGACATGTCGCAGCCCGCCGTCAGCCAGCATCTGGCCCAGTTGGAGGAAGAATTTGGCGTCGTCCTGTTCGCCCGCGAACGCGGCCGCCTGTATCCCACCGAGCAGGCGCTGGCGCTTTACGACGAGGTCGCCTTCGCTTTCGAGGGCATCGAACGGGTGGTCAACCTGGCGCATAGCTTCCGCACCCGTTCGACCGGCACGCTGCGCATGGCCGTTCCGCACAGCATGTGCGAGCACCTGTTGCCGCGCATGATCGCCCGTTTCTCGGAAGAGCATCCCAACGTCCGCTATGCCGTGCAGTTGGCGAGCTATGAGGCGATCGTCGCCAAGGTGGCAGCGAGAGAGGTCGATATCGGCATCGCCAAACCGCCCATCCAGCATCCCGGCGTCTCCCATCAGCCGCTGTTCGATTGTCCGACGGTGTGCGTGTTGCCAAAGAATCATCCGCTGGCCGCCCAGCCACGCCTCAAACTCACCGATCTCAAGGGCGAGCCGCTGGTCATGATCGGCCGGCACATGCCGTGGCGCCACGAAATCGACGCGCTGTTCCGGCGCAACAACCTGGCGCCCAACATCCGGCTGGAGACGCACGCCGTGGGAGCAGCCTGCGGTTTCGTCGCTTGCGGCATCGGCATCGCGCTTCTACCTGAACTTCTGGCGGCCCAATACCGCGAACGTTCTTTGGTGTTACGGCCGCTGACGCCGACCTTTACCCATCGTTTCGTCATTGCCTATCCGTCGGCGATGCACATGTCGGCCGTGGCATTGCGCTTTGCCAAAGACCTACGCGCGGTGGCCGAGGAGATGCTGGGCGAAGGTGGCATATCCCCCTAGCCTGCCTGGTACCGGCCACGGCTGTCGGAGACATCCGGCCAAACCTGCCAAGATCGAGACAGCAACGTTGCCGTTACGCTCATGTTAGGTGCGCCATCCTCTGCGAAGGTCCAGGAATAGCCCGAAGCGCGACCGACCCGAGGTGCCGAGCAGAACGATCCCATATTTCGGCATCCATCGAAATACATTGAAAAGCCATGGGCGGCGATATAGGCTATTTCGATGAATATCGAAGAAGCAGCAACCCAGCTCGAAGCGCTTGGCAATACCACACGGCTGCAGGTGTACCGCACGCTCGTGCGGGCCGGGGAGAATGGACTGCCGGTCGGACATCTGCAGGAGAGGATCGGCATAGCCGCCTCGACACTGTCGCATCACCTGCGGCGTCTGGTGGAGACTGGACTGGTGACTCAGGACCGGCACGCGACCACGTTGATCTGCCGCGCTCATTATCCCAGCATGAATGCCCTTATCGGCTATCTCACCGACGAATGCTGCGCGGACGCCACATGCGTTTCAACGACGCGCGAGGCCGCTGCCTAGTTTTTTTGGCTTATTATTTTGAAACCCCCGGTAATATGGAAAGTGTGAGATGACTGATCGGCCCCCATTAGGTGGTCCGGGTTGAATGTTAGTGCATTGCTTCCTCCCTGGCCATTGCCGGCTGTAGGTGGAGCGAAGCGGAACCGGAAGGCGGCAATGGCGGCGTCGCGGTTTCCGGGGCCGGTGGCCGGTAACCGAGG
>CANITX010000025.1 GCA_947470575.1 Rhodospirillales bacterium
ATCGTCAAAGGGTTACTGGCCCTTATCTTCGTCCTGGCGCTCATCGCCCTGGTCAGCGCGCTGGCGCGGCGCTTCGGCATTGGCCATCGTACCCCTGGCAAGGGAAATTCGACCCGCCGCCTGTCGATTGCCGAGGTAATGCCCATCGATTCCCGGCGGCGGCTGCTGCTGGTGCGCCGCGATGGGGTGGAGCATCTGATCCTGCTTGGCACCGGCACCGGCTCCGACCTGCTGATCGAAAGCAATATCGCCGCTGCCGATGGCGACTTCGCCGCGGCATTGGCGACGGTACGCCACCCCGGCGGCAATGCCCCGGCCGGGAAATCCTTGTCGTGAGCGCCGACGCCGTCGAAGCCGGCAACGCGACACCGCCGCGCTGGCGCCTCGGGTGGCGCCACTTGGCCATACCGCTGGTGGCCGCATTGCCGGCCGTGATCCTGTCGGCAACGGCTGGCGCGCAGACCTTCAGCCTCGACCTCGGCACGGAAGGCGGCGAAGCGACCAGCCGCGCCATCCAATTGCTGGCCCTGATCACGGTCCTCAGTCTGGCACCGTCGATTTTGATCATGATGACCTCGTTTACCCGGATTATCATCGTGCTGTCGTTCCTGCGCCAGGCCATGGGCGTACCGCAGACACCGCCGACCCAGGTACTGGTCGGGCTGTCGCTCTTCCTCACCCTGTTCATCATGATGCCGACGTTTCAAGCCAGCTACGAACAGGGCATCAAGCCGTTGATCGACGGCCAGATCGATGAATTTCAAGCGCTCGACCGGTCGATGGTGCCGATGCGCGATTTCATGCTGAAGGAAGTCCGCCAGCAGGACCTTGAGCTCTTCGTCGACATCGCCGGCATCACCGACCAGCAATTCGTGACCAATTCGCCGATGCGCGTGCTGATCCCTGCCTTCATGATCAGCGAACTGCGCCGCGCTTTCGAGATGGGGTTCCTGATTTTCATACCCTTTCTCATCATTGACATGGTGGTGGCCTCGGTGCTGATGTCGATGGGTATGATGATGCTGCCACCCGTCGTCATCGCCATGCCCTTTAAGATCATCTTCTTCGTGCTGGTCGATGGCTGGTACTTGATCGTCGGCAGCCTGGTGCGCAGTTTCGGCTGATCCGGCGGGAGGGGAAGCATGGTTGCCACGATGCCGTCGACAGCCGACGCCGCCGCCTATCGCACCATCGACGTGCGGCCGCTAACGCTACGCATCGGCGCGGAAATTCGTGGGGTTGACCTCAAGAGCCCGTTGCCGCCTGCCGTCGTGCAGGAAATCCGCGCCGCCTTCGTTGCCTGGAAGGTGGTGTTTTTTCGCAACCAACATCTCGATCATGCCCAACACGTCGCCTTCGCCCGCCAGTTCGGCGAACCGACCATCGGCCATCCGGTATTCGGCCACGAGGATGCGTTTCCCGAGGTCTATCCGGTAGCCAAGCGGCGCACCGCCATCGCCCATCAGGATACGGCGCCGGCGACCCCCTGGAAGGGTTGGCATACGGACATCACCGCCGCCGTCAATCCGCCGATGGCGTCCATCCTGCGCGGCGTCACTATCCCGCCTTATGGGGGCGATACCTGGTGGACCGACCTCGCCGCCGCCTATCTGGGCCTGTCCGAGCCGATGCGCCGTTTTGTCGAGACCCTGCGCGGCGTTCACCGCTTTGCCGCGGCGGGCGGCGGGCCGAGCGAATACGACGCCGTCGTCAAACGCCGCCTGATGGTTACCGAGCATCCGCTGGTCACCGTGCATCCTGATAGCGGCGAACGGGTGCTGTTCGTCAGCCCGAATTTTTTGAAATCCGTCGTCGGCCTCAGCCCGCGCGAAAGCCAGAAGCTGCTTGAGCTCTTATGGGAGCATGCGGTTCGCCCGGAATACACCGTGCGCTTCAAGTGGGAAGCCGGCGACATTGCCTTCTGGGACAACCGTTCGACGGCACATCTTGCCCCTGTCGACATCTTCGAGTCGGACTTCGACCGCCAGCTCTACCGCATCACGCTGGTCGGCAAGCCGATGCTCGGCGTCGACGGCGTGCCGTCGAGGGCCATCGAGGGCACGCCGATCCTTTCCTGCACCGCGGAATTAGCCAGATCCTGAACGCTTGGCGTTCAGTTCAGCAGGCATTCGACATAGGCCGGCAGCACAAAGCTGGCGATGTGCAGGGCCGGCGTGTAATAGCGGGTCTCGATACCGGCGGTGCTGAACCGCTGCGCAAGCACCCTTTCGCTCTGCTGGCGAAGCGCCGGGTTATCGCTGGCCCAGCCCATGGCCATGAACCCGCCGACATATGTCGGAATCGCCGCGACATAAAATCCGGCATCGACGAACAGCCTGCCGAGGCGGCCTGCGGTAGCGGTCATTTCCTGCGGCTGCAGCAACGGAACCCCGTTCTGCGTCACCAAAATCCCGCCGGGCGTAAGGCGGCGGCGGCAATCGGCGTAGAACGATTCTGTGAACAGCACCTCGCCGGGACCGATCGGATCGGTGGAATCGACGATGATGACGTCGAAGGATTCCGTCGATTCAGCCATGAAGCGCACACCATCGGTGAACAGCAGCCGGGCGCGCGGGTCGTCGAAAGCGCCCCGGCTTAACGACGGCATGTGTTCGCGGCAGACGGCGACCACATCCGGATCGAGTTCGACCATCGTCGCCTGCACCAACGGATGGCGCAGCACCTCGCGCAGGATACCACCATCGCCACCGCCGATGATCAGCACCCGTTCGGCCGCGCCATGGGCGAAGAGCGGCACATGGGTCATCATTTCGTGATAGATGAATTCGTCGAGCTCGGTCGCCTGCACAACGCCGTCGAGCATCAGCACGCGGCCGAAGCCGCGCGTCTCGAAAACCATCAGGTCTTGGAAGTCGCTTTTATGTCGACAAATGAATCTGTCGGCCCGAAAGCGTTGCGTGTAACCCAAATCCCTCGGACCGACATAGAGTTGCTCGTCAACCCATGTCACGGCATGACGCCGCGGCGCTGCTCGCTGAGTTGGACGTTGCCCGGCTTGAAGAATTCGCGCAGTTCCGCTGCAGCCAAGTAAGGATTGCAATCGCCGCACATGAAAATATCGATGGCGGCGTATTCCCGTTCCGGCCAGGTATGGATGCTGATGTGGGACTCGGCCAGTACGACCACACCCGACACCCCACCATTCGGAGAGAAGCGGTGCATGTGGGCATGCAGGACGGTCGCCGACGCTGCGCGCGCGGCGCGACACAGCGCATCCTCGATCTCTTTCGGATTGTCCAGGTTGGTCGCCTTCCACATCTCGATCAGTAGATGCGTGCCGGCAAATCGGATACCGTCGCGTTCGACAAAGTAGTCCTTGTTGTTGTCGATGACGGGGTAAAGATGGAAGCCCTGGACCTTACTCTCGGACACAGCCGCAGCCTGGGGAGCCGGGAAATCCAATGCAATGGTTGCAAGGGCGCGTTTGACCATTCCTGTACCAACCCTCTGTCAGTAGGTTAAGTAAAATGCGAAAGGGCGTAATAGAGGACAATCGGTCGGGAATGCAAGAAAAATTGGGGACAGCGTCCGGCCACCGCAAAGTCGCCGCCAGTCAGTTGATCCCGCTGAGGTTCTGCGCCTTGAGGCGTTCCTTGTACGCCGCCATGAACCCCTGGAAGTTTTCGGCGAGCTTTACCTTGCCCGCAATCGTGCGGTAATCGGCCAATCCCTGGGTCTCGTCGCTGGCAATTAGGCGGAAAGCTTCCTTGTAGGGCGTTGCATCCATGCCTTCGAGAAAGTCGTCGCGCAGCCGGTTGACCGCCCGCTGATTTCCCGACAACGTCAAGGCAACGGCCATATTCAGCAAAGTCTGCGCTTGCTGCGGATTGGGCGTCACCCCGCGCTTGATACCGTCGCTATCGGCAATACGCCGCAGAACGCCAGCCGCTTCCGCCCAGCGCTGGCCATTCCAGAGGATTTCCAGCCGCAATTGCTCGGCGTCCGGCGGAGCATCGCCTTTTAGTAGGGCCAAGGCCTCGTCGCCGCGCGCGGTGCCGGCCAGCGAGCGGGCCATCAAATGGCGGCGTTGGCGAGCCAGATCTTCCGGCAGACCCGGCGTTTCAGACGCTTTCAGGGCACCAACAGCCTGTTCGGGTTCGCGCGCCATCAACCGGACCAAGGCGACTTGCGCCCCGACGCGCGCCTTCTCGATGCCCTGCAGGCGGAATTGCACCTGCGAGTCGAGCAGGGCCGCTGCCTGATCCAGCAGATCGACGACGACCAGCCGATCCGCCAACCGGCGGATAATGGTGTCGCCTTTCTCCCCGGGAGGCGTCAGTTCCTTGAATTCCTCGTAGAGCGAGATGGCGGTCAATGGCGCCAATTCATCGATGCGCTCGCCCAAAAAGACATCCGAGAAGATCTCGGCCATCCGGCCCGCCACTTCGGTAGCCGCCGGACGGCCGCGGAAATAGGTGGCAGCCTGCCGCAGGGTCCGCAACGCCTCGCGGACGTCGCCTTCGGCAAGATAGAGATCACCCAGGCGGCGCAGCAGATCGAACTCGAAGTCGTCGCCGCGCCAGGCAAACCGCAGCTTTTCCAATTCCGCGATACCGGCCTTTCGGCTGATTTCCTTGGTTTTCATCTGCAGTTCGGCCCGCGCGACGGCAGCCTTCGCCCGGGCCAGCCGATTGCGGCTGGCCATCGCGGATTCCCAACTGGCGACTGCGCCGCCGAAATCACCGGCCAACTCCTTGACACGGCCGATCTCGTAATCGATGAGCGCCTTTTCCGATTCTCTAGGCGTATCGGCCCGCAACGTTTCCAGCACCTGCGCCGCCTGCCTGACATCACCTGCGGCGATCGCCGCCTGCGTCGCGCGCAGACCCGCCTGAAACTTGATCCCACGCGGATAGGACCGCAGCAGACCGGTCGTCCTCTTGAGGATCGGCGCGGCACCCGCCATATCGCCCTCCTCCGCCATCAGTGCTGCGCGCCAGAAGTCCCCCTCGTCGTTGTTATCGATGCTTTCGTGCTTCAGGTTTTCGGCAGCTTCCTCGCGCCGCCCCATCAGCAGCTGGGCAACGCCTCGGATAGCACGGATCTCCGGGTCGTTGGACGCTTCGGGCCGTTCCGCTTCGATGGTCTGCACCACGGCCAGCGCTTCCACCTGAAAGCCCATAGCCAAATGGAAGCGCGCGATGTCCAATCGGTGCCGCTCGAGGTCCTCATCCGCCTCTTTCGCAAGCGCCATTTGCAGGCTTTGGCGCGTGGTGCGAACGTCGTCGAGGGTCAAATTCCGCCAGGGCTCCAGATCGAAGAGCCGGGTCAGAGGCCGCAGGGCCCCCAGCCGGAGATCGGCTTGGGCGCGCGGCGCGACGGTCGATACCGCCAAGCCGCCATTCACCGTCAACTCGACACCTTGCGGCAGCGAACGTACGCGCAGTTCGTCGATCAGCGGCTTGACGACGATGCCTTGCACGGTTTCCACCAGCTCGAACTGCGGAAAACGCCGGGCTTGCGGCATGCCAAAGCTCAACGGACTGAGAGGTACCACCACCAGATTGTCGCCGGCCTCCGGATCGGTAATCGCGATGGCCCGCGCCGGCTCCGTAACCGGCAGGAAAACCCGCGGTCCGCCCACCGCATCGGTCTGCGCCCGGACCTCGATGGCGGTATTCATCTGCGTCGCCTGTTGCCGGAATTCGACGATCCAGGCCATGCCGTCGCGCCGCAGGCCGGGGTAGACCCCCGATACGGTATCCAGGCGCAACACCGTCGCACCGGCAACCGGCAACTGCTCGATGCCCCGCAATAGGTTGCCGCCGGCCTTGCGCAAGGCGGCCTCGTCGACGGGCGCCGCCTTGTCGAACACCACCCAAAGGGCATCGCCCCGACGGAAGACAGCCGCCGCAACCGGTTCGCTCCAACCGAACTGCAGGCTCGCCTGCACCACCCCGCTGGCTCCCGCCGGCACCGCCCCACTGCTCACCGGCAGCGTCGGCGAAGCGGACGCCGCGGGCGGCGTCAGCGCCAAAGGCCGGTTGTCGGGCGGCGGGGACGGCGGTGAATTGGCCGGTGGCGACAGACCCGGAGCAAACCCGCTCGGCGCCGATTCAGGAACAGGGGGCCCCGCTTCGGCAGGTGCGGACACCGGCGCCCCGACGCCCTTCCCATCCGGCACAATGGCGACAGGCGGCACGTTTGGCGCGGATTCCGGGGCAGACGGGGCGGCGACAGGCGGCGCAGCGCGCGGCGGGGTGGTCGACGCTTGGCTGGGGATCGGTTGGCTGGGCGGGGTCTGGTTGGGCGGCGGCGGGGCGGCGGTTGCATCGGGTGCGTAGATATCGAGCACCACCTTGGTGTTGCTGAGCGAGTCGCGCAGGCGCGACGTTTCCGGAATCTCCAAGGTCAACGACGATGCTTGGTTGTCGGCCGCGGCAAGGCGCACGTAACGCGGCGGTTGGGCGGCAAGATCCGACACTTCAAACCGCGCCGGACGGTCGAAGCGAATCGTCGCCAGCCCGCCATTGCGTTCGATGCGATAGCCGACACGGTCCGGCCAATCGACGACGATGCGGCTGAATCCCTCATGCTCCCCGACGCGCACGCTAACGGGCCGGCCGTCGACCGGCGCAGCGGGTCGCGGCGCGGTCGCCGTTACCGGCGACGTCCGCTCCGGGGCTCGGTCCTGCAGGTCGACCACCACCGCGGCGCCCTGATAGAAGTGGCGGATATCGAAATCGCCGCTCAATGTCAGCACCACCGAACGACCGTCCTCGCCGATCCGCGCGCCGGTCACGTAGCGCGATAGGCTCCGACGGATCGCCGCAAGATCCGCTTCGATCGGACGGTCGAATCGGACCGTCATCTGTCGACCTTGAACATCCGTCTCGTAGGTGATGGCAGCCGGCCAGTCGAACACCATGCGCCCATAGCCTTCGTGGACGCCGACCCGCACGGCCACCGCATCGGCGGCCGCCGGGCAACTCCACGCCGCCAATACGGCCAACGACAGGACTCCAACGAGCCGGACAGCCCACGATCTGAGGCGGATTGCTGGCATCATCCCCCCCTTGCGTGCGGCAGCACGACGATGTCGACACGTTGAGCGACGGCGCGGCGGGCGGGTTCGGGCATCTCCGGCAACATCTTGAAACGGCTGTCGCCATATCCATAGACCGGAATGTCGCCAGTATAGCCCGAGCGACGAAGCGCATTGGCCACCGCGACGGCACGTCCCAGGGACTGTTCCCAAACGCCGTCCCGGATAGTCGCATCGGGAGCGGAAAAGCCTTGAACGCCGATCTCGTTATCGATGTTGCGCAGCATTCCCCCCAACCGAAACACGGCCACGCCGGCGCGTTCGGACAACTGCGTCTGGGACGGTGCGAACAGCAGATCGCCCGGTAAGGAGATCACCACCTGATCTTCCAGGCGCACCACTTTGCCGCCGGCCAATCCCGCATCGGCCCGTATCGCCTGCCCGAGGACGGAGGCGAGATAGTCGAGATCGACGGCCTGGCGGCGGAAGCTGGTGGCGATATTGTAGGGAGCGCTGGACAACCCGGTCACCGGCTGGCGCGAGGGGTTGAGACTCTGCGACAATGCCTGGATCGTGCTTTGCCAATCGCCAATCTTCACGTGCGACATGGCGAACAGCAACACAAAGAAGGTCAACATCAACGACACGAGGTCGGTGAATGTGATCATCCAGGCCCGGCTGGGCGCCGCATCCGCCGGCAACGGCAGATCGGTCGATGGCAGATCGGCAGTGTTTCGATCCATGGCGCGTGCCGCGGTCTCAGTCAGCTCGGCGCCTCGCGCAGGAGCCCGAAGCGCGTTGTTTCCTCGTCCGGGAATCGGACGAAGAACCATATGATAGCCTCGTTTGCGCTCGAAGGGCGCAATCCCATCGACAGACTGTCCGGCGGCGCCCCCCGCGCCGTCACGTCGCGGATGAAAACCCTGGCCCGCGCCAGGGCCAACCCCTCGCCCGCCGACAGCAACCGATCTTCGCCATAAGGCGTATCGATGACGAATTCCAGGTCGAACTTCAATCCCGGCGGGCGGGCGCTCAGGTTGGCGACGACGCGATCCAACAGGTCGTCGTGCGCCAGGCGCAACCGGGCCTCTCCGGCGAAAAACAGCACGTCCGCCGGCATGCGTACCCGCATCAGCCGGCCCGGCTGCACGATTTCGACGCGGGCAACCTGTAAGGCAGTGGCGAATACGTCAGATACCTGGGATTGAAACTGCCGCGCGGCGAGGGCGACCTCCTCCTTGGCCACCTGGACCGTCGACTCCGAAGCGATCGACCTTTCCGCGGCAAAGGTGGCGGCAAGGCCATTCATAACGGCATGCGAACGCGCAGTCTCGCGCACCGATATCGAGACCAGCAGAATGAAGAACGCCAGCACAACCAGATAGAGCGCAAGAAACAGCGGCAGACTGCGATCCGAGGCCGGAGGCCCGCCGGTCGGCGGCGGCAGGGGATATTCGTAGGCGTCCATCGCCCCTCAGTCGGACACGCCGGCCCCTCGTTCAGCCGGGGGTCGGGCCCGTTATCGGCATTTGGCGCTGACGGGTCAGCTCAATGGTCATCTCCCGGGCCCGTTCGGGGTTCATCACGGCCATGATCGGCGAAAGCTTCCGCTCGCTCATCCGCTCGGCGACCATCAGCAACACATCCAGTTCCAAGCTATCGAATATCTGCGCGGCATCCTTCGGCTTCATATTCTCATAGATCTTGACCATGCTGCGCAGCTTCACGTCTTCCTGTTCGCTGTGCTTGCGGATCAGGCTTTCGATGGTGGACTGCAGCTTCTTCATATCCTGGACCTTGTTGTCGATCCGGGCTTCGGCGGCCGACAGCATTCCGACGCGCACGTCCAGCTCTTTCTCCCGGCGCTCCAACTCCTCGCGGCGGACGGCCAGCTGCTGCAAAAGATCGATTTCGGTCTGGGTCAGCAGGGTCGGGTCTTCCGTGACAAGCCGGCGCGCCACGTCCTCCGGCGAAGCCGCACCCGCAGCCCCGCCGATCGGCCTAGCAGGCGCCGTACTGGTGACAGGCGCAGCGCCAGCACCGGGCCGGGCAGCTGGCGCCGGCACGGGCTGCCCTTGTGCCTGAGCCTTGGCACCCGACACCGAGATCGTGCCGACTCCTTCCCAAATGCTGCCGATCTTGACGGTCAGAACCAGGACGGCGGCGAATATGGTGACGGGAAGAAATCGCAACCGGATAGCCATCGTCAGTCACCCAGAGGTCAATAAATCTGCAAAAGGTTCAACCGGCGGAAACTAGCGTGCGGCACGAATGGCGCGCATCAGATCCCGTTCCGCATCGGAACGGGCCGGCGGCGCGGCAGGCTTAGCGGGTGCAGCCGCAACGGTACGCTCGGCTGGCGCCGGACGGCTGCGACCGGGACCCGGCACAACCCGTCCGCCGGCCCGCAATACCCGGTCAGCCACCAATTCGGCGCGATCCTCGTCGGCTTTCTCCGGCGGCGATCCTGCAAAGGCACCGGTGCCGGCCTCCTTGCGGGCGCTGCGGACAACGCCTTCCAGACGGTCGGCAACCGCCGTCCCACGTTCGAGAAGAAAGGCTATATCGTCACGCAAGGCTTCCGCCTTGCCCACCGCCTCCTGCAACTGTTGGGCCGAGGTCTTCAGACGGGCGATGCTGTCGCCGGCCCGTCCCGTCGCGTTCATGAAGCTGCTGGCCACCGCCTCCAGCTGAGACTTGCCCTTCTGCATCGCCACCAATTGCCGGTTAAGCCGGATGGCGTAGACGATCGCGACCACCAGCAAGGCAGCAACGGCGGCATCGGCGATAAGGGAGAGAGTCATGACCGGTTCCTTCCTTCAGGCTTGGCTTTTGCAACAAGATCCTTGACGCGAACGGCGATCCGCTCGCCGCGCCGTCCCATCTGGCCCGTACATATGACGACTTCGCCGCAGCGCAAATCGACGAGCGAGTCCGCCGTGGCGTCGAGTTGAATGCGCGAACCGATTTCGAGGGCAAAGATATCGCTGAGCCGCATGGTCTGTTCGTCGAGAACAGCCTCCATATCGACATCGGTCAGCCACAGCTCTTCGGCCAGATGGGTTTCCCAAATAGAGTCACGGCCGAACTTTTCACCCATGAACATCTGCAGCAGCAGTTCGCGCACCGGTTCCAGGGTGGCATAGGGAATCAACAGCTCCAGCCGTCCGCCGCGATCCTCCATGTCGATGCGCAACTTGGCGACGATCGCCGCGTTCGACGGCCGCGAAATCGTGGCGAACCGCGGGTTGGTTTCCAACCGGTCGAAGCGGAAGGTGACCGGGCTCAACGGCTCGAAGGCGGCGCCCAGGTCGGCCAGCATGACGTGAATCATGCGTTCCACCAGGTTGCGCTCGATGGTCGTATAGGGCCGACCCTCGATACGCATCGCCGCCGTGCCGCGCCGCCCACCCAGCAGCACGTCGACAATCGAATAGATCAGCGAGGAATCGACCGTGATCAGCCCGTGATTGTCCCACTCCTCGGCCTTGAAGACGCTGAGCATGGCCGGCAGCGGGATGGAATTCAGATAGTCGCCGAAACGGATGCTGACGATATTGTCGAGCGAGACTTCGACGTTGTCCGACGTGAAATTGCGCAACGAGGTGGACATCAGGCGGACGAGCCGGTCGAACACCACCTCGAGCATCGGTAGGCGTTCGTAGGAAACCAGCGCGCTGTTGAGGATCGCCTGAATACCGGACTTTTCGTTGCCGGCGTTCGGGTCTTCGTCGAAGCCGAGCAGGCTGTCGATTTCGTCCTGATTGAGCACGCGCGTCGACTGGCCGCCCGCCGCGACCTCGCCACCCATCGCCGCCGCCATCGGATCCGCGCCGCCGGCCATCGCTTCGGCCATCGGATCGCCGCCCATGGCGGCCGCCATCGGATCGCCACCCATCGCCGCCGCCATGGGATCGCTGCCAGGCTCCTCGGTCGCCAGCGCAGCCTCCCACTCCTTGGCGAGAGAGTCCTGTTCCTCGTTGGCTTCGTCGGCAGGCACAGTCATCGAAGCGTTCCTACGGCCGCGAAGCGGCCTACTGGATGAGCATTTCCTTAAACAGCAGATCGTTGACGCGGGTTGGCGCAACAGCCGCGGAAACCCGGATCAACAATTCTTCGCGCAGGCGGTACACGCCCGCCGAACCTTTAAGATCTTCGACGCGAAGTTCGCGCAAATAAACCTGAAAGTTATCGATAATCCGCGGCATCATCTGCTCGATTTTCGGCACATCCTTGGCGTTACCAAGCTCCAGGCTGACCCGGATCTTCAAAAAGGTGGCCCTGCGTTCGCCGGTGTTCAAATTCACCAATAGCTCCGGCACGTCGAAAAAGACGGTCTCCTTCGAGATGACCGGCTCTTCTTCCACCTTGGGCTCTTCCTTGTGGCCGCCGGCGAACATGGCGACCAAAGGCTGCATAAGGCCCGTGAAATAGGCGCCCGCGATGCCGCCCAGCACCAACAACAGGGCAACGCCGACCAGCAGGATCAGCTTCTTTTTGCTGCCGCCTTGCTCGGATTCTCCCGCTCCGGCGCCTTCTTCACCGTCGCCATCACCGTCGGAAGCATCGTCTTCGGCCATGACGTGCGCCTTGCGTGGTAGTCCCGCCGTTGGTTGTCCAACGGCTAGCAACCAGTCTAGGCGGGCTCGGTTAATAAGTGGTTGAGGCAGCGACCTACGCCAAGCGCCAGGCCCCGCCGAAGGACCGACAGCTTCGCCATCGATCCCGACGACAGGCAACAAATGCCCGGCAAGGGTGCCTGCACCGGGTGGCTTGCTGCCGGTCTCCTGCCGACTCGAAAGCGTCTACCTTATTGATGTTTATGAATTTTCCCTATTGGCACAGGGAATGCCTTTCCCAATGCGGGACGAACCGACAACCATCGTCAACGGGATTGCGGAATCATGGAAAGCTCCATCATCGTCGCACTGTCCAGACAGGCCGGTCTGCGCCGCCAATTGGACGTGATTGCCAACAACATGGCCAACATGAACACCACGGGGTTCAAGGGCCAGAACTTGATGTTCGTCGATCTGCTGGTAAAGAACCGAAGCGCCGATCGGCCCCTGGAAAGCAAGGTGGCCTATACCCGCGACATCGCCACCTGGCGGGACTATTCAGAGGGACCGCTCAAGGATACCGGCAATCCGTTGGACGTGGCAGTGCGCGGCGACGGCTATTTCGTGATCGATACCCCGGACGGCGAGCGCTATACGCGCAACGGGCGCTTTATGCTGAACGACCAAGGTCAACTGGTCAACGAACGTGGCGATGCCGTCATGTCCGAAGGCGGACAGCCCTTTACCATCAATCCCGAAGACCAGCAGATCGCGATCGCCCGCGATGGCACGGTTTCGACAGCGGCAGGCGACCTGGGCCGGCTCCGCGTCGTGCGGTTCGACAACCAGCAAGGCCTGCGAGAAACCTTTTCGGGCCTTTATACCAGCACCGAGGACCCGCAGCCCGTGGACGCCCCCGACGTGGTCCAGGGCATGTTGGAAGGCTCCAATGTCGAGGCCGTGGTCGAATTGACCCGGATGATCGACGTCAACCGCCAACACAGCGGCGTCAGCAAATTCATCGACAGCGAAGACGAACGCATCCGCCGCATGGTGCGCGAACTGCTGTCCCCGTCCTGATGGCAGCGAACGCCCCGGATCGAACGTAGAAGGAATTGCCCTAATGAGATCACTGGACATCGCCGCGACGGGCATGCTCGCCCAACAGCGCAACGTCGAAGTCGTTTCCAACAACCTCGCCAACATGAACACCACGGCGTACATGCGCCGGCGTTCGGAATTCCACGACCTCTTGTACCAGAACCTGCGGCGCGTCGGGTCCACATCGTCGGACACCGGCACGGTGGTGCCGTCGGGCGTGCAATTGGGTCTCGGCGTCAAATTGGCGGCGGTTTACCGGATCCACGAACAGGGCAACCTGGCGGCGACCGACAACACCTTCGACCTGGCCATCCAGGGTCAGGGTTTTTTTCAGATCGCCCTGCCCAATGGCGACACCGCATATACTCGTGACGGCACCTTTCAGCTCAACGCTCAGGGCCTAATCGTCACCCACGACGGATTTACCCTACAACCGGGTCTGACCATCCCCAACAACGCCGTGGACGTCACCGTCAACGGCAGCGGCGAGGTTCTGGCTCGCATCGAAGGCCAGGTCGCCCTGACCAATGTCGGTCAAATCCAGACGGCCGTATTCCCAAATGCCTCCGGTCTGGAAGCGAGAGGGGATAACCTGCTCCTGGAAACGCCGGCTTCCGGCGCCGCGACCACTGGCAACCCGTCGGCCGTCGGCTTCGGCAGCATCCTGCAAGGCTTCCTGGAAACCTCCAACGTCAATGCCGTGGAGGAAATCTCTAACCTGATTTCCGCCCAGCGCGCCTATGAAATGAATTCCAAGGTGATCCAGACGTCCGACGAGATGATGGGCACCCTGACGGCCCTGAGGTAAGGGGGGACAATCGTGATACGCCTGCTATTCATCCTGGTCTTTCTGCTGGCGCTGGCCCTACCCCATGTGGCGCCGTTGGCGGCGGAGCAATCGCCGATGGTACCCGCCGTGCTCAACGAAATCGTCGACGTGCAAGGCCCGCACGTGCGCGTCGGCGACATTTTCCGCAATGCCGGAGCGCGGGCGGACGAAGTCGTCGCCTATGCGCCGCCGCCCGGCAAGCAGGTGGTTTTCGATGCATACTGGCTGCAACGGGTGGCACAGACCTATCGTGTCGATTGGCGACCGCTCAACCGTCTGGACCGAACCGTCGTACGTCGCGACAGCCGTGTCGTCAATCAAGGCGAGATCGCCGCACGGCTGCGCCAAGCCCTCATCGAACAGGAAGACATCGACGACATGATCGAAGTGGACTTGACCACGCGCGATCTGCGCCTGTTCGTCCCCTCGGGGTCTGCCAGTTCCATCGCCGTGCGCGACCTGGTTTACGACCCGCGCTCCCGTCGGTTCAGCGCCGTATTGCTGGCACCGGCCGACGATCCCCGCGCAACGACCATTGCCATCCAAGGCCGTGTCCATCCGGTGGTCGAAGTTCCGGTACTCGCCAATCGGGTCGCGGCAGATACCGTGATCGGCGAAAACGACATCGCGTTCGTCCAGGTACGCCAGGACCGGATCGATCACAACATCATCGTCGAGCCCGGTAACCTCATCGGCAAGGCGCCCAAGCGTGCCACGCAACCGGGCCGCGCCCTTCGCAGCTCCGACGTCCGACGTCCGGTTCTGGTCGAGAAAGGCGGCCTTGTCACAATGTCGATTGACCAACCGGGCATGTCGCTCAGTGCGCGCGGCAAGGCCCTGGACAACGGCAGCGAGGGCGACACCGTGCGTGTCACCAATATTCAAAGCAACACCGTGGTCGAGGCGCGTGTCAGCGGACCCGGTCGGGTCACCGTCACGCCCATAAGCAAGCTGGCCCGGAATTAGGAGACCCGCCATGAACCAAGGTCATAAATCCCTATTGGCGCTGATCGCCGGCCTGCTGGCCGTCGGCGGCTGCGCCAATACCATGAATAGGCTGACAGAGGTCGATAGCGGTCCGGGCTTAAGCCATATCGTCAATCCAACGGCGCGCGAGGACTATCGCCCGGTCAGCATGCCGATGCCGCCGCCCCAGATGGCCTTGGATAACCCCAACTCCTTATGGCGGCCGGGCGCCCGCGCCTTCTTCAAGGATCAACGGGCCAAGGAAGTAGGCGACATCCTGACCGTCAGCCTGAAGCTGGAAGACAGCGCCAAGCTGGAGAACAGCACCGACCGGCAGCGCGACGATTCCGAAGATACGGGCGTCCCCAACCTATTGGGCCTGGAAGCCGAACTCACCAAAGTGCTGCCCCAGGGACTCAATCCGGCTTCGGCAATCAGCTTTGCCAACGCCCATAAGACGAAAGGCGATGGCCAGATCGACCGCAAGGAAACCATCGAAGTCACCCTGGCCGCCGTCGTCACTCAAATATTGCCGAACGGCAATCTGGTCATCATGGGGCGCCAGGAAGTTCGCGTGAACTCGGAGCTGCGCGAATTGCTGGTGACGGGTGTCATCCGTCCGGCCGACATCGCGCCCGGCAATTCTGTCGTACACACGAAGATCGCTGAGATGCGCGTCGCTTACGGCGGGCGCGGCACCTTGAGCGATCTGCAACGGCCGCGTTGGGGCACGCAGATCTGGGATATTGTGTTCCCGTTCTGATCCGCTCGTCCTGATCGGTTTGTCCGTCGAACGCGACGATGCACGAAGCAAGCGGCGGTTCCCAACAAGGAACCGACCTTTGCCGCCCGGCACCTGGGGACAAGAAATCGTCGCCGTCGCCGCGGATACCAGACGTCTTATGGAAGCGGGAGGCTAAATCTTGACGTCGAGAAGGCTACCGCGGCTGAAGGCGGCTGAGGATGCGGCCGGCGGGGCATTGCCACCCGCGCTCGCTTCGACGATGACGCTTTCGCGTTCGTCGCCGGGTTCGCGCGTCCCATCATACCGAAGCGCACCGGGCACCGGCGCCGGCGGACGAACCGCCGGCAGTGCTTGCGCCCGGGCATAGGCATCCGATGCGATAGGGTTAACCGCCATCACAAAACTCCCAAACGGCGCTCGCCGTCGCTTGTCAATATAGCATTAACCGCTGTTAATGAAAGCCCCCGGCCTCTGAACCTCAGGCCGGCGGGAGGGATATTGCTGTGCCCAACCCATCCGACGAGACCGATCCTGGGAGCAAGGCAAGGCCCCGGCGGTTGGGGTCAATCCACGCCGGCAGGCTTGGTTGTGACCGAAAAGGCAATCCTTATGGGTCGCTGCCTGCGCCGCTTCGGCGCCAGGTGCACCGCCCCCCCTCATGCCCGCATGGGATACCTTTCCTTGAGATCCATCCCAACCCCGGTGAGCCTAGCTTGGGGATCGACGTTGAATTCCAAGGGCGCTTCCCGATCAAATTTCGCGCTTCAGCCCACCACAGTGCTGCCAATCGCAAAAATATCAAGTATTTGAAGGAATCGGGGCCGCAACTCGCCGAAGGCACCGGTCACTTGGAGGTAGCGAGCATCTTGAGCCCCCATCCCGCCCTTATTGATGAAGCGACAATCGCCCGGCGCGTCGACGAAATGGCCGGCGAGATCGCCAATGTTGCCGGCGGCGAGATGGTGGTCGTCGGCTTGCTCAAGGGCTGCTTCGTCTTCATGGCCGATCTGGTGCGCGCGCTGCACCGCCAGGGCGTCTCCTGCACGGTGGATTTCATGCGGCTGTCGAGCTACGCCGATGCCAAGGTCAGTTCGGGCTCGGTCAAGATGGCCGCCGACGTCAGCTTGGACCTGGCCGGGCGACAGGTGCTGATCGTCGACGACATCCTGGACACCGGCCGCACCCTGGCGTTCGCGCGGGAGCGGCTGCAGGCGCATCGTCCGGCCGGCCTGTGGACGGCAGCGCTGCTGGATAAGCCGTCGCGTCGCGAGCTACCCTTCCAGGCCGATTTCGTTGGCTTCGCCATTCCCGACCGTTTTGTTGCCGGCTACGGCATCGACCATGCCGAACGCCACCGCGACATCCCCTATATTGTCGCCATCGACTGAATGACCTCAGGGAGAACGGCGATGACCGGCTTTGCCACCTATCCCAGCCTGAACGGCCGCCACGTCCTTGTGACCGGCGGTGGCTCGGGAATTGGCGAGGCCATCGTCGAAGCCTTCTGCCGGCAGGGCTCCGTCGTCTCGTTCATCGACATCGCCCGCGATGCCGGCGAAGGCCTGGTCCGCCGCCTGGCGGGGGCCGGACTGCCGGCGCCCGCCTTCCACCATGGCGACCTGCGCGACATTCCCGCCGTCAAACAGGCCATCGCGGACCTGACGACCGCCCGCGGCCCTATCCGTGTGTTGGTCAACAACGCCGCCAACGACGACCGCCACGCGCTCGACGACGTCACCCCCGACTATTGGGACGAGCGCTTCGCCATCAATCTGCGCCACCAGTTCTTCTGCGCCCAAGCGGTGTGGAAGGATATGGCCGCCGCCGGCGGCGGTTCCATCGTCAACCTGGGCTCGGTTTCCTGGATGACCGGCCAGGGCGGCATGCCGGCCTACACCACCGCCAAGTCCGCCGTGCAGGGCCTGACCCGCTCGCTGGCCCGCGACCTCGGCCCGCACAACATTCGGGTCAACGCCGTCGTGCCCGGCTGGATCATGACCCCGCGCCAACGCGAGAAGTGGCTGACCCCGGAAGCGGCGGCGGAAAGCCTACGGCTGCAATGCCTCAAGCGCGAGCTTGTGCCGATCGACATCGCCCGCATGGTGCTGTTCCTCGCAGCCGACGACAGCACCGCCTGCACCAGCCAAAACTACATCGTCGACGGCGGACGGGTTTGAGCCGCCCCCCGTCGACGATAGCCTTCACTTCACCAGGTACTGCAGGTTCTGACAGTTGCGGGCGTGGCCGGTACGCAGGCGTTCGGCCGCCGTGCTGGCCGCCTTCGAGCGCAGGTCGTTGACCCCCGGCGGGCTGTAGAAGGCTGCATGCGGCGTGACCATCAGTCGCCCGTCGAGCCACGGTTCGCGCGCCATATAGGCCTTTAGCAACGGATGGTTGGCATCCGCCGGTTCCTTTGGCAGCACGTCGAGCCCCGCGCCGGCCGGCGTGCCGGACTTCAACGCCGTATACAGCGCGTCGAGGTCGACGATCGGCCCACGCGCCGTATTGATCAGCACGGAACCTTTTTTCATCCGGCCGAGCAAGTTGGCGTTGACCGCACCGCGCGTTTCGTCGGTCAGCGGCGAATGCAGGCTGACGGTGTCGCAAGCCTCGAACAGGGCTTCAGCAGATGTTACCCGCTTGTAGCCAGTCGCCAGGTCGGTGCCGTCCGACAGGTGCGGATCGTAGAAGATCACGTCCATGTCGAAAGCCGCCGCACGCCGCGCCGCCGCCAGGCCAATGCGGCCCAGGCCATAGACGCCGAAGGTCCGGCCGCGCAGCCGGTCGACACAAGGGCTGTCGACGAAACGCCACAGGCCACCCGGATCGCGCCGCATGCGCTCCTCATAGCGGTCCAGCCCACGGCGCAACGCCAACATCAGCGCGATGGCATGATCAGCCACTTCCGTGGTGCCGTAGTCGGGCACGTTGCTGACGGCGATGCCGCGTTCGCCCAGCACCTTCAGGTCCAGCCCATCGAAGCCGACGCCGCCGCGCACGACGATGCGCGCCTTTTGCAGCTTGGGCAGGGCCTTCATGACGGCGGGCGGGCCGCGAAAGGTGACGATGGCATCAGCGCGCGCCCAGGAAGCATCGGGGATATCTTCGGGATTGTCGTGAAATTCCAGGTCGATGCCGGGGCCGACCGCTTCGCGTTCGATGTGTTCGCCGCCGGTCCGGTGCCGGTCGGTAAATAGGATCAGCATGATGTGAAGCTCTCTCGATTACATAACATTGGGCGGAACCGCCAAACGGAAGGTCGCACCAAATGGCGTCCTTCGCAACTGCTCCGCGCTGGTTGTCAGGCCCCCCCGGCATGGCCCACAGTACGGCCAAGGAACGGCTTTCCACGACACGAAGGGGATGAATCATGAAAGGCGTGGTCTTTACCGGCGACCGCAAACTCGAAATCCAGAACTTTCCGGATCCGACGCCCGGCCCGGGCGAGGTGGTCATCGAGATCAAGGCGTCTGGCATGTGCGGCAGCGACCTCAAGTTCTACCGCGCCATCGGCGGCGCTAAATCGATGGGTCTAGGCGGCGATGGCAGCCCCGTCATCGCCGGCCACGAGCCCTGCGGTATCGTCGCCGCCGTCGGCCCCGGCGTGCCGGAAAACCTTGCCCGGGTCGGCCAACGGGTGATGGAACATCACTACAAAGGCTGCGGCGCCTGCAAACATTGCCAGGGCGGTTGGGCGCAGATGTGCCTGGACGGCAGCATCGTTTACGGTGCCACCGGCAACGGCGCCCATGCCCGCTACATGCTGGCTCCGGCGCGCACCCTGGTGCCGCTGCCTGACGAATTGAGCTTCGCCGCCGGCGCTGCCATTTCCTGCGGTACCGGCACCGCCTTCGGTGCACTCAAGCGCCTCGACCTCGGCGGCGACGAAACCATCGCCATCTTCGGCCAAGGCCCGGTCGGACTCAGCGCCACCCAACTTGCCCTCGCCATGGGTGCCCAGGTGATCGCCTTCGACATCAAAGCCGAACGCCGCGAGAAGGCCAAGGCGATGGGCGCTCATGTCGTTCTCGACCCGGAAGCCGTCGATCCAGTAACGGCGATCCGCGAACTGACCCACGGTGAGGGCGCGCACAAGGCATTGGATTGTTCGAGCGCCGCTTCGGCCCGACGCGCCGCCGTGCGCTGCGTCCGCACCTGGGGAACGGCCTGTTTCGTCGGCGAGGGTGGCGAGGTGACGCTGGACGTCAGCTCCGACATGATCCGCCGTCAGGTGACGCTGGTTGCCTCCTGGACGTTTTCGACCATGGGCCAAGCGGCCTGCGCCCGCTTCATCGCCGACCGCAAGCTCAAGGTCGACGACCTGTTCACCCACCAGTGGCGGCTGGACCAGGCCGAGGAAGCCTACAAGTTGTTCGACACCCAGACTCACGGCAAAGGCGTCATCCTACCGTCGTGAGCAGCCCTCTTCGCCCTCTCCCCTTGTGGGGAGAGGGCATTCAAGCCTGCCTCAGCTGCCCGGGCCGCGCTCCATCGAATAGGGCTGCCAGCGTTCCAGATTGGTCTTGGCCAGCACCGATGGGTTGACACAGGCGCGCGGCCATTTTCCGGTCAGCACCGAGGCCATCTCTTGGCCCGCCCGGCGCCGGCGCACGCCTTCGAAGCGGGCGGAGGCGGAAGCGACATGCGCCGTCAGGATGACATTGTCCATCGACAGCAGCGGGTTGTTGTGGCCCGGCGGTTCCTGCTCCAGAACATCGAGTCCGGCGGCGGCGATCCAGCCTTCCTGCAACGCCTTGATCATCGCCGGTTCGTCGACGGTGGCGCCGCGCCCGGTATTGATGAACAACGCATTCGGCTTCATCGCCCGGAAATGCTTTTCCTTCAGCATATGATAGGCGTCGCCGGTCGCCGGCGCATGCATCGAAATGATGTCGGAACGCTGAATCAGCTCGTCCAAGCTGACTGGCTCGACCCCATATTTGCTCATCACCAGTTCCTCGATGTACGGATCGTAGGCGATGATATGCACGCCGAACGGCTTGGCCCGTTCGGCGACCAACCGGGCGACGTGGCCGAAGGCGATCAGGCCGAGCGTCTGGCCCATCAGCCGGGGCAGCTTAAGCAACGCCGGGCGGCCTTCCTTCCAACGGCCCTCGCGGACCATGCGGTCTTGTTCGATCAGTCGGCGGAAGGTCGACAGGATCAGCATCATGGCGTGATCGGCGACTTCCTCGATGAAAGTGTCGGGGATGTTGGTCACCGGAATGTTGCGCTGTGTCGCCGCCGCCACGTCGATGGGATCGACGCCGACGCTGGCCACCGAGATGACCTTGATGTTGGGCAGGCCGTCGATCAGCTTCTTCGACACCTTGCGCCGCCGGATGTAGAGCGCATCGGCGCCCTTGGCCGCGGCAATCAGCGCATCGTCGTCGTTGCCTAATATCTCGACGATTTCGGCGCCGATGGGCGTCAGCGCCTCCAGCTCGAAATCGAACTTGCCGTCGGCCTTGGTCGCGCCGAGTTCGGCCGGGGCGATTACCTTGAATTTAGCCATGTCGTTCCTCCCGTATTGGACTTTAGTGGCTTGCCGGTGGCTGACCGGCGCGCCGATCCCCTACCATGCCACAGATCGGGGCTCCGGCGCATCCGGACAAACAGGGTTCCAGCCGGCAGCTCAATGGGCGATGCCTTCCAGTTCCACGGCGCGTTGGGTGTCGAGCCGGCGGGCGACGATTTCGGCCGACAGCCCGCAGCCATGCAGGACGCGGCCGCCCAACTGCAGGCTGGTCTCGACCGTTTCCGGTATTGCGTCGGACGCGCCAAGGCCGAGCAGGCGGCTGGCATTGCCGACCGTGCGGGTGCGCGCGTAGATCGGCAGTTCGGCGGAACCGCGTCGCGCCAGGCGGACGATCTTTTCGGTGGCGCGGTCGTCGCTCATGGTGGTGACCAGGGCGCGTGCGGTTTCCAGGTGGACCCGGCGCAACATGGTGGCGCGGGTGGCGTCGCCGAAATAGACCGGCCGTTGCCGGCGGTGGCCGTCGGCCACGTTGACGGGATCGAGGTCGAGCGCGACATAAGCCAGCCCTTCGGCTTCGCACAGCGCCGCCAGGGTGTGGCCGACGCGCCCGAAGCCGACGATGATAATGTGATCTTCCATGCCGTCGAGGGTCGCCAGTTCACCCTGGTCGGCGGTCGCGGCGATGGCGCGATGGCGGATAGCGGCCGCCAGCCGATGGCCGCCAAAGGCGACAAGCGGCGTCGCCATCATGCTGAGGCCGGTAACGACCTGCATGAAAGAGCCGATCCCAGGCGGCAGCACGCCAAGGCTCAACGCCAAGCCAACGACGACGAAGGCAAATTCGCCGCCCTGGCCGAGCAGCAGGCCGGCCTCAATAGCAGCGTCCGTCTGCATCCCGAATAGGCGGCCGAGGCCGAAGACGATGGTCGACTTGATCGCGAACAGGCCGGCCACGGAAGCCATGACCCAGACCGGGTCATGCGCGATCACCCGATAGTCGGTACTCATGCCGACGGAGATGAAGAACAGCCCGAGCAGCAGCCCTTTGAACGGCTCGATATCGACCTCGATTTCGTGACGCAACTCGGTTTCGGCCAACAGCAGGCCGGCAATGAAGGCGCCGAGCGCCATCGATAGGCCGGCAGCCCCCGTGATGGCGGCGGTGCCGATCACCACCAGCAGTGTCGCCGCCATGAACATCTCGGTGCTGTGGGTTCGGCTGACCATGCGGAACAACGGCCGCAGCGCCCATCGCCCGCCAATGAAGATAGCGGCGATTACACCCACGGCTTTGGCCAGGGCCTCCAACAGGGCAGAGCCAACGCCGCCTTCCAGCGCCGCCCCGAACATACCGACGATAAACAGGATCGGCACCACGGCCAAATCCTGCAACAGCAGTACCGACAGGCAGGCGCGACCGAGCGGGGTGCCGAGCTGACGGTGGTCCATCAAGAGCTGCATGACGATGGCCGTCGATGACAGGGCCAGGCAGGCACCCAGCACGATCGCCGCGTGCGGCGTATTGCCGAAGGCCCAGGCGACGGCGCCGATGACCGTCGCGGTCAACAGCACCTGCAAGCTGCCCATGCCGAACACCAGGCGGCGCATAGACCATAGCCGCTCTGGCGACAGTTCGAGGCCGATCATGAACAGCAGGAAGATGACGCCGAATTCCGCCAGCCGCTGCACGCCCTCGATATCGGGAATGACGGCGAGGCTGAGCCAGCCGATATCGTCGATAAACAGGACGATGCCGAAGGGGCCGATCAGCGCGCCGACGATCAGGTAGCCGAGCACCGGGCTGACACGCAGGCGGTGGAAGATCGGCACGACGATACCGGCCGCCGCCAGGAAGACGACCAACTCGCGAAGATAGGGAATTCCCTGACCGTCCACGCCGTAACCTTTGCCCCGTCGCCATAACCGCTTCGCCCCACGAACGGCGTAGCGCCCCGTTCATATCAGGAACGGCAGCCGCCTCAAGCCTCCTGTTACCGGCCTTCAGCCTCGCAACGCTTCGAGATGACGTCCGTGCCGGTCGTGGGGACCGCGATAGCGTTGGACCAGGTCGTCGGGGTTCAGACTGTCGACCTTGCGCAGCGCCGGACAGGCCAAGGCGCAAACCGTGGCCACCCCGATGGTCAGCGCCCCACCGACGATGACAGCCGGTACTGCTCCCCACCAATGGGCGGTGACACCTGACTCGAATTCGCCGAGTTCGTTCGAAGCGCCGATCATCACGCCGACCGCCGCGCCGACCCGGCCGCGCATCTCGTCGGGCGTGATGAGCTGCGCCAGTGTATGCCGGACAAAGACGCTGACGACATCGGCCGCACCCATGACCGCCAGGGCCACGACCGACAGCCAGAACCAGGTCGAGACGCCGAAGACCATCACGGCAAATCCGAAAACCGCGGCGGCACCGAGCAGGGCAACCCCGGCATTGCGCGTCACCGGAATGCGGGTCAATGTCAGGCCGCTGACGAAAGCTCCGGCCATCAACGACGCCCGCAACAGGCCGAAGCCCTCAGGTCCGACATGCAGAATATCCTTGGCATAGATCGGCAGCAGGGCGACGGCGCCGCCGAACAGCACCCCGAACAGATCCATCAACGTTGCCCCGAGCAGCACCTTGCGCGTCCCGATGAACCGCAGGCCGGCCAGTAGCGAACTCACCGACACCGGCTCCTTGCTGATGATCTGGCCGGGCGTCCGGATGAACAGGGTCAGGATCAGGGCCGTGGCCAGAACCACGGTATTGGTGCCATAGACCAGCCCCTCGCCCCACCCCGACTTGTCGCCGAGCGCGATCATCATCCCGGCGCCGGCCGGTCCGACGATGCGCGACATCTTGCCGCCCATGTTGTTCCAGGCGATGGCGTTCGGAAAGGCATTGCTCCGCACCAAAAGGGGAACAATCGATTGCTGAACCGGAGTCAGGAAGGAACGCGCCACGCCGAAAAGGACCAGCAGTCCGAAAATGAACGGGAGCTGGACATGGCCCGTTGCCGTCATGGCCAGGAAGCCTGACGCCGTCAACGCCTGGGTCGCGATACAGCAGGACAGGATCTTCGTCCGCGAGACGCGGTCGGCCACCATGCCGGTGACCAGGAACAGCACGCCGAACGGGGCGAATTGCGCCAGACCGATCAAGCCCAGATCGAGCGCCTGCCCGGTCAGCTTATAAACTTGCCAGCCGACCGTGGTGGTCATCATTTCGGTGCCCAGGCTGGCGCACATGCGCGCCCACCAATAGAGCGCGAAGTCGCGGTCGGCAAAGGCTTCGAAGCCCTTGCGCCCATGTCGCGCCGACGCCGTAGTCACGACGGACAAACTCGAGGGGTCACCTGGCCGATATCCTTGCCCGTCATGGGCGTTTTCTCCCGGATTCTTATATCATGCCCTTGATGCATGGCTGGCCAGGGAATTGCAACCTTCCGCGCTAGCGGCGGAGGTTCGACGCAGTCACTGGTGCGCCGTGGCGATCGTGCGGTGCCTGGAACTGCTCGATAAGTCTGTCCGCATTCAAGCTGTCGACGCGGCGCAGGGCCGGAAACAACCAGCCGAACACCAAGGCGACGCCTACCGTCGCGCCGCCGCCGATGATCACCGCCGGCACGGCGCCCCACCAATGGGCCGTAAAACCTGCTTCCAGTGCGCCGAGATCGTTAGAGGCGCCGATGACCATGCTCACCGCCGCGCTGACCCGGCCACGCACCTCGTCCGGGGTGATCAGTTGCACCACCGCCTGGCGAATGACGACGCTGACCATGTCGGCGGCCCCCATCACCGCCAGCACGGTCATCGACAGCCAGAAGTTGGTCGACGCTCCGAAGATCAATCCGCCGAAGCCAAACACGCCAGCCGTCCCCAACAGGATGAGACCGGCGTGTCCCCGCACCGGCAGCCGGGCGAGGATCAGGCCGCCGATGAAAGCCCCACCCATGAAGGCGGCGCGCAGGATGCCGAAGCCGTCCGGCCCGGCATCGAGCACGTCCTTGGCGAAAATCGGCAGCAATGCCGTGGCACCGCCGCCGAGAAAGACAGCAAACAAGTCGAGCGCAGTGACCGCAAACGTCACCTTGCGCGTCCAGATGAAATGCAGTCCGGCAAGTAGGCTGCCGATGGATACCGGCTCCTTGGCAATCGCCTGGGCGCGCGGCCGGATCAGGACGATCAGGCAGAAGGCAAGGAACAGCAACACCATGGCGACGCCGTAAACCAATGCCTCGCCGTTGCTGCCGCCAACGGCGATGAGCAACCCGCCAAGTGCCGGGCCGACGATGCGCGAGACCTTGTTGCCGACGTTGGTCCAGATCGCGGCATTGGCGAAAACAGCGCTCGGCACGAGCATGATGACGATCGCGTGCTGGACCGGTGCCAGGAACGAACGCGAGATGCCGAACAGGATGATCACCGCCAAGATCAGGCCAAACTGCGTATTTCCGGTGTGGGTCATCAGAAACAGGCTGGTGGCGCAGACGGCTTGGAGGGCGACGCAACCCGCCATTACCCGCACCCGAGGAAAGCGGTCGGCGACCAGACCTGTGACCAGGAAAAGCAGCGCAAACGGCGCGAACTGTGCAAGCCCGACCAACCCGAGATCGAGCGCCTCCCCGGTCAGGCCATAGACCTGCCAGCCGACAGTCACCACCAGCATCTCGATGCCGATGGTATCGATGATCCGCGACCACCAATACAGTCCGAAATCCCGTTCGGCGAATGCCTCCATGCCCCGCCGGGCACGCTTGGGAACTCTCGCTGGCCCGACCGCATGATCAACCGTCATAGACATCTGCCTCGATACAGCCTGTATATCGCCGGAAAACCGGCCTGGGCCCCGTCCGCAACTACGCGGACGGTTGTTTTCCTGCCGCACCGGCGCCGTCGACCCCGCCCATGAACAACATAATGCCGACCAGAAGGGCCGGAACGGCGGTGACGTAGAAGCCAATGCTGTAGCTATGGGTAACGGCAAGAATGCCGCTGAACACCAGCGGCAGCACGACCTGGCCCAACGAACTGAACGACAACACCCCACCGGTCGCCGAGCCGATCTGCCCCGGCGGTGCGTGGCGGGCAATTTCCGCCAGCAACACCCCTTGCCAGCCGAGCGCTGTCGAGGTCACCAGGATCGATACCGCCACAAGCTGCCAATTTGCCCAGTCCTTGGCGTAAAAGCCGGTCAGCGCGGTGCCAACCGCCATGCCGATTGCCAAAAAGGCAAGAACGACCGAGGCACCGACCCGGGTGCCGGCGACATAGCCCCAGATGATGCGGGTCGGGATGGCGGCGGTCATGGCAGTGGCGAACATGCCGCCGCTCGCTTCGGCCAAAGTGAAATCCAGCTTCTCGGTCAGAAACAGCACGACGAAGGTGGTGTAAGCAGTTTGCAGGCCAACAAAGGCAAACATGACAATCGACAGCCGGCGCAATCCCCGTTCGCGCATAACAACCAGCAGTGTCGTCTTCATATCGCCTAAGGACAGGCGCTGGGTCGGAATGCGATCGCGATCTAGCTCAGCGCGCAGCGGCTGCAGGACCAGAGCGAATACGGCGCACATCGCACCGATGGCGAGCAGCGAACCTTGCCAGCCGAACATGACGACGAAGATCGGCATCAGCACGCCGCTGACCGCCTGCCCCACGGGCACCGAGGTCTGCTTGGCCGAGAAAACCAATGGGGTTAGGTGCGGCGGCGAATAGCGCGATAGAACGTGCGAACTGGCTGGCGTGCCCGCGCCGGTCCCCAAGGCGACCAGCACCGCGGTAAACACGAACATCCAGAGAATACCCGTGGCCCCGCAGATCATGCCCATCAGCACCAAGATCAGCCCAGCCTGACTGACCCGCAATCCGCCAAAGCGACGGATGAAGTTGCCGCAGCCCATGTTCACCAACATCTGAACCACGGCGGTTATGCTGACGAAGACGCCGACGTAGGCGGCCGGCGCACCGAGTTCCGGCAGGGCCGCCGGCGCAATCAGCGGCACGACGGCCTTCGAGAGCACCGTGAACGACTGCTGAAAGAACATCGCGATAAGCGCGATCAGGAGCGGACTGGACAAGGCACCGGCGGGGAATGGCGAAGGGGGGACAATACCCTGCCACGTATCTCATGCCCGCCCGGGACCTGTCACGGCTATTCGTTGCGCCGTCGAATGTCCGGCCGGTCCGCGTGTCGATCGTTTCGCCCTCGACCGGAAACCGATGCGGCCCCGACGCTACGGCTTGGTGACCTTGCTGCCGACAGGGGTCAC
>CANITX010000026.1 GCA_947470575.1 Rhodospirillales bacterium
AGGGGTCACGGTGATGTGGCCCATGACGGTATCGGCCTTCGCGCCGTGCCAGTGATTTTCGCCGGCCTTGATGTGAACGACGTCGCCGACCGCGATCTCACGCTCCTCGGTCTCGGTGGCGACAATACCGCAACCGTGTGTAACCACCAAAATCTGGTCGCAATCGTGGATGTGCCAACCCGTGGTCGCGCCTCTGGCGAAGTTGACCACACTGCAGTTGAAGTTTTCCGACTCGCCCGAGGGGATGATGGTTTGCCGAGTACGCCGTGCCGAACCGCCGGTCCATCCGGCAATCGGCGTCGCCTCGCCCAGGTCCTGTTCCGGGATATCCTTCAGCTTCACGACGCGCATGGCTGCTCCTCCTTACGGTCCTGCGAGCCCGCATTCTTAGGGGACTGGCATTCTACGGGCAACGCCTGGGTGAATGACAAATGTCGAATTCCCCGTTTGCCGGTTCCCCGCATCTGCACGTCGCCCAACACCCTTTTCGCCCGACCTGCCGCAAGCATGGGACCTCACGCAGATATACCGATAGCGGAAAGAAAGCGACGGGCGGGTTCGGGGCAATCGGCAAAGTCGCGGACGCAGACCTTGAGCTGCCGGTCGGCCCAAGGGTCGGTCAACGGCACGATAGCCAGTCCGTGAGTGCGAACATAGGGCTTGATACAGCCGATGGGCAGACAAGCGATCCCGATATCCGCTTCGACCAATCTGCGCAGCACATCGAAGCTCGCTGCGCGCACCTTCAGTTTGAGGCTTCGATTCAGCTTATGCGCAGCCTCGAAAAGCGTTGTCTGAATGGTGCTCCCTGCCGCAAGACCGACCTGATCGAATTCAAGCGTCTCTTCGAATGCAATGCGACGGCGGCGGGCCAGCGGATGGTGCCGCTGAACCATCATCGCCAACCTGTCGCGGCGAAACTCGACGCTCGCCATCCCGCGAAAATCGACGTCGCCGGCAACGATACCAAGATCGATGGCGCGATCGGCGACCATCTGGACCGTACGCTCGCTTGCCTGCTCCAATAGCTCGACCCGCACTTCCGGATACGATTTGAGAAACCGCGCCAGCGCGGGGGCCAGGAACTGCGTGATCGACGATGAATTGGCAGCCAATCTCACATGTCCTTTGGCACCCGAAGCATAAGTCGACAGCTCGGTCCGGATGCGGTCGGTGATGGTGAACATGCTGCGCGCCTGGTCGGCAAGTGCCAGGCCGGCCGGTGTCAACGTAACACCCCCGCGATGCCGCACGAACAGGCGCACATCGAGTTCCCGCTCCAGATCGGCGATCCGTTTGGAGATCGCCGAAGCTGCGATGTGCTCCCGCTCTGCCGCATGGGCGATGTTCTGCTCCTCCGCAACGGTCAGAAAGACGCGCAGTGTCGTCAGGTCAAACTGCATCGCCGGCCACCCACACGCTCAATTACCATCTCAATTGAGAATGAAGACATCGTGAATAGAGATGGCATGCATCGTCAATCGGAAATTCCGCCAGGTTTCGCTGGCGACTAACCTTGCGAAGGCATGGCGGGCGCAACGCCGTGGATGTGCCGTTGGGCGCTCATAGGGAGGATTTATGAGCATCGAAATTATGCCTTCGGGCAATGCCCTGGGTGCCGAGGTGCGCGGCATCGACCTCTCCCGGCCGATGGACGCCGCAACATTTGCCGCCCTGGAAAGCGCCTTCGACGAACATTCCGTCATTTGGTTGCGCGGGCAGCAGCTGAACGAAAGACAGCTTATCGCATTCGCCAGCCGCTTCGGCGCCCCGGAGCCCAACTATCTGAAGCATTTCGCCCACCCGGATTACCCGGAGATCATGTTGGTCACCAACATTCGCGAGGGCGACCGCAAGATCGGCCACGATCATGCCGGCACCATGTGGCACACCGACATGTCCTACATGGAGCGGCCGCCGCGCGCCACGGTCCTCCACGCCATCGAAATACCGGTGGAGAATGGCGTGGCCCTGGGCGAAACGGACTTTGCCAGCGCCATCGCCGCCTACGAAGCCCTACCGGCATCGACGAAACGGAGGATCGACGGACTGATGGTGGTGCATCAGGTCTTCGGGCGCCGCGGCAACACCGTCAACGACACCCGCACCCAGGAAATGCGCCGCGACCGTCCTGCCGTCATCCATCCACTGGTCCGAACCCACCCGCGCACCGGCCGTAAGGCGCTGTACGTGGTCAAGGGCGAGTGCCAGGGCATCGTTGGGATGTCGGACGACGAGGCGCTGCCGCTGCTCGGGGAACTGGCCGAGACGATCCCCCAAACCCGGTTCTGCCATACCCACAAATGGCAAGTGGGCGATGTCCTGATGTGGGACAATTGCGCGGTCCAGCATATCGCTCACATCGACTACCAGTGGCCGCAGCACCGGCGTCTGCTGCAACGGGTCACCGTCGGCGTCGCGCCGACCCACTGACGCGCAGGCATCCGTTTTCAAGATGGCCTTCTGGGAGGCAAGCCATGGATTTCGCCGATAAACGGATTCTCACAACCCCAATCGCTGATGAAAGCGCCTGGAGGGGTGCCGACATGGCGCAGAGCCCCGGCTGGCTGCATCGCCTGACGCCAACCTACATCGACGAGATCGATCGGGCGGTCGAAGGGCTACGCCGCAACGGCAGGACGCTGGAAACCGTCACCCGCGCCGACTTCCCCTTCCCGACGTTCGGCGTTTTCCTCAAGCGTTTCCTGTGGCACGACATCGCCGGCCGCGGCTTCGGCATCGTCCGCGGCCTGCCGCGCGAGCGTTATACCGATGACGAAATCGGCATGCTCTTTTGGGGCATCGGCTTTCACATGGGGATCGGCGTCTCGCAGAATCCCGAAGGTCACTTGCTCGGTCACGTCATCAGCTTCGGCGAGGATCGCAATGCGCTCGACGTGCGCGGCTACCGCACCTCGGCCAAGCTTAACTATCACAACGATCCGTCCGACGTAGTCGGCCTCTTGTGCCTGCGCAAATCCAAGGAGGGCGGCCTGTCGTCGGTGGTCAGCGGTATGACCCTTTACAACATCGTCCTCCAGGAGCATCCGGAATACCTGCCGGTGCTTTACCGCGGTTTCCGCTGCGATCGGCGCAAGCAGAACCCATGGTTCCTGGCGCCCGTCAGCAACCGGGTTCCGGTATTCAGCCAGGTCGACGGCGAACTCAGCATCCGCTATCTGCGCATCGTCATAAACACGGCCTGCATCAAGCTGAACCAGCCCTTGAGCAACTTCGAGGCTGAGGCACTTGATTTCATCGACACAGCCGCCGACCGTCCCGGCGTCGCCCTGCACATGGCCTTCGAGGAAGGCGACATGCAGTTCGTCAACAATTACACCGCCCTGCACGCACGCACCGCTTTCGTCGATTACGACGAACCGGAGCGCAAACGCCACCTGCTGCGCTTGTGGCTGAAAATCCCGGGCTTTCGCAAGCTGGCCGACGATTTCATCGAATACGAGGAATCATCGGGCTGGAGCCGCCGCGAAGGTTTCCTGCCGCACGACGCGCCCATGCCGAAGACCCAGCCCCATCCGCTATTCGTCTAGACCCGCTGCAAAGCCGACTTGCCCCGGCTCTGCCCCTTGCTTAGGTTAGGTCGCGCCCGCCGCCCGCCAGGGCTATTCGTCGGGCAAATATTAGCCTTCGACATTGCGACCCAGGAGTCGACCGATGGACGCCGCCGACAGCCGAATTCTCAGGATCCCGGTAACCGACGAAAGCGCCTGGACGGGGGCTCAGCTGGAGAAGGACCTGTGCTGGCTGCATCACCTGACGCCCACCTATCTCGACGAGATCGACCGGGCGATCCAAGGGTTGCGCCGCAACAAGAAGACGCTGGCCACCGTCACCCGGGAAGATTTCTCTTTTCCGACCTTCACCGTCTTCCTTAAGCGGTTCGTTTGGCGCGACGTCGCCACCCGCGGCTTCGGTCTGATCCGCGGCTTGCCGCGCGCCCGCTACACCGACGACGAAATCGGCATGCTCTATTGGGGCATTGGCTTCCACATGGGCGTCGGCGTCTCGCAGAATCCCGACGGCGATCTGCTCGGTCACGTCGTCAGCTTCGGCGAAGACCGCAACGCGCTCAACACCCGCGGTTATCGCACCTCGGCCCTGCTCAAGTTCCACAACGATCCCTGCGACATCGTCGGCCTTTTGTGCCTGCGTCATGCCAAGGAAGGCGGCCTGTCGTCCCTGGTCAGCGGCATGACCATCTACAACGTCATCCTCAAGGAGCATCCGGAATACCTGCCGGTGCTGTACCGCGGCTTCCGTTTCGACCGACGCGAACAGAACCCCCGGTTCCTAAAATCGATCAGCGACCTGATCCCGATTTTCAGCAACGTCGACGGCGACCTCAGTATCCGCTACGTGCGCTCCATCATCAACGCGGCCAGCATCAAGCTGAACCAGCCCTTGAGCAACTTCGAGGTCGAGATCCTCGACTTCATCGAATCCGTCACTGAGCGTCCGGGCGTCCTTTTAAACATGGGATTCCAGGAAGGCGACATGCAGTTCGTCAACAACTACA
Organism: Rhodospirillales bacterium; assembly: GCA_947470575.1. GTDB lineage: Bacteria > Pseudomonadota > Alphaproteobacteria > Rhodospirillales > CAMCUA01 > CAMCUA01. The sequence goes on from CANITX010000026.1 coordinate 4,538, forward strand.
CCGTGCTGCACGCGCGCACCGCCTTCGTCGATTACGACGAACCGGAGCGCAAGCGCCACCTGTTGCGCCTCTGGCTGAAGGTCCCCGGTTTCCGCAAGCTGGCCGACGATTTCATCGAGTACGACGCGCCGTCCGGCTGGAGCCGGCGCGAAGGCATCCTGCCCTACGAAGCGCCCTTGCCGAATTCCCGGCCAGACCCGTTGTTCGTGTAAGCCCCGTTGTTCGTCTAGGAGGAACCGCGCCGCGCCCGTTCGAAGAACTGGGCACGTTCGAAGGCGAGCACGACGAACAGCGACAGGACCAAGGGAATCAGCAGGTAGAACAACCGGAATACCACCAGAGCAGCCAACACGGACGCGTGGTCGACTTCCGGCAGCCCGGTGAGAAAGACGAACTCCAGCACCCCGAGACCACCCGGCGCGTGCGACAGCAGAGCGACCGAAAAGGACGCCAGGAAAATACCGAGTACGATCAGGAAGCCCGGGTTTCCGGCTTCCGGCAGCACCCAAAAAATAATCCCGGCAGCGCCCATCACTTCCAGCGGTCCGACGATCAGCTGCTGGGCGACGATCGACAGCTTCGGATAGTGCAGTTCGAACCGCCCGATCTTGAGCGGTTTGAGATTCAACCAGCTACCAACCACGTAGAGCGCGATAAAGGCCAACATGCCAACGCCGATGGCCCGCCCGACGCCGATCGGCAGGTTAGCAAAAAACCGTTCCGCCAGCGCCGGCTCGACGACCAGGACGACGCCGCCCGTCAGAATCGTCCCGAGCCCGAAGGTGAAGGAACAGAACGCGACAAGGATGCCGACCTCGGCGGCGCTGAGGCCCTGCGAGGTATAAGCGCGATAACGCACCACCGCGCCCGACATCACCGACATACCGATGTTATGGGCCAGCGCGTAGGTGGTGAACGAACAGAGGGTAATGAACACCCAACCCACCTTGCGACGCAGATGCAGCAGGGCGATGCGATCGTAGCCGGCCAAAGCCGTATAGGCGAGCAGCGTCGAACCCCCGGCCAGCAGCCAGTTATGAGACGGTATCGCGTTCAGGCTGTCGATGACGTTGTGCAGCGAAATGCCGCGCAGCTCGCGGATCAGAAGCCAGATGGAAAAGGCAACAGCGCTTAAGCCGATGACCGGCCATACGAAATCTTTGGCCGTCATCCGCGATATCAGCCCCGCTTGTGGGACTCCCTTACCCTGTCCCACATTCTCTCCATCATCCACGGCGTTCCACCTCCCGATTGCAGGCCGAAAGTCTAACTATAACGCGCAAGGCCGCGGGACAATGCTGGGTTTATGAAACTTTCGGGCGCCTTAAGCCGCCGATGCGCGCGCCACGCCGCGTTTATCGTTGGCCATGTCGCTGACCGTCGTGCGGTGCAGGTCACGGACCTCGGCCATATCGTAGGGCCGGCCGCGATGCAGGGTGCAGCGGTTGTCCCACATCACCAGGTCGCCGACCCGCCAGCGATGGGTATAGACGAACTGCCGCTGGGTCGCGTGCTCGATCAGGTCGTGCAGCAGCATCATGCCTTCCGGCAGCGGCATGTCGAGGATGCTCCCGGCATGGGACGCCAGGAACAGCGCCTTGCGCCCCGACCCCGGGTGGACGCGGACCAGCGACTGCGGCACCGGCGGCAACGCGGCCCTTTCCTCGTCGGCGAAATCGGTGAAGCCGACCTTGGCGCGCGAGGTATGGATGGAATGCAGGGCGACCAGGCCATCCACCTGCGCCTTCAATTGCGGCGATAGCGCGTCGTAAGCGGCGCGCGTATCGGCAAATTCCGTCTCGCCGCCCCACGACGGCAGCACCTTTGCCGACAGGATCGAATAGGTCGCCGAAATCGGCTTGTAGGAACTGTCGGAATGCCACAGCCGGTTGGCCAAACCGCTCATCCGCCGGCGGGCATCGGGTGCCATGATCCGGTTCTGGTCGTCCAGGTTGGAAATATCGGCAATGTGCTTGTCCAACCGCAGCTTGTGGTTGGGGTTGATGAGGTGGCGCGTCGTCTCGATCGGACCGAACAACTGGCTGAAGGCGATCTGCTGCGGATCGTCGATGGCCTGATCGTGGAACACCAGCACCGCATACCGGTCCATGGCAGCGACGACGTCCTTCGCCGTCGCCGCGTCGAGCAGCCGGCTCAGGTCGATGCCGCCGACCTCGCCAACGAACAGGGGGTGAACCTGCTTGATCTCCATGACGCCGTCTCCTGTCACACTCAACCTACTGTGAAATATTGCATGTCCCAGCGCGGCGGCACAATCGGCCCCGCTTCACGCCGGCGCCAGCCTGAACACATCGGCCGGATGCAAATCCCACGCCTTGTGCCGGCGTAGCCGGCGACCCATGGCCAGCGCGTGCGGCGCCGCCTCGGCCAGCAGGATGAACTGCTGTTCGTTCAGCTTCAGGCCGGCGTTTCGGGCGCAGGTTTCAACGATCTCCCGGGTGGCCCGGTCCATATCGGGGATGCGGTCGGGCAGCTTGTAGGGTTTCAGCGGCACCGCCGGCGTATCGGCCTCCAGCGGCGGCTTTCTCGTGTACCAGCCGGCCGCCCGTTCGTAAGCATGGGCGACGCGTAGCACCATGGCATCGGCAAACGGCGCGCCGGCCACTTGCAGGGCCAGCGGCAGGCCGGTCTTGGTGAAGCCGTTGCAGATCGAGATCGCCGGCCCGCCGGTGACGTTGAACGGCGTCGTCCACGACGGCTTTTCCCAGAAGGCGACGGTGCGATGGGCGTCCAATCGTCCGGCACCGCCCGACGGCGGCCCGGCCGTGATCAACGCGTCGTAACGGTCGTAAAGCCGCTGCATGTCGGCCACCAGGCGGCGGCGTTCGCGCTGCGCCTGCACGTAATCGACACCGCGAAACAGGCAAGCGGCCAACGAGCGCGCCAGGAAGTCGGCGCAAAAATCGCCGAGCCGCTCGCGCAGTTCTTTTTCGTGGTTGGCGAACAGTTCGGATTCGGCACCGACGATCTTGACGTCGTAGAAAGCCTGCATCGGCGGCATGCGGATGTCCTCGACCACCGCGCCCAGGCTTTGCAGCAGCCGCACCGCTTCGTCCATGGCGGCGCAGACCTCGTCGGTCCCCGGATTGTCATCTTCCCAATAGTGGCGGACGATACCCAGGCGCAATCCCCGGACACCGCCGGCCAGTGCCGCGCGGTAATCGGGGATGGCGACCTTGACGCTGGTCGGGTCGGCGGGATCGTAGCCAGCAATGGCCTGCAGCAAGATGGCGCCGTCCTCGACCGTCGCGGTCATCGGCCCGACATGGTCGAAGGAAAACGAATTGGGCACGACGCCCATGCGGCTGACCAGGCCGAAGGTCGGCTTCAGCCCGGCAATACCGCACAGCGCCGCCGGACCACGGATCGAGCCGCCGGTATCGCTGCCGAGCGCACCCGGAAGCAGCCCGGCGGCCACCGCACCCCCCGAACCGGTGCTCGACCCGCCGGTCTGATGCGCCAGGTTCCACGGATTGCGCGTCGGCGGGAACGGCAAGTCGAAGGCCGGCCCGCCATGGGCGAATTCCCAGGTCGACAGTTTGCCCATCAGCACGCCGCCGGCCTTGGCGATGAGTGCCGCCGAGGTAGCGTCTCGGTCAGGCACATTGTCGATCAGGATCTTCGAATTGGCCGTGGTGCGGATGCCGGCGGTGTCGAAGATATCCTTTAAGCCGAAAGGAATGCCGTGCAGCGGCCCCCGGTAACGCCCCGCCGCGATCTCCGCCTCGGCGGCCTTGGCCTCGGCGCGCGCCCGCTCCGCCGTCACCGTGATAAAGGCATCCATCTTGGGGTCGATGGCAGCGATCAGCCGCAGCTTCTCCTCGACCAGTTCGACCGGCGACAGCCGCTTCTCGGCAATCAGCGCTGCCGCTTCGGCAATGGTGATGTGGCGTAGATCGCTCATCGGCGCTTGTCCGACGGCAGGACGAAGACATTGGCCGGATCGTCCCAGCGCGACCGCTCGCGCGGTATCCGGCGCAGCAACGCGGCGACATGCGGCGCGGCCTCGCAGAATTGATCGAACTGCCGGGCGGTCGTCTCCAGTGCGGCCCAACGCAGTTCGATGACATGGCGGGTCTTGGCGTCGGCATCGTTGCTCATCGCACCCTCCTCAGGCCGCCGCTTGGGCGAGATCGGGACGCCGCCTGCGCCATGGCGTCGCCCGCTCGTAAGCATCGGCGACCCGCAGCACGGTCGCCTCGTCGAACGGCTTGCCGGCGATGGTCAGCGACAGCGGTAGCCCCGCTTCGGAGAAGCCGCAGCACAGCGCCAGCGCCGGCCAGCCCAGCGTATTGAAGGCCGCCGTGATGCCGCGCGAGGCCAGTACGGATGACAGAGTCATGTTTTCGACCACCGGCGCCACCGTCGGCACGGTTGCCGTCAGCAGCACGTCGAAGCCTTCCATCTTTTGGCGCGTCTCGGCGATCAGTTGGCGGCGCAGCCGTTGCGCCTGCACGTAGTCGGCCGCGCTCAATGTCGCGCCGGGCAGGATACGGTAGCGGAAGTTCTCGCCGTAGTCGGTCATGCGGTGACGCAGGTTGTCGTCATGAATGGCGTTGGCTTCGGCGCAGGTGATGACCCATTGGCAGGCGGCGAAGTCGTCGAGCGGCGCCAGCGTCACGTCCTCGATCTCGGCGCCGAGCGCCGCCAGCTCTTTCAACGCCGTCGCGATAGCCGCTTTGATCGGCGCGTCGGTCGGCTTGTCAGCCTCGAAGAAATGGCGCACCACGCCGATCCTCAGGCCGCGAATGTCGCGTCCGATGGCCGTCCGGTAATCGGGGATGGGAACGTCCGCCGACTGCGGATCGTCGGCATCGTATCCGGCGATGGCGCCGAGCAGGATGGCGCAATCCTCCACCGTCCAGGCCATCGGCCCGCAGGTGTCGTAGCTGTAGGACAGCGGGATGACGCCGGCTCGGCTGACCAGCCCCGCTGTCGGCTTGAAACCGACGATGCCGCAGTGGGCCGCCGGATGGCGGATCGAACCGCCGGTATCGCTGCCCAGCGCGCCCGGCACCAGCCCCGCCGCCACTGCAACGCCGCTGCCGCTGCTCGACCCGCCGGTGAAATGGGTGAGCCCCCAGGGGTTGCGAGCGGGCGGCGCCGGCAGGTCGAACGACGGTCCGCCATAGGCGAATTCGTGGGTTGCCAACTTGCCGACCAGGATGGCGCCGGCATCGACCAGCCGGCGCTGGGCAAAGGCGTCGCGCTGCGGGATGCGGCCCTGGCAGACCCAGGACTGCGCCGTGGTCGGTATCCCCGCCGTGTCGTAGATATCCTTCAGGGCATAGGGCACGCCATGCAACGGCCCGCGATAGGACCCGGCGACGATCTCCCGTTCGGCGGCCACGGCCTGGGCACGGGCTGCGGCGGCGGTAAGCGCCAGAAAGGCGTGCAGTTCGCCGTCGAACCCCTCGATGCGCGTCAGCAGCGCTTCCACCCAATCGACCGGCGACAGGGTTCGCTGCCGCAGCCGTTCGGCGCCTTCCGCAATGGTCAGATAATGTAGGTCCGTCGACACTGCGCCCCCTTGACCGGCTTTTTGACGCCGGCTCTCGGCTACATTAACGGCTCGCCCGACGGCGGCATAGTAACAATGCGCCGTTTCAGCACACCCTCGGCCGCTGCGACGCCCATCGTCAGGCAGGCCTGCAACAGATAGCCCCCCGTCGGGGCCTCCCAATCGACCATTTCGCCGATGGCGAAGACACCTGGCATCTTGCGCAGCATGAAGGTGTCGTCCAACTCGTGCCAGGCGATGCCCCCGGCCGTCGAAATCGCCCGTTCCAGGGGGCTCGGCGCGACCAACCGCAAGTACAGCGCCTTGATGGATTCGGCCAGCCGGGCGGGATCGTTGGGAAGCGAATTGCCCTCGACCTCGCGCAGCAGACCGATGGCGACGGGCGACAAACCGCCCGCCTTGCGTAGGAAGGTCGATTGCGACTGGCGGCCGCGCGGCGCGCTTAGCCTCCGGGACAACTCGGCCAGCGTCAGATCGGGGCGCAGGTCGATGCTGAGAACGGCCTCCTTGCCACCGGCCAGTGCCTCGCGGATCGGCGCCGCCAGGGCATAGATGGCCCCGCCTTCGATGCCCTGGGTTGTAAGTGTCGCTTCGCCACGCAAGCTGGCGCCGCCAAAGCCGAGCACCACCGGCTTCAACGGCGCCCCGGCGAAACGCGCGCGGAAATGATCGGACCAGCCGACGATGAAACCGCAATTGGCCGGCCGGAGCGGGCTGATATCGATACCCTTGGCGCGCAGAATGTCCGCCCAGCCGCCGTCCGACCCCAGATGCGGCCAGCTGGCGCCGCCCAGGGCCAGGATCGTTGCCTCCGGCCGTTCGCCAACGGTCTCATCTTGCGCATCTCGGAAGGTCAGGCCGCCGTTGTCGTCCCACCCCGTCCAACGATGGCGCAGGTCGAACCGTACCCCCGCCCCGGTCAGCCGGCCCAACCAGGCGCGCAGCAACGGCGAGGCCTTCAAAGCCGTCGGAAACACCCGCCCGCTGCTCCCCACAAACGTCGGCTGACCCAGCCCTTCGCACCAGGCGCGGACCGTATCCGGAGGAAAAGCCTCGATAGCCGGCGTAAGCCGCGCCGCAGCTTCGCCATAGCGCCGAAGAAAGCGATCCAGCGGTTCGCTATGGGTCAGGTTCAGCCCGCCGCGCCCCGCCATCAGCAGCTTGCGCCCCGGCATCGGCATGCGGTCGTAAACGGTCACCGCAAGGCCGGCGGCGGCCAGCCGCTCCGCCGCCATCAGCCCGGCGGGGCCGGCGCCGACGATGGCAACGCGAAAAGTCTGTCCGCTGTCCTTGTTCATTCCGGGGTTAAAGCGCCTCGCCCACCCGATGGCAAGACCGCATCGCCCTCAGACGTGCGGCGAAGCTGCCAGGTGTCCGGCCAAGTAGTCGCGGTCGGGCCGGTAAGGCCGGATGTCGATGTTCGGGGTGGCGTCGCGGGCGAGTTGGCTGACGATCCGTCCGGTGACAGCACCGAAGGTCACGCCCAGATGCCCGTGGCCGAAGGCCAACAGCACATTGCGGAACCGGGGCGAACGGCCGATCACTGGCAGTGAATCCGGTGTCGAGGGCCGTGCGCCCATCCACCGGCTGGTGACCTCGAAGTCAAGGTCGCGCAGGATGCCCCGGGCACCCTGGATGATGCGCAATGCCCGGTCGTAGCGCGGCGGCGCGTCGATGCCAGCGAATTCCGACGTCGTGGTCATCCGCAATCCATGCTCCATGGGCGCCAGGGAAACATTGCGCTCGCTCGCCGCAATGGGTGTCTTCAGGACCACACCGGGATTGGCGATCATGACGTGATAGCCGCGCTCCGCCTCCAGGGGCACGTCGTAACCCAATTCCCGTGCGAAAGGCCGCGACCAGGCGCCGGCCGCCACCACCACCCGCTCGCAATCGTGCGCCCCCTGCTCGGTGATGATCCGCCGCGGCCCGTCGGGCCCAACGTCGAAGCCCTTCACCGTCTCGGTCAACAAGGTGCCCCCGGCTGCAACGAAGGCCTCGGCGATGGCCTTGGTCATGCGCTGCGGATTGATGCACTGGCGCACGTCGGGAAACCAAACACCGCACTTGATCGCATCCGACAGGGCGGGTTCCAGCTCGCGCAGCTGATTGCCGCTCATTTCTTCGACGCGCACCCCACGCTTGCGCCGAATATCGAGCGCGTATTGCGACCGCACCACGCCGTCGGCGCTTTCGAACGCCTGGATGAGTCCCGACTTGACGATCATCTCCGTCCGCCCGATCTCGCCCAGCAGATCGTCGAAGGCATCGCCCGCATGCGACAGCAACGCGGCGCGCGCGTCCGAGATGGCTTCGACGCTTTCGCGCCGCGTGTTCATGGCAAAGCGAATGAACCAGGGGATCGCCTTCGGCAGGTAGCGCCAGCGCACCGTCAATGCATGCATCGGATCCATCAGCATGCGCGGCACCTTCTTCACCAGGCCGGGCATGTTGAGTGGCGGCACGGACGCCAGGCCGATGTTGCCGGAGTTGCCCAACGAGGCGCCATCGCCGGGCGCCGCCTTGTCGATTAACGTGACCGTGAAGCCTTCGCGCCGGAGCCACCAGGCACAACATACCCCGACGATGCCGGCGCCGATGACGTGGATGCTTGGCGGCGACTCAGCCATAGGCATGGTGGTCTCTCCCCCCTCTTTCTCCCCCTCGCCCGCTTTGGGACGAAGGAGCACAAAGATGACTCCATCGACGCTAGCTCAATCCGCCGCTGACGTGAATGACCTGGCCGGTGACATAGGATGCTGACGGCGACGCCAAAAAGGCGATCACCGTCGCTACTTCGTCCGCTGTGCCGAAACGCCGCATGGGGATCAGGGGAATCTGTTTCATTTTCTCGGCCATCGGGCGCGACGATTCGGTACCGGCATCCTTCTCGATCATGCCCGGCGCCACCACGTTGGCCGTCGCTCCCCCCGGCGCCAGTTGCACCGCCAGGGACCTGACCAACGCCTCCAGCCCAGCCTTGGCCGCCGCAGTGGCCGGAAAGCGTGGGATGTCGGGCCGGAAGATGTGAGCACCGTAGGCGCTGACCGCCACTACCCGGCCGTCCTTCGCCTTCAGCAGGTGCGGCAGGGCCGCCGTCGCCATTTCGAGAAAGGCACTGGTGATGGCTCGGTGCGCCGATTCGAAGGTTGCCATGTCGAACTCGCCGAAGTCCTTGGCGACCGCATAGCCGGCATTGCTGACCAGCACGTCCAACCCGCCGTAAGTGGATAGGGTCCGGTCCACCAATGTACCCGCCAATCCAGGCTCCGCCAGGTCGCCCAGGCCGATGATCACTTCGGCCCCCAGGGCCCGCAGCTCCGTGGCCACTTTGTCGCAACCCTCTCGGTTGCGCCGGGTATGAATCAGAAAGGCTGTCCCTGGCCCTGCCATCCGCCGGCAAAATGCCGCGCCGATACCGGAAGCGGCACCGGTAACCAGAAAGACCCGTCGTTGTGTCGGTGATTCGCTCATCGCCGATTTCCTGCTCCGATACGGTTGCAGTTTACTTTTCGATCGCCGTCCAGGGATCGTTGCGGCCCTTGGCCAGGGCGTACTTCCTGACCTCGGCCTCATCGAAGCCGAAGCCGAGTCCCGGCGTCTGGTGCAGGATGACATGACCGTCCTTATGCGCCAATTGGCGGTCGACCAGCCGGCGGAAGTTGAGTACCTGATCGTCCCAGAAGAACTCGACGTAGCGGGCGTTCGGCGTTGCCGCCACCAGCGGCGCATGCACGTCGTGGAACCAATGCGGGCAAACCGGCACGCCGTAACCCGCCGCCATGGCGGCGATGCGCCGCCACTCCGTGATGCCGCCGCAGACCAGCGCATCCGCTTGCAGAATCGCCGCGCCGCCCTTATCGAGCAGCTCCTTGAACCGCCAGCGGCCCGCTTCGATCTCACCCGTCGCAACCGGGATGGGCGTCGCGCGCGCCAGCCGGGCGTGACTGTCGATGTCGTCGGGCGAGAACGGCTCTTCGATGAAATAAGGCTGATACTTCTCGAAGCGGCGGATGGTCTGCAGCGCCTCGGTCACGTCGCTCCAGGCGTTGTTGGCATCCAGCATCACTTCGATGTCGGGACCGACCGCCTCGCGCACGGCGCGCAGCCGTTCTTCTTCTTTGGCGGGCGAAAGCTTGCCCACCTTCAGCTTGACTGCCTTGAAGCCCAGCGACACGTAGTGCGCCATCTCCTGGGCCAGCATCGCCGGGGTCTTGCCTTCCAGGTAGTAGCCGCCGCTGGCATAGGCCGGCACCTTCTCCGCGTGTACCGCGCCCAGGTACTTGTGCAGCGGCAAGCCGGCCGTGCGTGCGTTGAGATCCCATAACGCCGTATCCAGGATGCTGATCGCTCGCATCACCGTGCCGGCGCGACCCTGCAACAAGGCTTCCTGATACATCTGCGCCCACAGGCCTTCGACCTCGTGGGAATCGCGCCCGATGAGGACGCGCGACAACAGATGTTCGACCGCCGCCGGCAGGATTTCGCCTCCGCCGCTACCGACGTAACAAAAGCCGATGCCCTCGATCCCGTCGACCGAGCGGACCTTGACCAACCCGTAGTCGCGATGATTGACCGTGCGGCTGGACAGCGAGGTGACATTGTCGAGCGGTATGCGCGCGGCGGTGACGGCGATGGAAGCGGTCTTGGGCAAGGGAGCTGTCTCCTTAAGTTTCCTGGCCGTCGCCCGACGGCCAGATAAGTAAATTCCATGATTTTCACCGTCACACCGGGGTTCGCACCGCCCAGGCTCGGAAGAAAGGCCAGGATCGTCCCCGACCCCGACCTTCTATCCGGACAGACGCCAGCCAGCCTTTTCAAGCGGGCCGGCGTGCGGCGTCTTAACTCTTAACTTTGCTGCCGATCTCGTGGTTGGCCAGGAGTTCGAGCGCCTTGACCATGCCCGAGTGATCCAGCTTCGAGCCGCCGTGGGCGGCCACCGAATTGAACAACTCTTGCGCGGTGGCGGTATTGGGCAGGGAAATTCCCAGCGCCTTGGCGCTGGACAGGGCGATGTTCAGATCCTTCTGGTGCAGCTCGATGCGGAAGCCGGGGTTGAAGGTCCGCTTGATCATCCGCTCGCCGTGCAGTTCGAGGATGCGCGAGGTAGCGAGGCCGCCGGTGAGAGCCTGGCGGACCTTGGCCGGATCGGCGCCGGCGCGCGACGCGAACAGCAACGCCTCGCCCACCGCTTCGATGGTCAAGGCTACAATAATCTGGTTAGCCACCTTGCAGGTCTGGCCATCGCCATTGCCGCCGACCAGGGTGACGTTCTTGCCCATCTTGTCGAACAGCGGCTTGACCTTGTCGAAGGCCGCCTGGGAGCCGCCGCACATGATGGTGAGCGTCGCCTGCTTGGCGCCGACGTCGCCGCCGGACACCGGGGCATCGATGTATTCGCAGCCAAGCTTGTTGACGCGGGCCGCGAAGTCCTTGGTCGCGACCGGCGAGATCGAGCTCATGTCGACGACGGTCTTGCCCTTCGTGAGACCGGCGGCGACGCCCTCGGGGGAGAACAACACCTTTTCCACGTCGGGCGTGTCGGGCACCATGATGATGATGATGTCGCTGTTCTCGGCGACCTCTTTCGACGATTTGCAGGCCTTGCCGCGGTTGGTCAGCTCCTTCGGCACATCCGGCAGGCTATAAAGATAGAGTTCGTGACCCGCATCCATGAGGTGGCCCGCCATGGGCACGCCCATGATGCCGAGACCGATGAAGCCGACTTTTGCCATGACCAAATCTCCCAATTTCAATTGTTACGCGTTGATTGACTGCCGCGCGGGCGAACCCGCCTAGCCCTTCGGCCTTCGTCGCTTAGGGCCCGTCCAATCGGACCAGTGTAGCCGAGTTGGTCGATATTGGGAGCAGATACGGCAAGGTGCAACCGCTTCGCGTTCTTCAAGGGATTCTCTATAGGTCGTTGACCTCAACCTCAGCCAACCATTTCAGGTTGCTGTACCTTTCCCGCGCCTGTCGGTACAGGGCTCGTCGCCGGCCACCTATTCGCGTTGCCCCTCGTGAATCGATCAATGGACGGTTCGTTCGTCCTATTGCCATCGTCCGGCGCGCAGGCATCCTACATCGCGCAGTCATGACCGCAGGAAGCGGAAGACTCCGGCGCTTTACGTGATGTCGGTGGGTGACGTGGTAGTGAACTGCTGCGCGGGATGAAGCGAACTTCCGAGACGTTCCGACACCCCGTTCCGCCTCAACACGATTTAATCCGACAACGCCCAGCGCCTATACACTCATTCCGCGGGCCCCTGATACGAGTACCCCGACGTGGTGCCGTGCACCGTGGTGCGCTCCATGTGACGCACCTGGGTCCGATCATAATCCGCGAGCGCCCTATGCAGCACGCACCGGTTATCCCACATCACCAGATCGTTCTTGCGCCACCGATGGCGATAAACGTTGTGCTGATCCACCGCTTGTTCGCTTAGGTAACGCAGCAATGACCTGCTTTCCGCCGCCGTCATGCCCACGAACAATCTGACCTGGTCGTTGACGTAGAGCGCCTTGCGACCGGATTCGGGATGCACGCGCACGGCGGGATGCGCCGCTGCAGGGAATCGACGCCACGATTCGGCGGCGCGCTCGGGCGTCGACAGGTCGTACACGGCCCTGCTCAACATGTGCACGCCATAGAGCGGCTCGAGCAGCTTCTTCATGCCATCCGAAAGCATCTCATAGGCACGATACATATTGGCGAACATCGTATCGCCACCGACCTCCGGCAGTTCGATGGCACGCAACAGCGTCACCGCCGCGGCGACGGGCAGGTGCGAGTTGTCGGTATGCCAATCCGCTCCGAAATAGCGGCCCGTGGCGGGCGCGCCGTCTGGCTTGGGCCGGCTGACGACCAACATCAGTTCCGGAATTCCCTCGACCTTCGTTTCGGCGGGCCGCGCTTCATTCAGATCGAGATCGCCGAAGCGACGGCTGAAGGCGATAAACTGTTCGCGCGTCAACGCCTGCTCTCGGAACAGGAGCATACAATGCTCCAAAAATGCCGAGCGAATTTGCTGGAACGTGCGATCGTCCAGCGGCTTGCTGAGATCTGCCCCGATAACCTCGGCGCCGAGTGCGTGCGATACCTTACGGATCTCTAGAGCCACGACATTCTCCTCCACCACATTGTCAGAGCCAACCGCCTGCATCGGCCTTCTCTGCCCCGACCTGTTCCGGTTGGGGCACGCTTCAACTGCTTGCTTGGCCTCAACCTTACAGGGCGTGACTCGGGAAGGCGATAAGCAAGAAGGCGTGGCACCAGATCGGGTCAGTCTGACAAAGCCACCCCGACCGTTAACGTGGCCGAGTTTGGCACCGTGAATTACAGGTCGGACCGGTTCGGAATATACTCAATTTAACGAATGCATATTGTTCGGCTGCATTTATTGACTTAGAGCAATGATCGGCCGCACAGCGCGAGCGAAGCTGTGATCGGCATGCGCAGCAATGGCGCCTTCATCGTGCGCAAAGCCGTGTAGCGCCGAGGATTGGTCCTCAGGCGCGGCGCGTCTTCTCGTTTCCGCGCTTTTAAAAAAGGGCATTGCGCCTATGGATGCCCAGCAAGTTGTCGCACCACACGGGCTCAGTGAAGCCGAAGCGAAGACCCGGCTTGCAGCGGATGGTCCAAATGAGCTGATGCAAGCCAATCGACGGACGGTGTCGAGAATCGTTCTGGAAGTCCTTCGCGAGCCCATGCTGGCACTCCTGATCGGGGGCGGCGTTGTCTATCTGGCGCTTGGCGATGTGAAGGAGGCCACCATCCTGCTCGTCTTTGCCTGCCTTTCGGTGCTCATCACTGTGGTTCAAGAGGCCCGTACCGAGCGTGTGCTCGATGCCCTGCGTAATCTGACAAGCCCGCGGGCGCTGGTCATTCGCAGTGGCGAGCGAAAGCGGATCGCCGGGCGCGACGTGGTCCGCAGCGATCTGATCGTCCTTGCAGAGGGTGATCGCGTGCCAGCCGATGCGCGGTTGCTATCAGCGCAGGATCTCCAGGCCGATGAATCGCTGCTAACCGGCGAATCCGTTCCGGTACGAAAGACAGTTGCGCCAGATACGCAGGATATTTCAGCAAGGCCAGGGGGTGATGACTTACCCTTTGCCTATTCCGGTACGCTCATCGTGCGCGGTTCGGGGACGGCAGAGGTCATGGCCACTGGGCCACGGAGCGAAATCGGTAAAATCGGCCAATCACTCGGTAGTCTCGAAACGACAGTTCCACACCTTCAAACGCAAACGCGCAAGCTCGTCAGTATCTTCGCGCTCGTCGGCGCGACCATCAGTGTTCTCATCGTCTTGCTCTATGGAATCCTAAGAGGCGGCTGGCTCGACGCGATTCTTGCGGGCATCGCGGTGGGCATGTCGATGTTGCCCGAGGAGTTCCCGGTCGTCCTTGCCGTCTTCATGGCGATGGGCGCGTGGCGCATCTCGCAAGCGCGCGTTCTGACACGACGCGCAAACGCCATAGAAGCACTTGGGTCGGCGACGGTTTTATGCACCGACAAGACCGGCACGCTCACTGAAAACCGCATGACGATCACCGAGTTGCGGCTTGTCGACGGATCAACAATAAGCGTGGATGTGTCTAAGGGCGCGCTCCCTGTTCCATTCCACGGGCTTATCCACACGGGCGTGCTCGCCAGCGCGCCAGAGCCGTTTGACCCGATGGAGAAGGCGTTTCATGCCTTGGCGAAGAATGGGGCCATGGCTTCGCCGGACCTGGAGATTTCGGCAGGGTCTTTGGTCAAAGCCTACGCGCTACGGCCCGATTGCCTCTCTATGTCGCATGTCTGGAGCGGCTTATCGAATCGTGAGGCGTTCGTGGTTGCGGCAAAGGGCGCGCCGGAGGCCATAGCCGAACTTTGCCGCATCGATCCGGTCGTTCGCGCCAAGCTCACGAAGTCGGTCGATCAAATGGCGGCGGCGGGCCTTCGAGTTCTGGGGGTCGCTCGCGCCACCTTCGCCGGAACGGCGCTACCCGAAACGCAACAGCGCTTCGACTTCTCATTCGTTGGGCTGGTCGGCCTTTCAGATCCCTTGCGCGCCAGTGTTCCTGCAGCCATCCGGGAATGCAGGACAGCCGGCATCCGAGTGGTGATGATCACCGGTGACTATCCGGCGACCGCTCGGGCGGTCGCCGTCGCCGCCGGGCTCGACGGCGACGACATCGTCAGTGGAGAACAACTCGCAGCGCTCTCCGATGCCGACCTTGCGCTGCGGGTCAAAACTGCGACGATTTTTGCCCGGATCATGCCCGAGCAAAAGCTGCGGATCGTCGAGGCATTGAAGACGAATGGCGAGGTCGTCGCCATGACCGGCGACGGCGTGAACGATGCACCCTCCCTCAAGGCCGCAAACATTGGTATCGCAATGGGCGGGCGCGGCACGGATGTCGCACGGGAAGCGGCGTCGATCGTGCTGCTGGATGACGATTTCGGCTCGATCGTCACTACTGTCAGGCTTGGTCGGCGCATCTACGACAATCTACGCAAGGCGATGAGCTTCATTTTCGCTGTTCATGTGCCAATAGCCGGACTGGCGCTATTTCCGCTCCTCTTCGGCCTACCGATCCTGCTAGGCCCGATGCACATCGCCTTTCTCGAATTGGTGATCGATCCGGTGTGCTCCCTCGTGTTCGAAGCCGAGAGTGAAGAAGACGAAGTGATGCGCCGGCCACCGCGCGATCCCGCCGAGCCGCTCTTTTCCAGAGAAATGATTATCTGGAGCGTGCTGCAAGGCGCGTTGGCCTTCAGTCTCGTCGCTGCGATTTTCGTCGTCGCGCTCAATCGGGGGATGCCTGTTGATGAGGTCCGCGCGCTGACATTCTTTGCGCTCATCATATCGATCGTGGCACTCATTCTCGTCAACCGCTCCGCCAGTGCGTCGCTGCTGAAAGCGATCCGCCGACCCAATCGCGCACTGGTCATCGTTCTTCCCATCGTAATCCTGATGCTGGCGGCGACGCTGCTTATCCCGTTCGTCAGCGCTCTTTTCCGGTTCGGACCGCTGCATGCCGACGATCTCCTGATCACACTCGGCGCGGGCGTCGTTGTGCTGGTAGTTCTTGAGTTCATCAAGCCAAAATGGCGGGAGGCAATCGGCCACCAGCGTCACCTCTAACGGTGGCGAACAGTGCCCATGCGCCTGTGGCGTCAGTTAAACGGCGACTTGTCTCAGGATGGGCGGAGGAAGCGCCTTTCAGGCGGCCAGTCGACGCCTTTCAGTCAGCGCAGCCTCGCGAAGCTGCTTGAAGTTGGCCCGGTTGTTCAGGTGAGCTGTTGAAATACGGAAGGGAATTTTTATCCTGAGGCGCTATGGACCAGCTCAACCGGCTTCAAGCGATTTTGCCCTGACAAGGCCAGGGGTTGCAGACTTCCCTCCGGACCAAGACATGATGAACGTCGTGTCCGGAGCGGCCGTTCACGTCTTCCCGGAGACGCGATCCCAGAATTCGGCGCGGTTGTTGGTTCTTGGGAACGGCTCAGCAGGCTCGGGTACACCGAGGAAGGCGCAGAGCGGACCCCAGCCTTCTTTGACGTCGTAGACCAACAACTGACGCGCCGGGATGGCTGCCTTAACAGCGGCAATGTGGGCCTCGAACGCTCGCGTTAGGCCGGATATATCGAGGCCGTCCGGGAAGCCGGTTCTGGCGATGACGCTTTTCGCCATATGGAGCCACTCGCGCATGTCGGGTGGAGCGTGATCCACGGCGCCAAGCAGTTTGTAGATGGTTTGTGAAAAGCTCTCCACCCAGCTTTCCGTCCTCCGGTCGGTTAGGATGAATTTGGCGTTTGGATAAGCCCTGTGCAGTTCGCGGAAGAAACCCGCCGTCGGCCAGTCGACGGCGCTCCTGTACCCCTTGAAGATCGCCGCCCAATCGGGATTCCCCTTTGACGCGGCCGCCCACAGCGGCACCTGGGTGGGGCGGTTTATCAAGACCTCCTCCATATGATGACAGGGCCCGAAACCCAGCTGATTGATCGCCAACTTGAGAGAATAGGTGCCGGTCCGGCCCACACCGGCGCCGATGACATCGAGCGTCAAAATTTCCTCCCCGCCTTAGCCCTTCATGACCCCACTCATCGCTCCTGAGCAGCGTGACCTACCGTGAGCCGGGAGCTCAGGAATTATTTGAGCACTTCGAGCTTCTTCTGCTCGATCAGTCCGAAGTCGATCTCCGCCCCCAAGCCTGGCGCGTCTGGATTGGGCAGCCGGACGTGGCCGTCCTTGCCGATCTTGATGTCTTCGATCACGCCGTAGTTTTGCGTCGTGGCGGGCAGCAGGAATTCGTACTGGCCCGAATTCGGGATGGACAGGATCACGTGCAGGTTAGCGAAGTTGTTGGTCGAATTGCCGCCGTGATGGACTTCCAGCGTCATGTGGAAGGCTTCGGCCAGGTTAGCGATCTTGACCAGCGGCGTGATTCCGCCCTTGATCGCCACGTCACCACGCAAGAAATCGGTCGCCTGATACATGATCCAGGGCGCCATCGCCTGAAAGCCGCCGTAGGACCGTTCCGTCGCCAGGATCGGAACGCGCACCATCTGGCGCAGCTTCACGTAGTTGGTGAGGTCGTCGCAATCCATCGGGTCCTCGTACCAATAGTAGTTGAGGTCCTCGAGGGCTTTACCGACCTGCAACGCCTCGATGTAGTTGTAAGCCAGCGAGGGGTCGAGCATCAGCCGGTAGTCGTCGCCGACCGCCTTGCGGACGTCACGACAGATGACGATGTCCTCCTCGTAGTTTGTCGGCGGATGGATCTTGTAGCCGTGGAAGCCAGCTTCCTTGATGCGCAGCGCTTCCTCGACGTAGGCCTCCTTGGACGGCAGGACTTCGGAGCTTGAGTAGGCGGGTATGGAACTACGATAGGCGCCGAGCATCTTGTAAATGGGCAGGTTCGCCATCTTGCCGCACAGGTCCCAGAGCGCGATGTCGATGGCGCCGATGCAGCGGGCCGTCGTGTGTAGGTTACGCGCCCACATCTTCTGGAAGATCTCTTCCCGGTTCCACGGGTTCTGGCCGACGACCAGCGGCTTCAGCGCGCGGATCAGCGTAGTGGCATCCATATAGGCGCCGCGGCTGTTGGTGCCGAAGAAGGAGTGCCCCTGCACGCCCTGGTCAGTGCTGATGGTCACCAGACCGACCTCGCTGCTGCCGGCGGCGACAGTTCCGGTGTGACGGGCATAACTCCGCGCTGGAATGTTGTCCCAGGCGAAGATGGTGACTGTCAGATCCGTGATTTTCATCGATCCTCTCCAATGTCATTTCTGTTCGTTGTGATTCGCCGAACTGCCCGGTGTTGCTGTTATTACAATGGCAATTTGTCTCAGGATAGGCGGTACAAGTGCCTTTCAGTCAGCGGGCCTTCTTCGCGGCGCGGCGCTAGCAGACGCAACACCCGTGGTGTCAGTCTAACGGCAACTTGTCTCAGAGCGGGCAGTGAAAGCGCCTTTCAGGCGGCCAGCTGACGCCATTCAGCCAACTCAGCCTGGCGAAGCTGCTTAAAGATGGCCCGGTTGTTCAGGTGACGTTGCTGATTGAAGTGGTTGTGGTCTGAAGCGTGGGCTGATGCGAATTTCTGAAGGGTCTTTTCCTTCCGAAATTTCACCATTGCCTTCTCTCGTCGTCTGAATGGCTTGTGCGCGTTTTCCGCTCTATTGTTGAGGCTGCGGTCGCATTCCTGGCGGTCCGCAACACCGATGACATTGAGCGCCGCTCGATAGGATCGCAGACGGTCCGTCACGATCACTTTCGGGCATCCATAGCGCTTCATCGCACGCTTCAGAAATGTCAGCGCCGCCTTGCGATCCCGCTGTTTCGTGGCGAAAACCTCAAGCACATCGCCTTCGTGGTCGACGGCACGCCAGAGGTAAGGGGTCTGGCCGTCGATCTTCCCGAAGACCTCGTCGAGGTGCCAGCACCATCCTGAATGCCAACCACCCGAACAGCAGGTCCTCGACCTAGCATAGCGACAGCGGGTAGCGGATGTACATCATCACCGTCAGGCGGATCACCTCGGGCGAGCTGTTGAAATAGCGGAACGGATTTCTCTTCCGAGAACGCTACGAACGCGCCCTACCCGCTTCAAGAGATTTTGCTCTGACAGAGTCTGCCGTAGTGCTGAATTGCGTCATTGACGCCGGACAACCGCAGACACCGCCAAAGGCTCGCTTGGTTGGCCGTGACGACCGGGCGATCGAGGGCGGCCTCAAGGGCCTCGATGATAGCGATACACCGGAATCCCGTGCCTGCAATGAATACGGTGTCGGCGGCCGGCGGGCAGGCATTGACGATTTGTTGGTAGAGCGGCTCGATCTCCTGATCGAAGCCCATGCCGTGTGCATAGAGGTCCTGCGGCGGGACGTGACGCCACTTCTCGCCAGGGTCATGTCGCATGTGGCCGGCGAGGTGGAAGCCGTGATCCGCATAGTAGCCCAACGCTGCGGAAACGACGGCATCGGTGAACCACGGCGGTACGACGAGGAACGGCTGCCTGGCTCCAATGGCGTGCAGAGCAGCGATCGTATCTAGACCATTGGTGGTAACCTGGACGGCGGCGCCCAGGATTGCCCGCATTTCCGAAATTGCGGCGGCGTCCCAACCCTTGCCCCCCAGAACGCTGCTGGATGTATGGCCTAGCACGACGGCAGACAGCCTCATGGCGGCGAATTGCCGACAGCCGCGCGCAAGATCATCGGCGAGGTCGACGCCCCGACGATCCGGTCGCCACGCGGCCCAAGGCGCGGAGGCACTGACCCGCGCGGAATGGACGGAAACGCCTCGTGGCGCCATGGCCTGCCATTCCGCTTCCGGGACCGCTTCCGAGCCGACGATGAACATGCCGATCCGCGCGCGGGCGCCCCAGTTGTCGTTGTTCATGCCATCTGTCCCTGCGTCATGCACTATGTCCAACCCCCACTACTGTGCTGTCAGACTAACGGCAATTTATCTCAGGATGGTGAAACGCCTGTCAGGCGGCCAGTTGGCGCCGTTCGGCCAGCACAGATTGATGAAGTTGCTTGCAGTTGTCTCGGCTGTAGACGTGCCGCTTCGTGGCCGAAATCGATGCAGCGCTCGAACAGCAGATCCTCGACCTGGCGAAGCGACAACGGAGTACCGAACGCACCTCGGCGCCGCGAGGCGGATCACCTCGGGCGAGCTAATGAAATCGCGCGAAAAATCCTCTTCATCCGACGCGGCTGCGGGTCATTCCGACCCGCCTCACGCCGATTTAGTCTGACAACGCCCGATCGACGTTTACCAACGTTCCCGCACCGATGCAGCTGGCTGGTTCAGTAAATGAAGCTGCGTGCGAGATTTCGGGTCCCCGTCGTGTCTTTGTACGGGTAACCCGTCACTGCGCCCGATATGGCTAACTTCTCCATATGACGTGGCTGGGTTCTCCGGTCGAAATTCCCCAATGCGTTGTGATTGGTGCAGCGGTTGTCCCAGACAATAATGTCGTCTTTTTGCCATTGGTGGGTATAGACAAATTGCCCGCGCCGCGCATGTTCGTTCAGATAGTCGATCGTGGGTCGGCTCTCTTCCGGCGTCATGCCGGCGAACATCATGATCTTGTCGCCGACGTAGAGCGATAGGCGACCTGATTCTGGGTGGATCCTCACCACCGGATGCGCGATGGTCTTTTCCCGGCGCGAGGCCTCCAGACGTTCCGGACTCGAATGATCGAGCAGCTTTTCTTCCTGCATGTGAACTCCTTCGAGCCCGTTGAGCAGCTTCTTCATGCCCGCGGAGAGCGTCTCGTATGCGAGATACATATTCGCGAATTGAGTATCTCCGCCGGACTCGGGCACGGCTATGGCATGCAATAGCGCCGTCCCCGTCGGATTGACGCGAAACGAGCCGTCCGAATGCCAATCGGAGCCTGCATAGTGAGCAGGAGGTGCGCTGCCGTCTGTTTTCGGTATGTTGAGCAGCGCCGAAATCTCCTGGTGACCCTCCACATGGCCGCCCTGCTTCATGTCGAGCTCGCCGAAACGTCTGCCGAAAGCAACGTATTGCTCACGCGTGAGCTTCTGGCCACGAAACAGCAACACGCAACGGTCGAGATAGGCTTTGTAGATGCCATTGAAGACATCGTCCGGAATCGGCTTCGTGATATCCACGCCGATGACCTCTACGCCGAGCGGGTAGGACAGCTTGCGAAATTCAAGTTTCACGGGATGCCTCTCTTAACGATCAGTTTGACGTCTACGACGATACTTCGGCGAGGGGAACCAGGGCGAGTAGTTCGACCAACGGCATTGTCAGAGCCATCCGTCCGGGTCGACCCTATTTGCCCCGGCCTTATCAGGTCCAGGCAAACATTACCTGTTTGCGTGGCTTGGCCATGCGAAGCACGACTCAGGTATTCAACAACGGGTGCCAAAGATAATCAGACCAATTTTGTCTGACAACGCCCAAGTTCGCATTATACCGAAAGCACCGCCCGACCGCCTCCTCCTGCTCAGCTACTGGTTCGGGGGTGAGCTACCAAGTCCATTGCGCCGGCTTCGCCGCCTTGGCAGACCCAAGCCAGACATCGGGTTCGTCCCGGAAGCGGAGTTGGGCGGGCGAAGTCATGGCGGCGATTTCATGTAGATAACCGGCAAGGGGATGGATGCGCTCAACGTATCAATGTCGTTCGCCTTCGTTCTCGCTGTAGATGAATCCGGAAGGCTCCCCAAGCAGACTGGTTCGTTGCATGTGACGGGTTTTTGTCTGGTCGAAATCGGCGAGCGCCACATGCATTGTGCAGCGATTGTCCCACATTAGTAAGTCATGCACGCGCCACTGATGGCGGTATACAAACTCCGGCTGTGTCGCGTGTTCGCAAAGAAACTTGAGGATCGGCCGACTTTCGTCCTCGGTCATGCCGACGAACGTCCGCACCCGCTCGCTGACGTAGAGCGCCTTACGCCCTGTTTCCGGATGAGTGCGCACAACTGGATGTGCGATAGGCGGGTTGAGCCGCTTCAATTCCGCGACCTTCTCGGGATCGCGCTTATCAAGGCCCTTGGTCATACTGACATCGTGAACAGCATAAAGACTATCGAGGAAGCCCTTCAGCTTGTCCGAAAGAGTCTCGTAAGCGAAATACATGTTTGTGAACATGGTGTCGCCGCCAACATCGGGACGTTCCTCGCACCACAGCAGGGACCCCCGCGCCGGGTGATTTGTGTAGGACAGGTCGGAATGCCAATTGCGCCCCGTGTTACGCGTCTCCGATGCCTTGCCATTCCGCATGCGATTGGTGACCAATAGAATTTCCGGATGTTCCTGCATCCGATAGGCCTGTCAATATCGGCGACAATTCCCACCACGATGTTGGTGCAAAAGCCAGCCAGTTGCGGTTGATATGAGAAGGGCCCCGATCGGGGCCCTTCTCATATTTGGTGTTGATCCTGGCTCAGCGTTTTCGCTTCGAACGGCTTTGTGCGAGG
>CANITX010000027.1 GCA_947470575.1 Rhodospirillales bacterium
CAGGATATCCATGCTGCCGAAGTTCTCGATGGCGTTCAGGCGCCGGACAATCACACCCCTGGCGGCCATGTCGCGGGCGCC
This sequence comes from Rhodospirillales bacterium, assembly GCA_947470575.1. Taxonomy (GTDB): domain Bacteria; phylum Pseudomonadota; class Alphaproteobacteria; order Rhodospirillales; family CAMCUA01; genus CAMCUA01. The sequence continues at coordinate 82 of CANITX010000027.1, forward strand.
TTTCGACAGGCTGACGCTGACGATCGCGGGCAGCAATTCCGGCGACATCCCGACCGCCAACGCGATGGCGAAAAGCAGCGAATCCACGGGCGGTCTGTCGAGCAGCACATTGGCCGCAAAGACGACCAGGACCAGCACCAACATGATCCGCACGAGCAAATTTCCATACTGGCGAATGCCGCGTTCGAACTCCGTCTCCGGCGGGCGCAACCGCAATTGTTCGGCAATGCCGCCGAAGACCGTCAGCGCCCCGGTTCTTACCGCCAGGATCCTCGCTGTTCCGCTGCGTACCGATGTCCCCATGAAGACGCAACTGGTGCGTTGGGCAAGCCCGGCCTCGGGCGGGCTCGTGCCGGGTTGCTTTTCGACCGGCATGGATTCACCGGTCAGGATCGATTGGGTGACAAAAAAATCCTTCGCCTCCAGCACACCCCGTCCGCCGGAATCAGGCTGCCGGCGGAAAGCACGATCACATCGCCGGGGACGATCGCCTCGCTCGGCACGGTTGCCGCTTTGCCGTCGCGGACAACGACGCTCCTGATTTGCACTTGTGTCCGCAATCGATCTAGCGCCTTGGATGCCCGGTGCTCCTGCGCGAAACTCAGCATGCCGCTGCCCATCACGATCGCCAGGACGATCGCCGCATCGGTCCAATCCTTGACGACGGCCGCGACCATGGCCGCCGATATCAGTATGAGTATGAGGGGGTTGCCGAACTGACGCGCGAAAAGTCGAAGCGCGGATGTACGCGATTCGGCCCGCAACACGTTTCGGCCAAAGCGCTTCAGCCGCTGCGTGGCGGCGGCGGCGCTCAGGCCGTTGACGTCGCTCTGCAGCAGCGACATCAACCGGTCCGCCGGCAAACTCCAAAACGCATCCAAGGGACCCGCTTCGAGGGGCGCTGCCCGAATTGCCGGAAACCATCGGCCTGCTATCGTCGTGGGATGTCGGCGGCGTGGCGTCACTGTGGATCGTCCCCCATGCTGACTCGGCGTTATCTATTCTCTCATTCGCAGCAGGCGGCAAGATGACTTGAGATTAAAATGCGACGATGCGTCGGCCGGCCCGCACCGGAACGCCGGCCCAAACCCCGGTCCTCCCGCCTTGCAACGGGCACGTACCAGCGAGAATTGGCTGTCTTCGCGCGCTGTATCGTGTCGTCACCCTGTCCGGTCCCCAGATGCGGCGTGTCCTTACTGGTCCACGATGTTAGGCTGCCCGTCTGACGATTCCTCCGGTTGCTATTGTGGCCCCCCGTGAACCCTTATCTCCCCATCGCGCTCGTCGCGATGTTCTTCCAGCAATCCTTCGCCACCCTGGCGAAGAACACGATACCGATCATCGCTCCGGCGGCGCTGAACGATCTCGGCGTGTCGGCGGCCTCGGTCGGGGTCTATACCGGGCTGTCGGCCTTCTTCCAAATTTTCATCATGGTCGGCTGCGGCAATTTCATCCGCCGCTACGGCGGCCTGCGCATCAGTCAGATCGGCCTGGTGCTGATCGGCGTCGGTTTGGCTTGCGCCGCCACCAAGATGCTATGGCCGTTCCTGATCACCGCCGTGGTGCTGACCATCGGCACTTCGGTGGCGACGCCGGCCAGCTCGCAGATCCTCGCCCGCTACGCCACGCCGAAGCAAGCGCCGATGGTATTTTCGGCCAAGCAGACCGCCGTGCCCTTCGGCCTAATGATCAGCGGCGTGATGCTGCCCTGGTTCGTCACGCTGTTCGGATGGCAGGGCGCCATGCTGGCCACCGGCGGGCTCTGCGCCGCCTTTGCCGTGCTGCTGGAACCGACGCGGGCCGAACTCGACGGCGACCGCGATCCCACGATCTCCCTGTCGCCGAAGGGCGTGCGCAACACGGTATCGATCATCATGCAGTCGGCGGACCTGCGCATGCTGGCGATGACCATGTTCGCCTTCGTCGGCCTGCAGACCAGCTATTCGACCTTCGTCATCCTGTTCCTGACCCACAAGCTGGATTACACGCTGACCGAGGCGGGCGGCCTGTTCGCCACGGCGACGCTGATCGGCTTGCCGGCGCGCATGCTGTGGGGCTATGTCGCCAGCGCCTGGTCGACCTCGCGGATCGTGCTGGCCGGGCTCGGCTTCACCATGGCCGCCGCTTCGATAGCGACCGGCTTCTACACCCCAGAATGGGCGACGTGGCAGATCCTGGCCGTCGCCGTCGTCGTCACCTCGACGGCGCTGGGCTGGCATGGCGTTCTGCTATCGGAAATCGCCCGCCTGGCGCCCCCCGGGCAAGCCGGCGGCGTCACCGGCGGCGTGCTGGCGGTCAGCGCCATGGGCCAGATCGTCATACCGCTGAGCTTCAGCGCCATCCTGGCCTGGAACGACAGCTACACGCATGGCTTTATCATGACCGGCGTGTTGCCGGCCGTCATCGGCGTGATGCTGCTGGCCCAAAAGAAAACGCCAGCAACCTAACGAACGGCGGGGGTCGAATTGGTCGGGGAGACTGGATTCGAACCAGCGACCCTCTGCTCCCAAAGCAGATGCGCTACCAGACTGCGCCACTCCCCGAGCCGCGGGAAAGCTAGGCTTTCAGGCCATGCCGGGCAAGCCCGAATGATGGCGAAAACGGACAAAGCGGGATCGGAGCGGACGGGAAGTTTCCTCTAGATTACCCACAGCTCCCGCTGCCGTTTCGATGGTGTGATGTCGCCGGGCATGGTCGATTTGGCCTTCGGAGAGGGTGCTTCTCCACAAGAAATGCCTATATTTTACTCAAAATTAGAATAACGTCATTTATTGACTAAATTATAGGCATAATTAAGACAGCCTGCCCTCTTGCGGGCAGAAAAGCCTTTGCTCAAAGCTTCCTAAAAACTAAAATAATTACTTAAAATCAATTATTTAATTAGTATTTCAGCAGTTGATTTCCATGGCATGTGTTTTGCAGTGCAGCATAACGTAACCATGCAAAGTCACGGGGAACATTGTGATACGTAAACGCCTTGTCGTGATCGGCAACGGAATGGCCGGCATCCGGGCGGTCGAAGACCTCTTGGCGCTGGCGCCCGATCTTTACGACATCGAAGTCTTCGGCGCCGAGCCCTACGGCAATTACAACCGCATCATGCTTTCGCCGATGCTGGCCGGCGAAAAGCAGCTTGCCGACATCATGCTCAACGACGAGAGCTGGTACGCCGAAAACGGCATTAAGCTTCACCTCGGCAATCCCGTCGCCACTATCGACCGGCGCCGCCGCTGCGTCGTTGCCGAAGACGGCACCGAAGCATTTTACGACCGCCTTCTGCTGGCCACCGGCTCGAACCCCATCATGCTGCCGCTGCCCGGCGCCGATCTTCCCGGCGTCGTCACCTTCCGCGATGTGCGCGACGTCGACCGCATGGTGGCGGCTGCCGGCAGCTTCAAGAACGCGGTGGTCATCGGCGGCGGTCTGCTCGGCCTCGAAGCCGCCGGCGGTTTGCAAAAGCGCGGCATGCAGGTCACCGTCGTCCACCTGATGGATACCTTGATGGAGCGCCAGCTCGATCCGGTCGCCGGGGGCATGCTGCGCCACACGCTGGAAGAGCGCGGCTTGACCTTCAAAATGCCGGCCGAAACTGCGGCGGTCCTCGGGACCTCGCGGGTCGAGGCGATCCGGCTCAAGGACGGTACGGAAATACCCGCCGATCTAGTCGTGATGGCCGTGGGCATCCGCCCCAATATCGATCTGGCCCGCTCGGTGGGTCTGTACTGCGAACGCGGTATCGTCGTTAACGATGCCATGCAGACCTACGACCCACGTATTTACGCCCTTGGCGAAGGCGTGCAGCACCGGGGCAAGACCTATGGCCTGGTGGCGCCGTTGTTCGAACAGGCCAAGGTCTGCGCCAACCATTTGGCGATGGTCGGCCATGCCCGCTACCTGGGCTCGGCGCTGTCCACCCAACTCAAGGTGACGGGCATCGACCTGTTCTCGGCGGGCGACTTTTCCAGCAGCGACGCCACCGATGACATCGTCATGCAGGACGCCGCCCGGGGAATCTATAAGCGTGTCGTGCTGCGCGACAACCGCATCCAGGGCGCCGTCCTCTATGGCGACACCGTCGACGGCGCTTGGTATTTCCGCCATCTGCGCGCCGGCACGGACGTCTCGGCGCTGCGCGAACGCCTGCTGTTCGGCTCCTCCCAGTTGGGCGATTCCGGCCGTGGTGGCGGCGGCCCCGCAGCCGCCATGGACGACCGGACGGAGATCTGCGGCTGCAACGGCGTGTGCAAGGGCACGATCGTCAAGGCCATCTCCGAAAAGAAGCTGTTCACGCTGGAAGACGTCCGCGCCCATACCAAGGCCTCATCGTCGTGCGGTTCCTGCACCAGCCTGGTCGAACAGATTTTGGCGCAGACCCTGGGCGGCGATTATTCGGTCGCGGAAAAGGTCAGGCCGCTGTGCAAATGCACCGACTACAGCCACGACGACATTCGCCGCACGATCCTCGAACAGCAGCTCAAGAGCATCCCGGCCGTCATGCGCTTCATGGAATGGCGCACGCCCGACGGTTGCCATACCTGCCGGCCGGCGCTGAATTACTACCTGCTTTGCGCCTGGCCCGGCGAGTTCGTCGACGACAAGCAATCGCGCTTCATCAACGAACGCGCCCACGCCAACATTCAAAAGGACGGCACCTATTCGGTCATTCCGCGCATGTGGGGCGGCACCACCACGCCGGCGGAGCTGCGCGCCATCGCCGATGTCGCCGAGAAATACGCCATTCCTTCGGTCAAGGTCACCGGCGGCCAGCGCATCGATCTCTTGGGCGTGAAAAAGGAAAACCTGCCTGCCGTCTGGCGCGACCTGAACGCCGCCGGCATGGTGTCCGGGCATGCCTATGGCAAGGCGCTGCGCACGGTCAAAACCTGCGTCGGTTCGGAGTGGTGCCGCTTCGGCGTGCAAGATTCGACCGCCATGGGCATCGCCCTGGAAAAGATGTGCTGGGGCACCTGGACACCGCACAAGGTCAAGCTGGCCGTCTCGGGCTGCCCGCGCAATTGCGCGGAAGCGACGATCAAGGATTTCGGGGTTGTCGCCGTCGATTCCGGATGGGAACTGCACGTCGGCGGCAATGGCGGCGTCAAAGTGCGCGCCACCGACCTATTGACCAAGGTGCGCACGCCCGAGGAGGTCATGGAATATTGCGGGGCGTTCCTGCAGCTCTATCGGGAAGAAGCGCACTATCTGGAACGCACCGCGCCGTGGATCGAGCGGGTCGGCCTGCCCCACGTCAAAAAGCGCCTGATCGACGATGCGGCGGGGCGCCAGGAGCTCTACGCCAGGTTCCTGCACTCGCAGAGGTTCTCGCAAAGCGATCCCTGGGCCGAGCACGCCACCAAGGAGGTCGAGGCTGCCGAGTTCAAGCCGCTGGCCGAGCTGGTGGAGGCATGAACGGCTGGATCGCCATCGGCCGGATCGACGACATAGCCCCCCTCGGTGCGCGGGTGGTGCGGCTGCCGGGCGGCGACATCGCCGTCTTTCGCACCGCCGACGACCGGATATTCGCCTTGGCCGACCGTTGCCCGCATAAGGGCGGTCCGTTGTCGCAAGGCATCGTCCATGGAGATCGCGTCACCTGCCCGCTGCACAACTGGGTGGTGGAGTTGGGCGATGGCCAGGCCGTCGCCCCCGACCAGGGCTGCGTCGCCCGCTATCCGGTTGCCGTCGAAGACGGTGTCATCCGCATCTTCCTTGGCGCCTCCGAAGCCGCGTTGACATGATCGCCGCCGTCCGCACGACCTGCCCCTATTGCGGCGTCGGTTGTGGCGTTCTGGCACGGCGCGGCGCAGACGGTAGCGTCGCGGTCGAAGGCGACCGGCTGCATCCCTCCAACTACGGCAAGCTATGCGCGAAAGGCGCGGCCTTGGGCGAAACCGTCGGCCTCGACGGACGGCTGCTGCGCCCGACGGTCGGCGGCGCGACCGTGTCCTGGGACCACGCCCTCGATACCGTCGCCAGCACCTTCGCCCGCATCGCCCGCGAGCATGGTCCCGACGCGCTGGCATTCTACGTCTCTGGCCAATTGCTGACCGAGGACTATTACGTGGTCAACAAGCTGGCCAAGGGCTTCCTCGGCACCGCCAACATCGACACCAATTCACGGCTGTGCATGGCCTCCAGCGTGGCTGGCCACAAGCGCGCCTTCGGCAGCGACACCGTGCCCGGAAATTACGAGGACCTGGAACAGGCCGACTTGACCGTGTTCGTCGGCTCCAACGCCGCCTGGTGCCATCCGATCCTGTTCGGCCGGCATGTCGAAGCCAAGCTGCGCGATCCGGCGCGACGCCGCGTCGTGATCGATCCGCGCCGCACCGCGACTTGCGACGGCGCGGATTTGTATTTGCCGTTGCGCTCGGGCACCGATGCCACGCTGTTCAACGGTCTGCTGGTCGAAATGGCGCGGAGCGACGCCGTCGACCGCGACTACGTGGCACGCCACACCGAAGGCTTCGCGGCGGCGCTGGCCATGGCCAAGGACAGCGCGCCGACCGTCGCAGACGTCGCCCGGATTTGCGGCCTACCGGCGGCCGACGTGCGGAAATTCTACGATTGGTTCATCGCCACGGAGCGCGCCGTCACCCTGTATTCGCAAGGCGTCAACCAGTCCACCAGCGGCACCGACAAGGTCAACGCCATCGTCAACTGCCATCTCGCCACAGGGCGGATCGGCAAGGCGGGCATGGGGCCTTTCTCGCTGACCGGTCAGCCCAATGCCATGGGCGGGCGCGAAGTCGGCGGCCTGGCCAACCAGCTTGCCGCGCACATGGAGATCGGCAACGCGGCGCACCGCGCCCTGGTGCAACGCTTCTGGAACGCCCCGACGATTGCCGCCAAGTCGGGGCTCACCGCCGTCGAGATGTTCGAAGCGGTCGGCGACGGTCGCATCAAGGCGATCTGGATCATATGCACCAACCCGGTCGTCAGCCTGCCCGACGCCGACCGCGTCCGGGCGGCACTGAAGGGTTGCGAGATGGTCGTGGTGTCCGATTGCGTCGGTCATACCGACACGACCGCTTGCGCCGACGTGCTGTTGCCGGCGTTGGCCTGGGGCGAGAAAGACGGCACCGTTACCAATTCCGAACGGCGCATGTCGCGGCAGCGGCCGTTTCTGCCGCCGCCCGGCGATGCCAAGGCGGATTGGTGGATGATTTGCGAGGTGGCCAGGCGCCTGGGTTTCGGCGCGGCGTTTTCGTTCGGCTCGCCGGCGGAGATTTTCCGCGAGCATGCCGCGCTGTCCGGCTTCGAAAACGATGGCGGCCGCGATTTCGACATCTCGGGACTGAGGGGGCTCGACGACGAATCTTACGATGCCTTGCCGCCGTTGCAGTGGCCCGTCGACGCGAAGCGGCCGGTCGGCACCGCGCGGCTATTCGCCGATGGGCGCTTTTTTACGCCGGCCGGCACGGCGCGCTTCGTCGCCGTGGCGCCGCGATTGCCCCGCAACGCACCCGGCGGCGACTATCCCCTGACGCTGAACAGCGGCCGCGTGCGCGATCACTGGCACACGATGACCCGCACCGGAAAGTCGCCGCGCCTTTCGGCGCATCAGAGCGAACCCTTCGCCGATCTCCATCCCGCCGACGCCGAAGCCCTAGGCATTGCCGAAGGCACGCTGGTACGCGTTTCCAGCCGCTGGGGCGAGATGATCGTGCGGGCCCGCCCGACTCCTGATCAGCCGCCGGGCAGCCTGTTCCTGCCGATGCATTGGTCCGGCGGCTTTGCCAGCGACGGCCGCATCAACGCGCTGGTCAATCCCGACCGCGATCCGGTCTCGGCGCAACCCGAATTCAAGCACACGCCGGTCGCGGTCGCAGCGCTGCGGCCGCGCTGGCAGGCAACGGGCTTCGCGCGCGGCGACTTGCGGCTCGCCGATCATCTCTATTGGACCCTGGCCCGCGGCGACGGGTATTGGGCCTGCACCCTTGCTGACGAAAGCGAGCCCGGGGATTGGGATGTTTACGCCCAAAACCTGCTCGGCGTGGCGGAACGCGAGGATATCGAATGGTTGGCCTATCGCGATGCCGGCGCCGGCCTGTTCCGCTTTGCCGCGCTCGAACGCGGCCGCTTGATCGCCGGTCTGTTCGTCGCGCCGTCCTGGAAGCCGGCACCGGCCGGCATCGCCCGGCTGTTCGCCGCCCCGGAATTGTCGGCGGACGAACGGCTGTCCTTGCTGGCCGGGTTGCCGCTCGTCCGCGAGCCCGCCGCGGGCGACGCCGCGCTGGTCCCGGCCTAAGTGGATTTCGGCCCTTGTGACGACCGTCACAGCGCCGGGCCGGCCCCGGCGCTATAAAGTTCGCGTTTCCTCCCTCAAGACCAAACTCAGAAGGCCGCCGCGTTGGCGGCCTTTTTTTTGTTCCGGACAGCGGCACAGCCTTGGCGCAGGTCGCCGGCAAGGTGGCCATTGCGGCCGCCTTTGCAGAATGCTGTACTGGCCGTTGGCGCCGAATGGCGCACTTTTCCCGCCTGCGAGGAACCGATGACCGACGTGCCCGCCGCCGCTTCCGTCGAGATGATCCGGAAGCTCGTCGGCTTCGACACCACCAGCCGCAATTCCAATCTGGAATTGATCGCCTTCGTCGAAGATTACCTGCACGGCCTTGGCATCGCTACGCAGCGGGTGCTCAACGAAGACGGCTCGAAAGCCAACCTTTACGCCACCGTCGGCCCTGCCGACCGCCCCGGCATCATGTTGTCGGGGCACACCGACGTGGTCCCCGTCGACGGCCAGGACTGGACCTCCGATCCCTTCGTCCTGCGGCAAGGCGACGGCCGCCTCTACGGTCGCGGCACCGCTGACATGAAGTCCTTCATCGCCGTCGTGCTGGCGCATGCGCCGGAGATGGTGGCGCGCAAGCTGCACATTCCGCTCAACTTCGCCTTCTCCTACGACGAAGAAATCGGCTGCATCGGCGTGCGCCGCCTGATCGAAGCCATCAACCACATGCCGGTTCGTCCCGCCATGTGCGTGATCGGCGAACCGACCGATATGAAGGTGGTGATCGCCCACAAGGGCAAGGCCAACGTCGGCGTCCGCGTGCGCGGCTTCGAGGCGCATTCCTCGCTGGCGCCGCGCGCCGTCAACGCCATCGCCTATGCCGCCGAGCTGATCGTCCATCTCAACCGCATGGCGGCGCGGATCGCCGCCAACGGGCCCTTCGACCATGACTACGACGTTTCCTACACCACCGTACACACCGGCGTCATTTCCGGCGGTACGCAGATCAATATCGTTCCCAAGGATTGCAGCTTCGAATTCGAGTTCCGCTACCTGCCGCAAGACGACCCTCAGGTTCTGCTGCGCGAGGTCATCGATTACGCCCGCACCGAACTTGAACCGCGCATGCGTGCCGTCCAGTCGGATACCGGCTTCAGCTTCGAGGAGCGTACCTCGATCCCCGGCCTCGACATCCGCGACGACGAGGAAGTGGTGCGCCTGGCCAAGGCGCTGACCGGGCAGAACGATCACAGCAAGGTCGCCTTCGGCACCGAAGCCGGCCTGTTCCACCTGCACGCCGGGATTCCCACCGTCATTTGCGGCCCCGGCAGCATCGGCCAGGCGCACAAGCCCGACGAATGGATCGGCCTCGATCAAGTCGCCCGCTGCGACGCCTTTATCCGCCGCCTCATCGATCATGTTTGCGCGCGGCCCTGAGGAGCCTGGCGGCGGCAAGGTTGTCTCTCCCCGTCGCGCAGGCTAGGATTCCGAAAAGGCGGCTACGGGAGAATGCGATGCGGCCCTTGCGGGTCTCGATACGGATAGCCGGTGCGGTCGTTATGCTGTTGGCCGCCGGCTTTGCCCTGTGCCGCGGGGCTGCCGCCCAGGAAGCGTCGGGCAACGTCGTCTATTGTTACAACGAGGCCCTGGATCTGGTGCAAAACACCGCGCCGGCACAATGCAATGGCCGGATCATCGGCCAGAAAGAAGCCGATGAGGTCAAGCGCCGCCGCCTCGAGCGGATGCGCGGGGCGGTCAGTCGTCCGGTACAAGAGATCGCGCCCGGCAAAAGGCTGACCGGCACTGGCAGCGGCTTTTTCGTCGCCGCCGACGGCCGGCTGGTCACCAACAATCACGTGGTCGATAATTGCGCCGCGGTATCCATCCTGCCGCCGGATCTGGAACGCAAGGAAGCCCGGGTCCTTTCCGTCGACACCGCCAACGACTTCGCCTTGCTGGCCGTCGACATCGTGCCCACGGCGGTAGCGACCTTTCGGGTCCCGGCCGAGCGTGGCGCGGGCCGCAAGGTGGTTCTGATCGGCTATCCGAAGAACGAGGCCATCGCGCGTATCCAACCTTTCCTGACCCCGGGCGAAACGACGTCCCCCCGCAGTCCGTTGCCCTCGTTCCTCGGCCTGCAGTTCCAGGCGGATGTTCGTCCCGGCAATAGCGGCGGTCCACTGCTTGACGAAAGCGGCATGGTTTTGGGCGTGGTGACGGCGAAGATCAACACGGTGAACGTCGCCAAGCAGACGGGCCAGGTGATCCGCGAAATCGGTTATGCGACCGATAACGACATTTTATTGCAGTTTCTCAAGGCGAACGACGTGCCCTACGCGACGGCCCCCGACGGTCCCACCCTCAAGGAAGCCGGGCTGCTGTCCGTAGCGAAGGGATTTGCGACGCGCGTCGAATGCTGGAAATAGCCGGACGTCCGGCTTCGGGCGGTGTCGAAGCCCAGTGGTCCTGCGGACCGGTCACACTGTCATGATCAAAACGACCAAGCTGAGCGGTACGGCCAAGCCTAGTACAAATCCGCTCAATACTTGTAAAAATCCTGAAGTATCGCTCATGGTAAAAGTATCCCTGTAACCTGGGCAGGATGCCGTTGACCGGTATTTCTAGGTGCAGCGCACACAAATTGCTGTGATGGCCATCACACCTCTCAAGACCGCGGCTGTCGCCCTACGTTACACTGTCGTCATGCTGACGATATTCATACCAACTCCATGAAATAAACGGGTTTTCTGTACCGAGTCCTGTGTTCGGCCCAGAAACCCATGTCGGCAATTTTTACATCCTGTCATCGGCGCAAGCAGCCTGTTTCCGCCAAGGCTCTGATTCCACGTCATATCGCGCCCTGGCACGGGAATTGCGTGGAACTCGGACAGCTGGTTCACATCGAGAGGCGATAACGATGAAGCGCATAGGCATCGCACAACTTTGGGCTCGCTGGCAGTCGGCAATCATGACCCTGGGACAACCGGCCATGTTGGTCCTGGCCATGGAAAGAGCGCCTGTTGCAGCCCTCACCCCGCTCCAGCGCCGGCTGCTTGCCATGGGTTTGGCCCATGCCAATCCCTCCAGCCTCGGTCGCCGGCAACGCTGAAACGCCTACGGCTTGTACTAGCTACCCTGGCGAATCATCGTCTTCTAGACTGTCGCGCGCCGATTGTCGGAACGATGGCCGCCGCCTGAAGTGCGGGCGGGTGGACGTTTCGGCTGTCGGCGCCGTGACGGTCACAGGAATGACGCCATGAACGCAAGCCCGGCGGGCGCCGACATCCCGGTTGTTCCTGCGCTCATCACGTTCGAGCCGCAGACCCGCGACATCGTCCTCGGCGCCATCAAGCTGGTGCACAAGCGGCTGAAGAACAAAGGCGTCGTCGACAGCACGCTCGAATATCAGGACCTGCTGCGCGATCCCGTCGCCATGCTGGCTTTCATCGAAGGCTTCAAGGGCAACCGGGATATCGCCAGCGAACTGACCGTCGATGCCTCAGGCAAGGCCGTGGCCGACGACAATGCCAAGCTCGTGTGTAACCTGACCCTGGCGCAGATCGAACGGCTGCTGGTGATCACCTGCGCCAAGAAGTTCGCCGCCAGCCGCGTTGCCGCGGCCGACGCCGGCAAGGGAGCCAAACCGGTTTCGGCCGAACTGGCGGACATCATAAAGGACGTCATCGCCTTCGCCTGGCAACTGCCGTTGCTGCCGGTCTATCTGGGAGCATTGAAGGAAGAACATTTCCGGGTGCTCGGCACGCGCATCCTATTGCTTCGTTCGCCGGAGGTTTTGAACCTCTTCTCACAAATCGATCCGGCCGATATCCGAAAGGCCGAACGGCTGATGGGACCGGATTACGACTATGCCTTGGTGAATCGCCCCCATGCCATTCGCGGTGGCGCCCTGTGCAATCCGAAGTCCTACAAGTTGCTCAAGGCGACCGCCGGCAAGCACATCTGGGAAGTCTTGTCCGGCAACCCGCAGATCGTCGTCGAACTTCTCGCCCTCTCCGGCGATCGGATCGGTCCCCTGGCACCGTTTGCCGCCAAGATGTCGGAAGAAGCCTTCCGACAAATCGAAGCCGTGCCGGCTCCATTGCTCGGGCCGTTGCTGAACAGCTTCCAAACCGTGTTCGGCGATCTATCACAAGCTCTGATCGGCGACGAGGAGTTCGCCAAGAAGTACCTGTTCAACATGGTCGGCGTGGTGCGCTCCCTACCGGCTAGCTCGGAAAAGGACCTGGCCAATGCCCCGCAGGTTCTGACCTACAAGTGGAAATCCCTGCAAGACCCCATCAGGGAATGGTGGCATTCGCGCACTTCGCGTTAAGATCGGTTGGCTCTACCTGCCGCAGGAGAACTTGCCATGCTCTATGCCCGGCGCAACGCCGACGGTCGCATCGAGGCCATCTTCCGCGAGAAACCCCGAGGTCGCAGCGAGCCCTTGGCGGCCGATCATCCGGATGTGCTGGCGTTCCTGTCCGCGGCCGGCGGCAATTCGGGTGGCACCAGCCCGGATCGCCCTGCCGAGGGCCCACCGGGCGGCAACAAATGGGCCAATGACGATTTGGCCATGGTCCGGGTCGTGGAGGACCTGATCGACGTGCTGATCCAAAAGAACCTCATCACGCTGACCGATTTACCCTTGCCCGCCCAACGCAAGCTGATGTCGCGCCACGGCAAGCGCGACGATTGGGGCTATATTGCCCGCCTCTATCCGACCAGCAAGGACGACGAACTGGGCTGACCGGCACGTCGCCGTTTAGCGCGCCGAAAACATCTCGTGCAGCACGCGGTCGCCCGGCTTGGCGCCGATGCGCCGGGCGGTTCCGGCATTCAACTCCATGACGGCGCGCACCGGCTCGCGCGACGGAATGGTGTTGAGCGAAAACGGCGTCGTCGCCTCGGCGATATTGACGATCACCCCCGCCGCGTCGATGAACAACATGTCGAGAGAAATCGGCGTGTCTTTCATCCACATGGTGACAGGTTGCGGCGGGCCGAAGTCGAACAGCATGCCGGCGCTCGGCGCCATGTAGGTGCGGCCCTGCAGGCCCCGGCTATGCTGCGTCGGATTCATTGCCATCTCGACGTTGAAATCGAAGCGCCCCTTGGCCGTTACGACGGCGGCCTTCGATGTCGCGAAGACCACGGTCTCGCCGGCCGCCCACAGCCGGCCGACGGCCAGACTGAAAACCGCTGCCAGAACCAAAGCGGCGGCAAATGTCATCGGCAACAGGCGCTGAGGCATGACGTCGTCTTTCATACGGCCATAAGGGTTGCCGGGCCGCCACGGTGTGCCCTGCCGCGACAGCATCTGTCAATCCCGCCAGGACACCGCCGTTGCCTTGACGCACAGGCCTCAGGCGCTAGAACCCTACAATGATTCTCGCGTAGGAGTAACGCCATGCTTCACCCGGCCCGGGCGCAGGCTGCCTTGCGCGAATTCTTCGGCAGCGAAGCGGCCGGCGGGTGCGTCCTCATGGGCATTGCCGTGCTCGCCCTCGTCGTCGCCAACTCGGCGCTGGCTCCCGACTATTTCGGCGCGCTTCAGGCGTCCGTGGCCGGTCTCTCGGTCCTGCATTGGATCAACGACGGACTGATGGCCCTGTTCTTCCTGCTGGTGGGATTGGAGATCAAGCGCGAGATCGTCGACGGCCAACTGCGAACCTGGCCGGATCGCATCCTGCCCGGCATGGCGGCGCTCGGCGGCATGATCGTGCCGGCGCTGATCTACATCGGATTCAATCTTCAAGTGTCCGAGACGCTGCGCGGCTGGGCCATCCCATCGGCTACGGATATTGCTTTCGCCCTTGGCGTCCTCTCGCTGCTCGGCACGCGCGTACCGGTCTCGCTCAAGGTCTTCCTGGTCGCCCTCGCCATCCTCGACGACCTCGGCGCCATTTTGATCATCGCCGTGTTCTACGCCGCCGACATCTCCCTGCCGATGCTGGTGGCGAGCGGCGCCACATTCCTCGTCCTGATCGCCTTGAATAGAAAGGGCGTCCGGCGCCTGACACCCTATCTGCTGCTCGGCGCGCTGCTGTGGTTCTTCGTCTTCAAGTCGGGCATCCATGCGACGTTGGCCGGAGTCGCTCTGGCGCTTGCCATTCCGAACCCGCCGACTTCCGAAGAACCGGAGACCGCCGTGTCGCCGCTCCTGCGCCTGGAGCGCGGCCTGCACGCCTGGGTGGCCTTCCTGGTGGTGCCCCTCTTCGGCTTCGCCAATGCCGGCGTGTCCTTCGCCGGGATGACGGTGGCCGCCCTGGTCGCGCCGGTGCCGCTCGGCGTCGCGCTCGGGCTGTTTCTCGGCAAGCAGTTCGGCGTGTTCGGCTTCGCCTGGATCGTCATCCGCTTGGGCTGGGCCAAGCTACCAGAGCAGGCCTCCTGGACCCAACTGTACGGCATGGCCCTGCTCTGCGGCATCGGCTTCACGATGAGTCTGTTCATCGGCCTGCTAGCCTTCCCGACGTCCGCGGAGCTGCAAGACTCGGTCAAGGTCGGCGTGCTTGCCGGCTCCCTGCTCTCGGCCCTGGCCGGAGTCGTCCTGCTGCGATGGGCATCACGCCCGGGAAACGCCGCCGAATAGATATTGCCCGGTGCCGGAGGGGCGGCGCCCCGTTAGCCGCCGCGCTTCTTCGCCGCTCCCTTCGCCTTGCCCCCGGTGTCGCAGCCCATGAAATCCGGATCCGGCAGTGCCTGAAAGGCTTCGCGCAGGCTGCCGCCCCATTGCTCGGTCAGGGCGCGGAAATAGGGATCGTTCTCGGCCACCGAGGTCCGGTGTTCGACCGACAGGCTGTCGCGACGATAGCAGACCAGGTCGATGGGCGGTCCCACCGACACGTTGCTGCGAATGGTCGAGGTATAGGACACCAGCACGCACTTCGCCGCTTCCGGCAACCCCATGTCGAAGCGCAGCAGGCGGTCGAGCACCGGCTTGCCGTATTTCATTTCGCCGATCTGAAAATAGGGGGTCTCCGGCGCCGCCTCGATGAAGTTGCCCGCGGCGTAGATGTTGAACAGGCGCGGCGCCTCGCCCTTGATCTGACCGCCCAGGATGAAGGAACAATTGAAATCCACCCCGTGACGGCGCAGATGCTCGGCGTCGGTGCGCTCCACTTCGCGTAACACCTCGCCCACCGCCTGGGCGACGCGAAACATGTTGGGCGCGCGGAACAGGCTGCCTGTCCGGCCGCGCGCGGCTTCGTGCTCGCGCAGGATGCTGACCACCGATTGGGTGATCGCCAGGTTGCCCGCCGACAGCAGGATGATGACCCGATCGCCCGGCCGGTCCATAACCGTCATCTTGCGGATGGTGGCGATATGGTCGACACCGGCATTGGTCCGAGTATCGGAGGCCATCACCAGGCCGCCGTCGAGCAGCGCCGCCACGCAATAGGTCATCGTCAAGCCTCCCGCCGGGGGTTATGCCCCTATTGGCTTTCGGTCTAGGCCGGAGGCGGTTTGGACGCAAGGGCTTTACGACGCTATGCATGTCATAATCGACCATCCTGCATCGAGGCAGACCTTTATGATCCCTGAACCTCTCGACGCCGTCGTCTTCGATATGGATGGCTTGTTGCTCGACACCGAGTCGCTCTTCCGCACGGCGACGTTTGCCGTTTGCGCCAAGCTGGGACACCGGATGGTGGACGAGGTGCATCTCCGCCTGCTCGGCATTCCCCGAGAGGCTGGCAATGCCTTGCTCATCGAGCACTTCGGCGAAAGCTTCGACGTCGCCACCTACGACCGGGAATGCACCGCGCATTACGATGAACTTTGCCACGACAGCGTCCCGTTGCGGCCCGGCGCCCTGCGACTGTTGGCGGTTCTGCAGCAACGGCGGATGCCGATGGCCGTCGCCACGTCGACCGAGCGGGCCAAAGCCGAGAAACATCTGCGCAAGGCCGGCATCCTCGATGTCTTCGGGGCACTGGTGACCCGCAGCGATGTCAGCCGGGGCAAGCCGCATCCGGAATCCTTCCTGAAGGCGGCCGGCGCTCTCGGGGTACGACCCGCCCGCTGCCTCGCCCTGGAAGATTCCCACAACGGCGTCCGCGCTGCAGCGGCGGCCGGCATGGCCACCATCATGATCCCCGATCTGCTGGCGCCCACCGACGACATCCGCGCCCTCTGCGTCGGGGTATTGCCCAGCCTGCACGACGTGGCGGCTTTGCTGGAAACCCCGTTCGCCTGACGGCAGGGACCGCGGGCCGACAACCAGCCTGCAAATTCACCATCGCCTAAAAAATAGGCGCTGGTCCGGCCGCCTTTCCAAGCAAACCAGCCGCCTTATTTCTGGAATCCTTCTTGCAGCTGAATCCCAAAACGATCCCTCGATTGGGAGACGGGACCCATGTCGCGCGTCACTTCCCTCCGCATTGCCCAGTTGGACTCGCCGCCCGGAATCGGCCAACATGCTCCGATGCTGGAGAACTACGACCCCAACGGCTCCTATTGCGAGATGTTCGGCGGTGCCGGCATCGATCCGGTCCATACCCGCCTGGTCCGTCAGCGCCTGGAAAGCATGGGGATCGCCGATCTGCGCCGGCGGGCCCGGGCGGCCGAGGCGGAACTCTACAATCTCGGCATCACCTTTACCGTTTATACCAACCGCGAAGCCATCGACCGCATCCTGCCCTTCGACGTCATCCCCCGGCTGCTGTCGCCCGAGGATTGGCGGACCATCGAGTCGGGTGTCAAACAGCGGGTCGCGGCGCTCAACCTGTTCCTCCACGATCTCTACCACGACCGAAAAATCCTCAAGGACCGGCTAGTGCCCGCCGATCTGGTGCTCGGCAACAAGAACTATCGGCCCGAGATGGAAGGCGTCGACGTACCGCACGGCACCTAGGTGCATATCTGCGGCACCGATCTGGTGCGCGACCACGAAGGCCGCTTCCGCGTGCTCGAAGACAACGCCCGCACGCCTTCCGGCGTTTCCTACGTGCTGGAGAACCGCTTTCTCATGCAGCGCGCCTTCCCCGATCTGTTGCAGGGCATCCCGGTCCGCCCGGTCGGCGAATACGGCCTGCGCCTCAGCGCCGCGCTGAGCGAGATCGCACGTACCGGCGACAGCGACCCGCAGATCGCCCTGCTGTCGCCCGGTGCCTTCAACTCGGCCTACTTCGAACACGTCTTCCTGGCCCGCGAGATGGGCGTGCCCCTGGTCGAGGGCCGCGACCTGATCGTTGGCGACGACGACCGGGTCTACATGAAGACGGTGGCCGGGCTGGCACGCATCGACGTCATCTACCGGCGCATCGACGACGCCTTCCTCGATCCGGAAGCCTTCCGCCCCGATAGCCTGTTGGGCGTGCCGGGCCTGATGCGCGCCTATCGTAAGGGCAACGTGGCGCTGGCCAATGCGCCGGGCACCGGCGTCGCCGACGACAAGGCGATCTATGCCTACATGCCGCGCATCATCCGCTACTACCTGGACGAAGACCCGATCCTCGAGAACGTCGAAACCCACATCTGCCGCGAGCCCGACAGCTTGGCCTATACGCTGGACCATCTGGAGGAACTGGTGGTCAAACCGGTCGGCGAGTCCGGCGGCTACGGCATCACCATCGGGCCCAAGGCCAACCGTGCTCAGTTGCGCGCCTGCCGCGACGAATTGCAAGCCGACCCCGCCAACTACATCAGCCAGCCGATGATCCAGCTCTCGGTCTGCCCCACCCTTTCTTTGGGCGGCATCGGCGCGCGCCATGTCGATCTGCGTCCTTTCGCAGTGACCGGGCGCGACACCTGGGTGCTGCCCGGCGGGCTGACCCGCGTTGCGCTGCGCAAGGGGTCGATCATCGTCAACTCGTCCCAAGGGGGCGGCTCGAAGGATACCTGGGTTCTTGACTGACCTGCTTTCCCGTTTCGCCGCCAACAGCTTCTGGATGGCCCGCTATATGGAGCGGGTGGAAAACATGGCGCGTATCCTGGAGGTCAACGAGACCTTCGCGCGCGACCGCGAAGGCCGTCATCAATGGCTGCCGGTGGTGCTGCTACAGGACGATAAGAAGCTGTTCTTTCAGCACCATACCGAAGCCGACGCGCAATCCGTCTGTAATTTCTACATGTTCGACCGCGAGAACGGCAATTCGATCACCCAATCGGTGTGGATGGCGCGCGAAAACGCCCGCAGCCTGCGCCACCTGATCAGCACCGAGCTGTGGAGCCACCTCAACGTCTTCTACAATCGCCTGAACGATCTCAGCGTCAGGCCGGTGACGGCCAGCAACCTGTCGCGGCTGTGCACCTCCATCAAGGAAGACTGCCAGCTGCATACCGGCATCGTCGAAGGCACGCTCTATCGCGATCAGAGCTGGTTCTTCTATCGCATCGGCAAGCTGCTGGAACGCGCCGATCAGATGACCCGCCTGGTCGATATCAAGTACCACAACCTATTGCCGCGCCTCGAAGACGTCGGCACCCAGGTCGACGTCAGTCAGTGGAACGCCGTGTTGCATTCCGCCGCCGGTTATCACGCTTTCCGCCGCGTTCACCCGCGCGGCATGCGGCCGAACACGATCGCCAGCTTCCTGCTGTTCAACGACCGCTTTCCGCGCTCGGTCCGGGTCTGCATTCGCGAGATCCGCGCCCTGCTGGTGCGTCTGCGCAACGACGAAGGCCTCGCCGCCGCCGACTCGGCGATCGGCTTGGTCGATGCCATTCGCGCCGCCACCGAACCGCTGTCCATCGAGCAGGTGATCCAGATGGGGCTGCACGAATTCAACGAAGGCATCCAGCGCCATTTGATCAAGCTGACCAATGAATTCGGCCACGCTTTCTTCGGCGGGGAGACCTACGATTAACATGCCCCATACGGCCCCCCAGGCGGAACTGCCCTACAACGACGTCCTCAAGCGGCTGGTCGTCCACCATGTCACCGTCTACCGCTATAAAAATCCGGTGAAATTCAACGAGCACCGGCTGATGTTCCGGCCACGCGACAGCCACGATCTCCGGCTGGTCGGCTGGGGGCTGACGATTTCGCCGAAGGCTCGCGTGCTCTGGCACCACGACGTCTTCGGCAATTCCATCGCCACCGCCTATTTTTCCCAACCGGCCGCCGAACTGGTGTTCGAGTGCATGCTGGTGGTCGATCATTATGGCATGCGCGATTCGGAACCCTTTATCGAACCCTTTGCCGAAAACCTGCCCTTCACCTATCCCGCCGACGAGCTGCCCGACCTCGGCCGCACCATGGAACGGCATTACCCCGATCCGGAACGCCGCATCGATGCCTGGGCGCGTCAGTCGTTGTCGCGTTCCGGCATCCACAACACGATGAACGTCCTCTTGAAGATGACGCGCGCGGTCAAGGAGCAGTTCAC
This sequence comes from Rhodospirillales bacterium, assembly GCA_947470575.1. Lineage (GTDB taxonomy): Bacteria > Pseudomonadota > Alphaproteobacteria > Rhodospirillales > CAMCUA01 > CAMCUA01. The sequence continues at coordinate 19,648 of CANITX010000027.1, forward strand.
TTACGTAAGGCGTACCGAACCCGGCGTGCAGACGCCGCTGGAAACCCTGGATCGCGGCGCCGGCACCTGCCGCGATTTCGCCTTGTTCATGATGGAGGCTGGGCGCAGCCTCGGGCTGGCGTCGCGTTTCGTCTCGGGGTATCTGTACGATCCCGCCGTCGACAATCCGGCCGGGCATATGCTTTCGGGTGGTGGCTCGACGCATGCCTGGGTCGAATTTTATATTCCCGGTGCCGGCTGGTTGGAGTTCGATCCGACCAACGGCCTGCTTGGCGGCGTCAACCTGCTGCGCGTCGCAGTGGCTCGCGATCCGCATCAGGCGATCCCGCTGCGGGGCAGTTATTTCGGCCTTGCCGAAGATTTCATCGACATGAAAGTCAATGTGAATGTCACTTCCCAGCCGCTCCTCGCCGCCCGTGTCCCGGGGTCAACGGTAAGCCATGACGTCAGCACCGCACCCTGACGGCGAAGTCCTGAGCCCAACCGCCACGGGACAGGCCCTCTCCGTCCCGCGGCGCAGCCGCCTCAAGCGCATGGCAATCCTGGCCTCCGGCTGGATGTTCATCGTGCTTGGCATCCTCGGGCTATTCCTGCCGATCCTGCAAGGCGTCCTTTTCCTGGCCACCGGTTTCTATCTGCTATCCCTGGAATCGCCTTGGGCCAAGCGGCTGATGCTACGCTTCGAGGCGCGCTATCCCCGCTCCGCCGCCAAATTCGAGGAGGCGCGCGTGAAGGCCGCTCACTGGGCGCGGCGGCTCATCCACCGGCGATGACCCCACGCCGCCCGGCGGCGACCATCCTGACGGCCTTCGTCGCCGAGGTCTTCGGCATGGCAGCCGTCGTCTCCTTTCCCGCCCTCATGCCGCTGCTCATACCGCTCTGGCGACTCACCGAAACGCAGGCCGGCTGGATCAGCGGCATCTACTTCGCCGGCTACGCCGCCGCCGCGCCGTTGTTCGGCATGTTGGGCGACCGCTATTCGGCACGCGGCGTCTTTCTTTGGTCGATGGCCGGCGGCGTCGCCGCGACCTTGGCCTTCGCCCTGCTGGCCGAAGGCGCCTGGTCGGCGGGCACCTTGCGTTTCGTCCAGGGCATCGCCTTCGCCGGCATCCACATGCCGGGCATGAAGGCGCTGACCGAAGCGTTGCCCGACGCCTGGCACGAACGCGCCGCCGCCGCCTTCACGGCGACCTTTCCGGTCGGCGCCGGCCTGTCGTTCCTGGCGACCGGAGTGCTGGCGGAGGAGCTGGGCTGGCGCCCGGCGATGCTGCTGCTCGCCGCCGGGCCCGTTGTCGGCTGGCTGGTCGGTCGCGCCGCCCTGCCGCCCATTTCGCGCCACGAAGCACCCCCTCGCGTTCACGGCGGCCTGCTTGCCGTGCTGCGCGCGCCGGGTGTGCTTGCCCATGTCCTCGCCTATTTCCTGCACAACGGCGAAGCTTCAGTGATGCGCGCCTGGACCGTCGCTTTCCTCGCCTTCGCCACGGCCGGTGTCGCCGGCGGACCGCTGTCGCTGTCGAATCTCGCCTTGATCGCCACGGTGGCCAATCTGCTCGGCCTGCCCGGCATCGCGCTTGGCGTCGCCCTCACCCGCTGGCTGCCGCGTACTGTAACCATTTCATTGATCATGCCGGTCTCGGCCGCCGTCGGCATCGGCTTAGGGTTGTCGGCGGGCGGGCCGCTGTGGCTCAGCGTCGGCTTGGCCCTGCTCTACGGCATGGCGGCGCCCGCCGATTCCGGCCTGATCAACGCCGGACTGGTCGCCCGCGTGCCCGCCGCCTATCGCGGCCGGGCGCTGGCCATTCAGGGCATTTCGGGGATGAGCGGCGGCTTCGCGATGCCCGTCGTCTTCGGCATGCTGCTGGGCGGCTTCGGCGGCGCCGGCTCGCCCGATGCCTGGGTCGCTACTTATACGGTCCAAGCCGCCTTTCTGCTGCTCGGCCCGCTCATCCTGCTGACCCTGGCGCGCGGGCGCTAAACGGCGCCGTCACTCCGCCGCCTTCTTAGCGTCCCGTTCGCGGATCGCCGCCATCACCACATCGTAGTTATCCGGCGCCTTGCCGGCGAAGCGTTCCTGCAAGCCCTCGCAACACTGGCGGATGCGCTTGGCCGCCGCCTCGGCCATGATCGGCTCCAAGCCCATGGCGTGCAGCGTCTCGGACACCTCGTCCATCTCGTGGGCGCGGCGCTCGCCGTGAATGGCGGTGCGCCCGATCAGATAGGTAGCCAGCCCCTTCCAGTCGATGCCGGGGAAGCCCTCGCTGACCGACTCCATAATCTTGTCGGCGACGCCGTAACGCGAGGCGGCCATGACGCTTTCCAGAAACAAGGCCTCCATGCCCTTCATGATGATGCTGCGAAACATCTTGGTGGCCGAGGCCTGGCCCAGTTCGGGGCCCATGTATTCCAGCGCCATGCCGAACGGCTTGAGCTTGTCGATCAGCATTGGGGCCGCCGCCCCGCACAGCAGCATCGGCACCTTGTGCTTGTTCGGCGGCACCGCCTGCATGACGGCGGCTTCGACGAAGCGTCCGCCGGCCTGCTCAACGATGGCGCCGATGCGCCGCTTGGTATCGGGGTTGGCCGAGTTCATGTCCATGTAGAACTGGCCGGGGCGCAGGTGCGGCGCGGCATCTTCGGCCACCTCCAGGGCTTCCGCCGCCGTCACCGCCGAAATGACGACCTCCGATGCCTTGACCAGCTCGCCCGCCGAGGCCGCCAGCGTAACGCGGCCCTTCGCGGCTCGGGCGCGGATCGCCGGGCCCGTGGCCGGGCTGTCGGCGGCGATGTCGAAAGCGCCGAGCGAGGCTGCACCCGCTCCGCTCAAGCCCTCGCAGATGGCGCCCGCCGCCTCGCCCATGCCGATGAATCCGATCGCGTAGGTCATCTGCCGCATCCTTTTAGCAACGGTTAAACCTCAGTCTTCCGGCTTGCTGCCGGGCACCCAGCTCTTGATCTTCACGGCGCGCCCGCTTTGGGTGACCATCACCTTGGGCGGCACCACGTGCGCGACCGCCGGTCCCGTCTCGTCGCGGGTAAAGGACAGCCGCATCTGGTCGAGCGGGATCTCGGCGCGCTTGCCGCGCTTCAGGGATTTCTGATAGGCCGCACTCTTCTTGGTCAGGCGCGTCAGGCGGTCCGCCGACAGATGGCCGAAACGGCTCCAGATGTTGCGCAGGAACGAATCGATTTCCGGCGGCATGAATAGCTCGATGTCGACATCCGGCCGGCCGCGCGAGAAGGCGCGAAAGATATTCGGCTCGATCGGACCCATGTCGTCGGCGATGAACACGGCCGGCATCAGCTTGCGGCCTGCGAAGGCCACCGCGTAATAGGACTGCGCCAGGAACAGCAGCCGGTGCAGCTTCTGCGGCTGCAGGTATTCGTTGCTGTTCAGCGCCTGATCGGCGAACCAGAACGCCACGTCGAAAGCAGAATCCAGATCGGCGGGCATGGCGCTTCCGTTGGCGGTGGAACGGGGGTTACGGGGCGGCCGAACTTGCAGCCGGTCACCGCCGACTATAGGGTCTCGGCAAATCCAGCGGCAAGCGCGAAGCCGGACGCCCGGCCGCGCCGCGCCACCGGATAGCGCCGGCCTTGCGTCGCATCGGGGCCGGGACTAGGTTTTCCGTTATCCGCCGTCAGTCGTAAAGGAAAGGCCGGGACCATGGAGATCACCGGAGAATTCCGTATTCCCGCTCCCCGCCAAGCCGTGTGGGATGGACTGAACGACCCCGAGGTCTTGCGTCAGTGCATTCCCGGTTGCGAGGCGCTCGACAAGGTCTCGGACACCGAATTCAGCGGTTCCATCGTCGCCAAGGTCGGGCCGGTGAAGGCCAAGTTCCAGGGCGGGGTCAAACTCTCCGACCTCGACCCGCCGAACGGCTATACGCTGAGCGGCGAAGGCAAAGGCGCCGCCGCCGGTTTCGCCAACGGCACGGCCAAGGTCAGGCTGCGCGACGACGGCGACGCCACCGTTCTCAGCTACGATGTCGACGCCCAGATCGGCGGCAAGCTGGCCCAGGTCGGCGCCCGCCTGATCGAAGGCACCGTCAAGAAGCTGTCGGCCGAGTTCTTCGCCAAGTTCGGCGAGATCGTCGCCGCCCGCGCCGCCGCGCCGGGCGCGTCGCCTATATCCGATGTCACGCCGATGCCGGCTGCTGAGTTGTCGCCGCCGGTACCGCCGCCGGCCGCCGCCGAAACCGAATCCGGCGGCATTCACCCGGCCATCTGGGTGACCGGCGTCATCGCCGCCGTCGGCGTCCTGCTTTGGGCCTTCGCCGGCCGCTGATACTGGGTATCGGGAGAACCGCGCCATGGCCGACAACGACCACATCCTGAAACAGGCCATCGTTTGGCTTGCCGCGGGCAAGAAGGTCGGCCTGGCCACCGTCATCGGTACCTGGGGTTCCTCGCCGCGCCCCACCGGCAGCTTGCTGGCGGTCGAGGAAGGCAGCGAATTCGTCGGTTCCGTCTCCGGCGGCTGCATCGAAGGCGCCGTCGTCGAACAAACGCTGGCCGCCACCCGCGCCGGCACCTCCAAAGTGCTCGACTTCGGCATCAGCGACAGCCAAGCCTGGGAAGTCGGTCTTGCCTGCGGCGGCGACATGAAGGTGCTGGTGCATGGCGCGCCCGATGCGGCGACGCTGCGCCGGCTGCTTGACGACCGGCCCATCGCCATGGTCACCGACATGGCGACCGGCGCGTATACCTTGATCGATGCCGCAGGCGCCGCCGCCGGCCTGTCCCCCGAAGTCTTAAGCGAAGCCCGGCGGGCGTTGGCCGAAAACCAAAGTCGCGTCGTCGAAAGCACGAACCGGTTCGTGGCGGTTTACAATCCACCCTTGCGCATGGTCATCGTCGGCGCCGTGCACATCGCCCAAACCCTGGCGCCGATGGCGGCGCTGGTGGGCTTCGCCGTCACCGTCGTCGATCCCCGCCATTCCTTCGCCACTGCCACCCGCTTCCCCGGCGTCGCGCTGTCCGACGAATGGCCCGACGACGCCTTAGCCCTCATCCGTCCGGACAGCCGCACGGCCGTGGTCACCCTGACCCACGACCCCAAGCTCGACGATCCGGCCTTGGCGGCGGCGTTGCGCTCGGACGCCTACTACATCGGTGCGCTGGGCAGCCGGCGGACCCACGCCAAACGGGTCGCCCGGCTCAAGGACATGGGCTTCGACGATGCCGCTATCGGGCGCATCCGGGCCCCCGTCGGCCTGCCCCTGGGTGGGCGTCAGGCCGCTGAAATCGCCGTCGCCGTCTTGGCCGAGGCGATCGCCGCCTGCTACGGCGAACCGCGCCGCCAGCCGGCATAAGTCATATGGGAGGTGCCGGAAACGGCGCTCATCAAGGCACTGCCAGCCACGCACACAATTAATTATTTAGTTGAAATTTAGGTCGTAGTTATTTGATTAAGCGCTAAGCCTCAGCAATTCTCCCGATAGCTCGCTGCCGACATTCAAGGTCTTCAAGGCCATGTTATAGGCGCTTTGGCTCTGGATCAGGCGGGAGAACTGGGTAGCTGCATCGACCGGCCCCTCCTCTTCAACCACCACGGCCAGCACGCCGCTGTTGAAGACGACGGGTGACGACGCGGCGGGAGCGGCCGTTTGGCTGACCGTGCGCACGTCGCTCGGCTTGAAATCTTCGGTCGTCAGGTTTGCCAGATTGTTGGCAACGGCGTCGATCCGCCGAACGTTCGCCGTCAGTGCCGAGGATGCTGTCGAAAGGATTGATGTAATTGCCATGGTCGACACACTACGACAGTCGGCAACCCACCGTCTGTGAGGCCCGTCACAACTGAAACGAGCGTATTATTCTTAGGAAGAAGCGTTAAGCGCCGTGCCGCGGGGCGGCGTTCCGGTCACAACCAAGCCGGTGGACTCGTATAGGTTGACGGCGCGCACCACCAATCCGCTGAACGATTGCGGCTCGGGGATCGAGATCAGGCGAGGGTCGTCCGCCACCTCGGCCACCAACCTGACATCATAGGCGGCGGCAAACGAGCCTCCCAAATTTTGGAAGCGCCCGGCGAAAGAGGGCGATGCCTCTTGTTTTTCCGGCTGCTGCTTGTCCGGTTGCGAATTACCTGCCGCACTGACGGGCGGGATTTGAGCCACTACCTCACCGACGCCGGATGCGGCCGGGATCGGCCCTTCGACAGCCGACGCGACAGAGCGCCCGCCCCCCACCGGCCGGTTGACCGATATGGAGCCGAGTGCGTCTGAAACCTCTGTCCTGACTGCCGTTACCATGGCTGTCCGCCGTTCACCGTGTTTTCGCCACCGCTTTGATCGCCTTGGCGAATTTCATGCCGTAACGCTTGCCGCCCTCCCCTTCTCGCCACAAATTCAGCCGAGTCAGGTTATCGAGCGGTTTCATAGTTAGTATCATTACGTACCTCTTTGGGGGAAAATGTCAAGAAAATAGAAAGTCAAGAAAATTGAAGCTGACGGGAACCTTGTAAGGACGGGCGATGCGCACAGCAATAAATGGCCCGCGATAAGGCGCGATGCG